>JBCCYK010000172.1:0-14352 GCA_039189905.1 Planctomycetota bacterium
CTTGAAGTACGGTTCCAGCATCTCACCGAACGCGTACTGGCGATCCTCCAGACGTCGTTCCCAATTGGCCTCCAAAACAATCAGCCAAGTCCGATCGGGCTTGGCATGCACTCGTGACCCATTCCAGGACGACCAGCGCTTCGTCCCTTTCTCGCGATACTGTCCCGTGAAGCGGTTTCCGGCCCGATTGAAATCGAACTGGGCTTCTCCCAAGGTGCCGTTAGGCTCTTCGTACGTGAACGCGAGCTGATTTTCGTCGCGCGACGCATCGAAGTAGACAACATGGCCGCCCGAAAGGTAGGCACCGACAATTCGGTCACCCGTCTCGGCGATGCGCACCGGACCAAATCCTGTCTCCCAAAGCCCGCTGACGCGAACCGTCTGCGTGCGTTTTTGAGTCGTTTCTTCGGAACACGTCGTCGGCGCAACGACTAACATGACCAGGATCGCGGTGAGGAGGCCTGCCTTCGAACAAAGAGTGGAGCTTCTCATCTCTGCGGTCCATTTCGCGTGATCACATGTTTCCACGACGTCCATCCTACCCCGAAGAAACTCATGCATCATCGTCTCGCGTCGGCTTGTCTGGTCTTGCTCTCAAGCGTCTCGGTGGCGCGGGCGTCCGAGCCTCAAGCCTACGCGCCTCAGCTTTTTCCGGCAGTCCAGCTGATCTATGAAGAGTCCTTTGACACCGATGGACCCCTTGACGTTGGAGACCATTGGGTCATCCGTCAGGCAACGCAGTGGACCGTTAAAGACGGTGTCTTGACGGGAGACCTGGCGTCCGAGGAGTTCCAGAAGGAAATGCAAGCCAAAGGAGACGGACACGATGGCACCCGTGCCGTCATCTTTCTGAGCCCCGTTCCCAAAGCATTCGTTGTGCAGATGCGAGTTCGTTACAACGAGACATCCAAGAAGGGCCGGGACCGAGGCTCACTGCTGGATCTCGGCCATCATGTGAACTCGTTCATCTTTCGTGCCTCTCAAACCAAGTTGACGCTGCAGAAGACCAAGAAGATCTTCATCGACGGCGACTACTTTCCGCTCAATCAGTGGAACGACGTCACGATTGAGATCAAAGAGGGAGCGATCTTGATGCGAGTCAATGAGCGTCAGGAACTGATCCGTGATCCGCTCATCACGCTGAAATCCGATCGAGAGTCGCAGCAGATTGACTTCAAGGGACAGGACTTTGGCACCGTCCAGATCGATTGGATCAAACTCTACGAACCCATTGCCGGCTAGCGTTGCCAGCGTTTCGGCGTTCTGCCCGCGTTTGCGTCAGCTTTCGGGGCGGCGCTTGCGAGTCAACCTATAGGGTGGAAGCCACCAGGGTCGCAACAGGCGACCCTGAGTGTCTTCTGGCAAATCTGACGTGTTATCGAACGATAACGCGACCGAACATCGTGATGACGACCTCGACGCACTCGCCGCAATCAAATTTGTAGGTCAGAATCTTGCGTCCCAAGAAGCCCTTGGTGCACTTGACCAAGCACGGTGTTTGGCAAGCACAGCAGGCCGGTAAACAAGCGGAGACCTTGTACTTGCAGCACGTCACGGGATCGACAACACACCAGGACACCTCCACTGGCGGGGGAGGACAGCACACAGGTGCTGGCTCGCAGCAGACGGGTGCCGGCTCACAGCAGGCGGGTGCGGGTGGTTGGCAGCAAGCGTCCGCGCTGGCATGCAATGGAGCGACCGCGCTTGTCATCAAAACGGCGGCAGCAAACGCAAAAAGTCGAAGCTGATTCATTTCATCTACCTGATGGAGGGGCTACTAAAGCGTACCGACCCCCTAGTCTGCGTTTGTTTCCCAGCCTGTGCAAGCTGCACCAGCTAACAAGTAGCCAATTTCTTGTCAGGGAATCTGCCAGCGGATCAGCTTCTGAGGGTTGGAGCCCGGCTCAGTCTCGACGCAGGGCACATTTGTTCACATTGGGGGCCGGCCTTGCCGCGTCCGTAACTTCACCACGGTATGGACGTTTACAGGAACCTTGTGCGACCGCTGCTTTTTCGGTTGCCACCGGAGACGGCTCACCACGCCACGATTGAGGCGTGTCGGGTCGGCGCTCGCGTGCCCGGCGTCCGGTCTCTAGGGCGACGTTGGCTTGGGTTCGATGATCGTTTGCATACCACGGTAGCGGGCCTGACCTTTCCGAATCCAATCGGCTTAGCAGCGGGTTGGGACAAGAGTGGACGCGCGTCTCGTGCACTCGATGCGCTGGGATTTGGGTTTGCGGAGATTGGCTCCGTTTCAGCGCGAGCTTCCAAGGGAAACCCCAAGCCGCGCTTGTTTCGGGTCCCTGACGAGGAAGCGCTCATCGTCAACTACGGCTTGCCGAACGAGGGCGTCGATGCGGTGGCCAAACGTCTTGCGTGCCTCCGCTCACAGATCCCCATTGGCGTGAACATCGTCAAGACGAACGACGGGCCGGGCATCCCGGTTGGCAGTGACGACGAAATCTTCGAGGACTACGTCGACAGTGTCTCGAGAGTCCACACCCGTGCGGGTTACTTGATGTTGAACCTAAGCTGCCCCAACGCGGACGGCGGCAAGGATTTCTTTGCCATCCAAGGGAACATTCAACGGCTCTTGGAGGCACTCCGATCCATTTCGATGGCGAGTCCTGTCTTTCTCAAACTGCCACCGACCCAGGAGCCCCGCGTTCACGATCGATGGTTGAGCGAGTGCGATCCGTTTGCATTTGTGCGAGGCTTCATGTTCAACCTTTGCCCGGGGAAACCGGACTGGTTGAAGTGGGAACACACGTCTTCGCACAGCATCCGATCGCCCGGTGCCGTCGCGGGGCCACCGATCGCTGACTGGTTCCTTGGCTGCATTGCGTCACTGTCCCGTCGAATGGATCGGGACCGTTACGCACTGTTCGGAGGAGGCGGGATTCGGACGGCGGACGACGCATGGAATCAGATCATCCATGGCGCCTCCTTGGTACAGATCTACTCCGCGTTGATTTACCAGGGCCCCGCTGTCACGCGCAGGCTGTGTCGGGGGTTAGCCGAAAAGATGACGCGACATGGTTTTCAATCGCTTCAGGAGGCCGTTGGTTCCGGGCTTTGATTCAACCAACCGGATGCACGAAACTCAGGTGCATCGCGCAGTGACTCGCGTTAAGCCGGTCGACTTGCTCACGCGAAAGCTTTCCAAACATGGGATGGATCGCGAGCGGTCCGACGCGTTTGTAGTTATCAACGGATTCTCTCAGGTACTGCAGAGCCGAAGCGACGTCGATCTCTGTGTCAGGCCAAAAGAACTCTTCCGAAGCTCTGGGCAGCTTGAAGCCGGGTCGAACCGGTCCCCGGAGGATGAAGCCCTTGAGAAAGGGCATCAGCAAACGCATGTAAAACGGCGGTCGTGGTGCCACGAGCTTGCCCGTTGCCATGTCGTGGGTCAGTGCGAGATGGCGCATGATTTCAGCGAACGAATGGTTGCCCGTCGTTCGAACCTCGCCCGCTGAGAGCCGCTCCGCGTCTGCGACGGCCGCATCGAGGTTATCGAAACTGAGTTCACGTCGTTCCGGTGCTTGGCTCATGATCGAATGCTCCTTCTCTGTGGAAACATCAGGTGGTCGGTCGCATCTCGGTGAGATGGCCAAAGCGGATTCTCAGCCCGCATTCCCTATCATCTGGCTTTGGGTTGAGTTCGCCAGCCGTCGCGAAGACGGATCATGTCACTTTTCGTGAGAAACCAACCCAGGTTGGAGTCGGCCACTTCTGCCTTCGCTGCGAAAACTGGTGTAGGCAGGTCTGACGGGCACCGCGATCCAATGACGATTCCGTGTATGGTTTTGTCCAGCCGTGTCTTGTTTTGACCGGACAGGGTCGTCCCGGCAACGTGGCCATTCTTCGACCCGCTTCCATTGAATCCCCTGCTACGAGTGTTTCTGATGAGCTCCGTTCGTCTTCTCGCCTGTTTACCTCTGTTAATCGCTACGATCACGCGAGCGGAGGCCGCTGATTTGGCCCCCGGTGCCGAGGCACCCGACTTCACACTGGAGGCCGTGGCGGGAGAGCTGTCGGGTGAGGTCACCTTGTCCGCGGTGGCAGCCGAAAACCCGGTCGTGCTGGTGGTCTTGCGAGGCTATCCCGGGTACCAGTGCGGGCTGTGTTCGCGGCAGGTGGCAGGTTACGTCGCCGCGGCCAAGCAGTTTGCAGGGAAGGACGCCCGCGTCCTGATGGTGTATCCCGGTCCAGAAGCGCAGTTGGCAGCACGGGCAAACGAGTTCTTGCGGGGCAGCCAGCTGCCGGCTCCGCTGACGCTTCTGTTGGATCCCGACTATACGATGGTCAACGCGTATGGTCTTCGTTGGGACGCCCCAAAAGAAACCGCGTATCCGTCAGCCTTCTTGATCGATGCCGATCGAAAGATCCAGTTTGTCAACATCAGCCGGTCCCATGGCGGTCGGACGACGGCTAACGCCGTGCTTGCGAAGCTCTGATCTCGCGCACGCACGCACGTATTTTGAGATGAAAATTGGGAGATTCTCTCAAGATCGACGCGAGAACGTTTCTTGACGGTGAGGAAAGGCATTTGTTAGGTCGCAACGAGGGTGGGTCATTTTCGAACCCACTGAAATCTATGCACCATCTAACTGCGTTCCTCATCGAGCGTGAAACTCATGCGACCGTCGTTCTCGTGCGTTGCGAATCTGCTGTTCGGCTCGATGTTCTTCTGTGCCGCCATGGTCCCTACGACGGTGTTGGCGCAGGATGCTGAGGCGCCGCGTTTGCAGCGACTGCGACTTGTGAAGCCTGCCAGCAAGACGCGGTCCGGCGGGACCACGTCGACCGCCTCTGACTGGAAACCCCAGCGTGAAGTGCGTCGGGGCCAATCCAGAAACCTTGGCAGCGTTGAACAGGTGGCAGCGAGATCTGATCGTGTTGTGGCGGGGCCGGTGGGTGAGCAGCCGGGCACGATCACCAGCATCGAGACCCGCGATGCGGAAGGCAACTTGGTCACTGAGCCACTCGGCGAAAACGAGTACTACTTTGGCCAGGCACCCCCAGAGTACCGTGTGGGACAATCCATGACGGGCGTGCCCAGGATCTCCGCTCCCGGGACCGGCATGCCGCTTGACGGTCCGGGTGTGGTGATGGAGGGAGAGCACCATTCTGGTTTGGGAGCCAGTGTGCTGAGTGGCGAGGGTTGCGAATCATGCGGGGGCGTATGCCAGGGTGTGTGCGACTCAGGTCCGCAGCCGCACTTCGATCCACGCGTTCACGCGTTGGCACATGTGCTGTCGCATCCGTTGCGGGACATGTGGTTCTCTGCCGAGTACCTTCGGCTTCGACTTGACGGGCAGATATCGCCTGCGCTGGTCACAAGCGGGCCAGATACCGCTGCGCGAGAAGATGCGGGTGTGCAGGGCGAACCAGGCGTCTTCGTTCTCTTTGGAAGCGATGAACTCGTTGACGGGGAACGTTCGGCGGGGCGTTTTGAAGTCGGTCGCTATCTTCCCCATGGTCTCGCTATCTCCGCGTCCTACTTGGTCGCCGATGATGAAGTGCAGACGTTTACCGCCTCGTCATCGGACTTCGCCGTCCTCGCACGCCCGTTCATCGACATCGCACCGGGCAATCCGGGACAGAATGCGGAGTTGGTGAGTTTTCCGGGCGAATTCTCGGGCAACGTCGTATCGAGTGTCGAAACCGAGTTTGGCAGCGGTGACGTGCTCTTGCGTGGGCTTTTGATTTCGGAACAAGACCGTTGGCTGCAAACGTTCATCGGCTACTCGTTCTTGACCTTGGACGACAACCTGAGGATACGCGACTTCAAGACCGTCACCGGTGGTGGAACCGGTTTGGCGATCGACACGACCTTGGATGAAACCGACCGGTTCTTGACCGAGAACAACTTCCATGCCGTGGCGCTTGGTTTGGATGCGAGAACGTGTTTCGCCGGATGGTCCCTCAACACGCGGCTCAAAGTGGGATTCGGTGTCAACAACGCGCGTGTCAACGCGACGGGATCCTCGCTCATCCGGGTGCCGGATGGTGGCGGCGGGTTCACCGAATCATCCTCCAACAGCGGTTTGTTGGTACAGGAGAGCAACCGTGGGACGCGGCGTGTGGAAGACTTCGCCGTCCATCCCGAACTGCGCGTCTTCGCGTCGCGTCGCGTCCATCGAGGTTGGGACCTTTCCGTTGGTTATCACTTGCTTTACATCAGCCGAGTGCTTCGCGCCGCGGAACAGATCGATCCGATCCTCAACTTGACGCAATTGGCGCCCGCCGGGTTGGACGGGATCGCGCGCCCAGAAACCTTGACTCATTGGACCGACATGACCGCTCATGGCATTTTGGTGGGTCTGAGCCGCGAATTCTAAGCCGTTGCAGCTCAAAATTGAGTTCCAGCCTTAGCGAAAGACGCCAAGTCTTTCGGCATTCTCGCCGCACGCCGAAACTCTTGACGAGTTCCGCTACCCGAGAACCCAACTGCGGCGGAACACTAGCTGCCCTTCCCGCCACGTAGTCGAAGGATGCGCAGGATGCTGCGGAGCGATTCGTGGACTCCCAGCTTGCTTTTGCCGAGTTCGCGATCGAGGAACGTGAATGGAATCTCACACATCGTTGCACCGGAGTCGTGCAAACGAAAGAGGATCTCTTGGAGAAAAGCATAGCCCTCCGTGGTGCCACGGACACGATCGATCTTCGCCAGCGTCGCGACGCGGTAACACCGATAGGAGCCACTGGCATCGCGAACGGGCAGTCCGACCCAGCGGCGTGCAATGGCGTTGACGGTGCGACTCATCCAGACGCGATGAAGTGGCCAGCCTTCCACGCCACCACCGGGGACGTAACGGCTTGCAATCGCGACGTCCATATTGGGATCAGCAGCCAGCCGGCCAATCAACTTGGGCAAGACGTCGGCGGGATGGCTTTGGTCCGCATCCAGGTTGCAGAAAAGGTCATAGCGATGTTCAACAGCATGATCCATCGCATGGCGGATCGCACCTCCCAATCCCCGCACACCCCGGCGTGTGGTCAGTGCCACTTGCGGAAGACCAAGCTCCATCACCGCGTCGCCGGTTCCATCCGGGGAATCATCATCCACGACCAGGATGTCCGCATCGGGAACCACCCCGACAATGCCCTGAATCATGGCGGCGATGTTCTCGACTTCGTTGAAAGTGCAAAGCGCGACCAAGACGCGTTGCGAGGGTGCTTTCACGGGCACGGCCATGTTGGCGTCCCCATCCACGCCATCGGAATCGATCACGATTCAATCAACAACAGCATTGCCTGGAGGTAGCCACGAAGCGTCTGGGCGTCCGTGGACTCGAAGTTCTGGGCTTTCTCACGCAGGATCGCCAACTTCATTTGTTCAAACACGTCCGCCAGATCATCGGGAAGTGTGGGAAGGCCTGCAAAGGGCTGGCCCGGGGTCGGGCCGGGCACATCGTTCCCGACGGCTGCGGACGTGGGTGCGTCGGAGCCGTCCAGGTCGCGATGCTCGCCAAAATCGGGGTCTTCATACACGGGGCCCCCCGGCGCTCCCTCTTCGTCGAATTCTCGGGACGCACCACCGCCCTGGGCCGGAGCCGTACCGAAATCGGGTTGAGCCTCTGATGCAGGTGCGTCTTCGTCGACCTCCACGCTGACAATGTGGCTGGCGTCCGGACGGTCCGCTGCAACGGCTCCCGTCGCTTCCCAGCGTTGGTGCCGCATCTGGGAAACCGACCACTTCTCCTCGACGGCACCTTGAAGCCAAAGTGCCGCATCGTCCCAATCAAGTGCTGCCAGAAAGTGCGACCAGTAGAGGTTCGAATAACTCTCGTATTCGGCCCCAAAACGATCAAACACGCGTCGAAGCCGACCGACATGGGGCGCGGTCACGCCACCAACGCGGGATGCCCAGGCTTCGTCGCTAAAAAGTGTCGCATGGGCCTCGGCATCGATGAGCGCCTGACGCCACTGACTGATGATGCGTCCTTTTTCCCAATTCGTCGTGCTGATCAGCGTGTTCCAACGACCGACGAAAGGCTGCTGGACATGTGCGTAAGCCATTTCGAACGCGTCACTGCGAAGCGCAACCGTCTCGTCGGGTTCGACCGCAGACACGGACGTGGTTCCGGGATCCTCGATATCCACCTCAACGGGCTCATCGCCCAGCTCAACGGGATCGCCGTCCGCGTGTGAATCTGCGTTGGTGACCGACTCGAAGTCCGCGTCGTCGAAGCGCGGTTCTGGGCTGAGATCGGCGGGTTGGAGAGGATCATCAGGGTTCATGGGCAAGTCAAATCCGGGTGAAACAGGGCTTGTTGCAAGGCCCCGTTACGCTAGCGATCTGACCCCCGATCCGGGAAGAATCCCTGGGTTATTTTGCCCATTCGCCCGATACGCACGCCACAATCGCACCGCCTGTAAGGACGATGCGATGTGGGAAAGTTGTTCGCAATCTGCCAGAGTCCTGGACGCGGCCACGCATGGGCTTGCGGCGCGGACTCGCTAGCCCGACCTACAGATTCGGTGTCGTGTAAGGCTCCACATCGCCAACCATATGGAAGTGGTTGTGGTCGATATACACCACCTCGATGGCCTCACGGTCATGAAGCGTGTGAGGCACGGGATAGCCGACGGTTGTCTTCTCGTCGAAGTAGATCGTGCATTTGTAGTGTGCGTGGTGCAGTTGCGCCGGTCCGATCAAGGGATAAAAACGTGGCGGATCAATGTAGTCTGCAATCTTTTCCTTGATGATTCGCACGTCGTTACGTCGCTTTTCCCAAATCAAGGGGATGCCACCTTGGACGGGACGAGCTCGTTCCAAAGCAACCATCACTTCCGCATCCGTTGGCGGATCCAGGGCGACCGGCGGTCCACCGCTGGTTGTCGGACCAAGAATGGGGACGCGATCGTAACGCTCGTGGTCCCGAAACTTCTCTTCTTGTCGATGCTGGTAGTACGGGCTCACCGGAATGGGATAGCCCAGGAACCCCAGGTTGAAGTTGGTGCCACCCATTCCATAGCAGCCGGCACTCACCAAAGAGAAGAGAGCCAGGGAGCAGAGCGTCGCCCGCGTCGCGCGGTGACCGGATCGAGTGGGAGAGTTGGAGCGGCTCATGCGAGATAACCTTCCATGGTTGCCTGAAATGCATACGCGCGGTGCCCTGCTAGAAACGATCGCCGAATCCAGGCGGAACACTCGCGTAGGACCGTTATCGTGTGAATTTGGAACGATCTTGCGGGTAATTCGGGAAATCCGACCCAAAAGTCTTCCACGCTGGCGGAACGATCGCGGGCATGGCCGTTCGGGCCGCCCGCCTATTGGCCGGCCAAGCGTGCCAGCACTTCCTTGGCGGCTTTGGAGAACCGCAGGAGACCGCTGGCAGAGGGAACGAAATCCGAAGCGACCAGGCTGCGAGGATTCTGATTGGCGCGAAAACAACAGGGCAGTGGGATCAGGTCCAAGGCTTCCGATTTGGCAAGCCGAAGTGCGCGGGGTAAGTGGTAGGCGCTCGTGATCAACCCGACCCGTAACGAGCGGCTCTCCAAGTCCACTTCCCTTGCAACCGTGCCAGACAGCAGGTCAGTTTCACGGGCACTCCCATCACCCGGCGGTTCCGCTTGCGGAAGTGGCGCGCTTTCAGGATTTAGCCAAGGGAACGCTTGTTCGGGTGGCGATTTGAGCCAAGCCGCCAAGGCCTTCATTTCGGCGCGCGTGTTGATGCCCTCAATCTCGAAGATGCGTTCGCCGGGCACGCGAAGCGATTCCAAAATCTGTCGGCTCTGCTCGCGAGGGTGATCGCGTCCCGTGGAGGAAGAACCCGTCACGATGATCATGCGAACCGCACCGGCGTGCCAAGCCTGGGCGGCTGAAATCACGCGTTCGCCTTCCTCGCCGCCTTCGTAGAAACCAGGCAAGACGGTCAGACTGCCACCTCCCAAGACCACGACTGCGTCCAAAGGCGAGTCGAGGACACGACGTTCCAAGGCCGGGTGTGGGTTCAAGGTCAATGGCCACTCGACCTGTTGCATACACCAGTTGCTGAAGCGGCCGTTGCCGACGAGCATCCAAAGGACGAAGGCGAGATAAAACACGCATGCCAGTCTGCGTGAATGACGTGCCGTGCAGTAGCCGGCCGCACCGGCCAAGAACAGCCATGCGGCGCCGACCGGCAAGACCAACTCCGTGGTGCAGCGAAGTGCGGCGGTGATTCCCCACTGGATCCACGTGCCAACGATGAGAGGGGCGGCGACGGCAACCATCGCCGCCAAGGCCCAGACCAAAGCGATCCATGGGGAACGTCGTGGCGTGTCGGTCTGTGGAGATCCGTTTGGCATCAGAGTGATCGCGGTGGGATGGATAGCCGGCCCCAAATGACCCGTCAGGGTCTACACCCGTCAGTTTAGAGAGAATGCTTCGGAGTTGCGGCACGAAAGCGGGGCACTCGCAGGGCATCACGCGGACGTCTCCGGTCGCTCGTAGCGATCCGCACAACTAGGCCCATGATCCCTCAGTGTGCGGGCCACTTCATGGCCCCAAGAGATTGTGCGAAACTGGAAACTGATCGTTCGCCGCATTTCAATATTCGGTTCGTGTCGTAGCGAAAGACGTCAAGTCTTTCGGCTTTCTTGCAGCAGGCCGAAACTCTTGGCGAGTTTCGCTACCCAAACATGACGCTGAGCACGGAGTACGAGGCTCCTTGAGTTGCGGTCGATGTTCATGCATCGATTAGCCTTCCTCTTGGTCCATCAAACCTGAGAATCTCCCATGCGTTGGCGCGGTCGGCGACAGAGTACGAATGTTGATGACAGACGTGGCAAACGCCCCCCAGCGATGGTCGGTGGCGGCATCGGGGTGATCTTGATCGCCGTGGTCATCGCCTTGCTGGGTGGGAACCCGCAGCAGTTCCTGCAGCAAGCCCAGCAGCGTGGGGGTCAAGCGGGCGGTGAGGCCCGACCACTCACGCCCGAACAAGAAGAAGCGGCTGCGTTTACAAAAACGATTTTTGCCGACAGCGAGGACGTCTGGAACCGCGTCTTTCAGGCCAGTGGGATGACCTACCGGGAGCCCACGTTGGTCCTGTTCTCCGATGGGACCGACAGCGCCTGCGGACGCGCTTCCAGCGGCACGGGGCCGTTTTATTGCCCGGCAGATCAGAAGGTCTATCTTGATCTGTCCTTCTTCTCACAGCTCGCACGACAACTCAACGCCCCCGGCGATTTTGCGCAAGCCTATGTGGTTGCTCACGAAGTGGGTCACCACGTGCAGAAGCTCTTGGGAACGACCGACAAACTGGATCAGTTGCGGCAGCGGCTACCGGAAGTGGAGTACAACAAGTACTCCGTGCGTCTGGAACTGCAAGCCGATTTCTTGGCGGGTGTGATGTTGCATCATGCCAATGAACGCCATGACTTCTTGGAACCCGGCGATGTCGAGGAAGCCTTGAACGCGGCACGCATGATCGGGGATGACACGCTGCAAATGCGATCACGCGGATACGTGACGCCGGAATCGTTCAATCACGGGACCAGCGAACAGCGTATCCGTTGGTTCAACAAAGGCTTCCAAACCGGGGACTTGAGCCAGATGGATACGTTCGCCGTCGAGCGACTTTGAAGAAACCACCCTGAACCGGAACTCAACCATGTTATCGACCGCGCGATTCATGATGGCACTGTGTGCCTGTCTGATCGGAACGCCGTTTGCCGCCCGTTTCGCTGGCGCGGCGGACGCGTCGTCAGTTCGCCCCAACATCCTGTTCGTGTTTCTCGATGACTACGGGTGGCGTGATTGCGGGTTCATGGGTTCCGATTTCTATGAGACGCCCAACATCGACCGCTTAGCGGCGGAAGGGATGGTGTTCGAAAACGCCTACTCGTGTGCCGCCAATTGCGCACCGGCGCGGGCGTGCTTGTTGTCGGGCCAATACACACCGCGGCACAAGATCTACAACGTGGGGACGAAACCTCGGGGCAAGGCAAAGCATCGCCGACTGGAACACATCGCGGGCGTTGACACACTGGCCCCCGAAATTGAAACGTGGGCAGCGCGATTGCAATCGGCGGGCTACACGACCGGGCTGTTTGGCAAGTGGCACTTGAGCAACGACCCGCTTCCCTACGGTTTTGACCGCAACGTGGGAGGCACGCACTCGGGCAGTCCACCTCGGGGCTATTATCCGCCGCATCCTGTTCCTGGACTTCAAGATGCACCGGAGGACGAGTACCTGACCGATCGCTTGTCAGAGGAAACCATCAAATTCTTGACACAGCATCGGTCCGATCCCTGGGCAATCTATTTGACACACTTTGCCGTTCACACACCACTGCAAGCCAAACGGGAACTAGTGGACAAGTATCAATCGAAGCCGGCGGGAACACTGCACAACCACGTGGCCATGGCGACGATGATCGAAGCCGTCGATCAGGGCGTCGGCCGGATCATGCGTGCGCTGGAGGAAACGGGACAAGCGGAGAACACCGTGATCCTTTTCTTCAGCGACAATGGTGGCTACGGACCCGCCACGGACATGGCTCCCTTGAAGGGCTACAAGGGGACGTACTATGAGGGCGGGATTCGGGTTCCCTTCTTTGTCCGTTGGCCCGGGAAGATCGCCGCCGGGTCGCGATCCAACGAACCGGTGATTGGCGTGGACCTTTACCCGACGCTCTGCGAGATCGCGCAAGCGGGATTGCCATCGGATCAGGCTGTCGATGGAGTCAGCCTGCTGCCACTTCTCAAAGGCGAAATCGATGCCCTCGCCCAGCGCGCCCTGTATTGGCATTTCCCTGCCTACCTCGACTCCTATCAAAGATTTGACGAGCAACGAGACGTTTTGTTTCGCAGCCGGCCTTGTAGCGTGATCCGGCAAGGCCGCTGGAAACTCCTACAACACTTTGAAGACGACGCTGTTGAGTTGTTTGACCTGGAAAGTGACATCGGCGAAGCAACCAATGTCGCCAAACGCTATCCCGAACACGCGGACGAGCTGTTGAAGAAGCTGAAAACTTGGCAGGAGGGGATTCAAGCGGACATCCCTCGCGCCGCGAATCCCCTGTTCGATGCGGAAGAGCATGGGTCGGCTTTGGCAAAACGCCAGGCCAAACTCGCCGGCGGGACTTGAGGCGGGTTCGCGATTGAGTGGCAGCACTCATCGGCTGATGCACCAGTCTGGTTCCCCTCAGTTGAACATTTTCCGCCCGAATAGGCCTCTTTCGGCATGCGGGTTGCAACCTCGATATGATCTTCTGATTCCCGCTCGCGTAACGTCAGCCTGGCAGCGGTGACGCATGCCGCGCTGGGTTTTCGACCTCGATTCCTTTTCTAAGATCCAGACCATGGTACATCGTCAACGCAATGGACGCTGGTTGACCGCCTTGCCTGTCTTTAACGAGGCGGACACGGTGGCCGATGTCTTGAATAAGGTGCGGCAGTACAGCGAGCATGTTTTGGTGGTCAACGATGGCAGCGATGATGGCACGGCCGAATTGCTGGACGAGATTGAGTGCCATGCCGGAGGCCAGATTTTTGTCGAGCATCACAACACGAATCGAGGCTACGGGGCCGCACTGCAAACCGCCTTCGCCATGACATTGGATCGAGGCTATGAGGGTGTCGTCACCTTGGACTGTGACGGCCAGCATCAACCCGCTCGAATCCCACGCTTCATTGAAGCCGCCAAGGCGGCATGCATTGTCTCGGGAAGCCGCTATCTCAAGCAGTATGAGGGTGATGATGCACCGCCGGCGGAACGATTGTTTATCAACCGTTTGATCACGGGCGAGCTCAACCAACGTCTCGGCTTCACGCTCACCGACGCCTTTTGCGGGTTCAAGGCCTACCGCGCCGAAGCGCTTCAGCAACTGTCAATCACGGACGCGGGTTATGCCATGCCACTTCAGCTTTGGGTGCAAGCCGCTGCCGCAGGTTTAACGGTCATCGAGATCCCGGTCCCGCTCATTTACCTGGATCTCGAGCGGTCGTTTGGCGGTTCGCTTGATCACGCGCAAACCCGATTGGCCTATTATCGCACCGTGATCGAGCAAGCGATCCGCGAGGCTGGCTTGGAAGAGGACGCGGGTGGGATGTTGGCGACGCGTCGCAGTCCCGTCTGCCCCAGTGGCAGCGCCTGATTCGTCATTGCACTTCACATGGCAATGACAGTCAGCATGTCAGCCGGATCGCGTTAGAGAGCGTCCAGCTTAGCAAGCCAGGCAAAAACCCTCGGTCACGCTGAAAATCGTAGTCGTACCTCGTACTCAGCGAAGCGGTACTCGTACTCGAGACAGCAACGAGTCGAGTAGGAGTACGAGTACCGCCACTCCGCGGCTGAGTACGAGCACGATTTCCCTTTCCATTCCCGTGACAACGTCCCGATGGGTTGCGTCTTA
>JBCCYK010000173.1:0-14272 GCA_039189905.1 Planctomycetota bacterium
CCGCGACGTCGCTCGACTTCGCGCTGGACGTGCTGGCAGGGCCTCTCTCGGGGGCGTCGCAAGTCGACATCACGATGGCGGTCCTGCAGGGAGAATACTACCTCGCCGAGCCGGACAATACGACGCCCACGGTCGATCTGGAACGGAGAACCTGCCAACATCGTGAACGGCATCGACTGAAGCCTCACCGCAAGTTCACCTCGCATTTGGCAGACGGATCCCTGCCAATCCGTGAACGATTCCGTGGGAAGGACCCGACCCTTGCGCAGACCCGCGTTCGGCGAACGCGGCGACAGTCGCCGAGCACGCCGTGCTCGGATCTCCACCGCCAACCACCGCCCAATCCCTGGAAAAGGACCATGCCCTTGGCGAGACGCGCGCCCTTGGGACGGACCCGCGTTCGGCGAACGCGGCGACGGTCGCCGAGCACGCCGTGCTCGGATCCCCAACGTTTTCCGCCACCCTCACAAGGAGTGCGCTCACACGACGCGAGACGCACTTGACCGGCACGCACCCCCGTCCCTTCGAATAGACTGACGCAGGATGCGAACGGCTCGCGTTCCGATGCTCCCTCACAACTCGACGATTCATCCGATGTCCCACTGTCGTCTCAATCGACGTGCCGCTCTGGCCGCGATGGCTGCCGGAACCGTCGCCACGCATCAACTGCTCGCCAGCTCACAATCCGCCACCGCCTCGGCATTCACGAGTTGGGCCTCCACCGCTTTGGGCGTGGCAGCCGCCAGCCAAACACAAGCGAGCGCAACCCAATCGACCGTCCGTCCCAAACTGGCGCTCAACACCAGCACGATCCGCGGCCAGAAACTCTCGGTGAGCGAACAAATCAGCGTCACGGCGAAGGCGGGCTACGACGGGATCGAACCCTGGATTCGCGACCTGCGCGAACATGCTGAGAAGCACGGTTCCGTTCGTGACCTGAAACAGCAGCTCTCCGATGTTGGGCTCGACGTTTCCGGCGCGATCGGCTTCGCCAAATGGATCGTCGACGACGCCAGTCAGCGAAGCGAGGGCTTGGACGAAGCAAAACGCGACATGGAAATGGTCCGAGAACTCGGAGGTCGCTACATGGCGGCTCCACCGGTTGGAGCCCATCGAGCCCAAGACATAGCAGCCTCGGGACCACCGACGCTTCCCATGATCGCGGAACGCTACGCGGAGTTGCTCCAGGTTGGGAAATCCGTTGGCGTGACACCCCTCCTGGAGCTCTGGGGCTTCTCGCCCGTCTTGAGCCGGTTGGCTGAATTGGCCTACGTTTCCACCGCCAGTGAACAACCCAATGCCGCGGTGCTGCCCGATTTCTATCACATTTACAAAGGTGGCAATGACTTCACGGGACTCGGCATGATTGAGGCCAGCCGCATGCCACTCTTCCACATCAACGATTACCCCGACGTCCCGGTCGCACAGATCGGCGACAAGGACCGGGTGTTTCCCGGCGATGGGGTTTGCCCGCTGGTGGACACGGTGGCGATGCTGTTGAAGCATGGGTTTACTGGCACCTTCTCGTTGGAACTCTTCAATCGTGACTATTGGCAACGCCCGGCGCAGGAGGTCGCCAACGAAGGGCAACGCAAGTGCGCCGCGATCGTGGACGCGGCCATCCAAAGCGTTGAAAGTGAGGCGTGAACGCGGACAAACCTGGGAGCCCGACACGGATGGGCGTTTGGAGACAACAGTGGTTTCTTGGTTCGCTGACCCTTTTGTTCTTGGTGGGCTTTCGCTACGCGCCGGCGTTTGAACCCGTCACGCAATGGCAAACGGCACGGGGCTTTCTTGTCGCCATCGTGATGTTCTTGGCATCGGCGGGCATTCAACTCACGGACCTCCGCGCTCTGGCTGCCAAGCCGCTCCCAGGTCTCGTGGGCGTCTCGCTCAACGTGGTGCTGTTGCCCTTGCTGGCCCTGGCCGTGGCCACGCTGTTGGACCGCACGTGGTCCGCTGCCCTGATCGTTGCCGCGCTGATGCCTTGTACCCTTGCATCCGCCACGGTTTGGACAGGAAAGGCAGGTGGCAATGAATCGATCGCCATGTTGGTCACCGCAACAACCAACTTGGCTTGCATCGTGACGATTCCTGTGGGGCTTTGGGTCGCAAACCAGTGGGTCGATTTTCCCGAATCACAGGTTCACGTTTCGGCGCGGGACCAGGTCATCAAACTCGGGTTGCTGGTCGTGCTCCCACTGGTGATCGCTCAGGGCATCCGCGGCTCTCGCAGCGCGGCCCGTTGGATCGACGATCGCAAGAAAGCGTTCTCGACCTTGGCACAGATCGGCATCCTGGCGATGGTTTTTGTCGGAGCCACCACGAGCGGGATCCGATATCTCGCAGAACCTGATTCGATCATCAGCGGCAGCGGGTTAGTCGAAGTCCTCCTCGCCACGTCGGGCATCCACCTGGGGGTCCTCCTCGCGGGCATTCTCATTTCGCGTTTGCTCGCGTTCCCGCCATCATCTCAGATTGCCGTCGCGATTTCAGGAAGTCAAAAGACACTGATGGTGGGACTTCAAATCGCGCTGGATTGTGGTGTGAGCATCGTGCCCATGCTTCTGTTTCACGTCAGTCAGCTGTTTCTGGACACCCTGATCGCGAACCGTTGGCGGCGCAATCACATTGACAGCTGACACAACCCTTTGCTAGCCACTCCATATCGGGACTGTTTGGCCTAACAGCTTGTTGATTTTCAACACCGAGGTCGTGTTTGTTGTTTAACCGTCAGCCGCAGGCGTACGAGGTGTTCGGGAAAACGCGTGCGCCTGCGGCTGACGGTTAAACAATTTGGCGGACCATCTCGACTGACGAGCAACAATCAACTGATCGCGGGGACGAATCTCAACCCATGGACGGGGCCAACACCAGCAACGAAACGGGCACGGCGCGCTCGCCTTGGTGTGACGGTTCCTACAGGCCCAAAGCGCAATCGAGAACATTCGCTTCCCGGATCTTTTTCCTCAACGTCGCCTGGCTGCTCGCTCTGGGATCGGGTTGCAGCCTGCTGAGTGACCCCACGTGGTCGCGCGAACTCGAGAAACAAGACGAGCCGTCCGCGGTGGTCGCGCAATCGTCATCTTCGCTTCCTCGTCTCAACGCGAATTCGCTTCCATTGCATGCCGAGTTCTTGCATGTCCCCCTGGACGCCATCGACGAAGACTGGTGGGCTGAGGTCGATGAAACGATCCTGGAACCGGAAGTGCGACACAGCTGGCTTCGTAACGGATTTCGCATTGGCGTCGTTCGCGGAAGCGATGAGGCGCTTGTTCCGCTTCGACAGGCGTCTCGGCCCGTGGATGCTGAAACGGAGCTCTTGACCGGCGCGGGCGTGGCGGGCGGATCGCCCAGCGGGGCGCGGACCATCCCCTTGCGTCTGGGACGCCGTCACGAGATGCCGCTGTCGCCCAATTTGGCTGGCGAACCTGCGTTGCTCCTCAAGACACGCGTCGGCATTCGTGGGCATCACCTGCCGTCACCTCAGATGGTGCTGTCTCTGACGCCGGAACCCGGTGGCCACACGAATCGCTGCACCTTGCAGATACAGGCGGAAGTGCATCACGGTGTCTCACGTCAACGGTTTGTCGCCGGTGATGCGGCGATCCGGATGGCAGCGTCCCGGGACAAATGGGTTTTGGAAGGACTTCACGTGGCTTGGCCCACGCAACCCGCGCACACCCTTATCATTGCACCGGCAACGGGCGGAGACGACGGGGAAACGTTTGGCTTGGGAGGCCAAATCCTGCATGACCCCGATCATTTGCAGGATGGCCGTTACGTCGTCGTCTGTCTTCGCGTCGATGCCACGTAGCTCGCCGCCACGTTGCATTGGCGAACCTCGTCTCCTTCGCAAACGCGGTGACTGATGACCCCCTTGCTGCCCACGATCATGTCGTTGGTGCCCCTCTTGGTCGTGGCCTTCTTCTTGGTGGGGCGACGTTGGCCGGCATCCCGCGCCATGCCATTGGCCTACACAGCCGCCACCACGGTCGCCCTCGCCTATTGGCGACTCCCATCGAATCAAGTGCTGGCCGCGACCATGAATGGGTTGGTGATCGCGGTCACGCTTCTCTACATCATCTTCGGCGCGATTCTGTTGCTCAACACGCTGGAACGATCTGGTGGTCTGGAAGTGATCCGCGGTGGATTTCATGCCATCCATCCCGATCGTCGCGTGCAGGTGATTCTGATTGCCTGGCTCTTTGGATCCTTCATCGAAGGTTCGGCAGGGTTTGGAACACCCGCAGCGGTGTGCGTCCCGTTGATGGTGGGACTGGGATTTCCACCACGCGCAGCGGTTGTCGCGGGGATGATGATTCAATCCACGCCGGTTTCGTTTGGCGCGGTCGGAACGCCCATCGTCTTCGGCGTGCAGAAAGGCCTGGCAGGCGACCCGATCGTGGTGGAGTACGCCAGGAGCTTGAACCTGGCGCGATGGGAAGAACTCTTACCGATCATCGGCCTTCGCGTCGCGGCACTCCATGCCGTCATCGGGACCTTGGTTCCCCTCTGCCTGGTCGTGTTCATGACCCGCTTCTTTGGCAACACTCGATCCATCCGAGAGGGATTGGAAATGACCAAGTTCGCGGTCTTCGCTGCTTTGGCCATGACCCTTCCTTCCGTCACGATCGCTTGGTTGCTGGGGCCCGAGTTCCCGTCGCTGCTCGGCGGACTCACCGGGCTGGCCATTGTCATCCCGGCCGCCAAGCGAGGCTTCTTGCTACCCGCGGACGCGACTTGGGACTTCCAATCTGACCAAAACGATCCGGACACAAAAAGGAACCCACCAGGGAGTGAACAAGCTGATGCACCCGAGTCGACAGCACTTAGCCCGTGGTTAGCGTGGTTGCCCTACTTGTTGATTGGTGTCTTGTTGGTGCTCACACGGCTTCCCGGTTTGCCGATCAAATCCTGGCTGCAATCCATGACGATCCCAGCGTCGCCGGACGTGCTGCAAGAGCTGTGGGGAAGCTCCGTCTCCATCGCGCCCGTGCCGTGGCTTTATGTCCCAGGCAGCGTGTTTGTCTTGGTCGCCTTGCTCACGACGCTGCTTCACCGCATGCGTGTTGCCGATGTTCAGCAAGCTTGGTCCACGTCCGCTCGCATGGTACGACGCGCCTCCCCGGCGCTCCTGTTCGCGGTGCCCATGGTTCAAGTCTTCCTTCATTCCGCTGGTGGTGAAGCGGGCTTGGGTTCCATGCCCAGTGAACTTGCCCACGGCGTGTCACGGGTCGCCGGTGGGTTTTGGCCGGCTATGGCACCCACCCTGGGTGGACTCGGCGCTTTCATCGCGGGCAGCAACACGATCAGTAACATGACCTTCGCGCTGTTTCAGTTCCAAGTCGCCCTGTCGATCGACGCGGACCCACTTTGGGTCGTGGCGCTGCAAGCGGTCGGGGGCGCTGCCGGCAATGTGATCTGCGTGCATAACGTGGTGGCCGCCTGCGCGGTGGTCGGGTTAACGGGAGACGAGGGCGATGTGATTCGGCTGACTTCCCTGCTATTCGTCTACTACGTGGCCTTCGCCGGAATCCTGGGCATGCTCTTTTGCTAGCCCAGCTGACCCTGTTTCCCAATGCGGTCCTTCCGGTACGATCAGGGGACCTTTCCATAACACAAGATGACCAGAACCATGCAAGTTGAGCCGCTCAATCCTCGCGAACGCATCCTCCTGGGGCCGGGTCCTTCCACGGTTCCCGATCGCATCCGCCGAGCCCTGGCGGCTCCGACGCTGGGTCACCTGGACCCCCAGTACATCGCTTACATGGACGAAACGTGCGACTTGATTCGTCACGTTTACCAGACCGAGAACGCCTTGACCTTCCCCGTTTCCGGGACCGGTATGGCGGGGATGGAAACCGTCATTGTCAACCTCGTCGAACCAGGTGACGAGGTCATTGTCTGCATCAATGGCGTCTTCGGCGGCAGGATGAAGGACAACATGGAACGATCCGGCGCGGTCGTTCACACGGTGGACATCCCGTGGGGTGAAACCTTCACCGATCAGCAAATCGCGGACGCCATCGCCGCGCACCCCCAAGCAAAGATGCTGGGGATCGTTCATGCCGAAACATCCACCGGTGCCCATCAACCGATCGCCGGCATTTCAAAGCTCGTGCACGATGCGGGCATGCTGCTCGCGTTGGACACCGTGACCTCCTTGGGTGGGCACGAGGTGAAGATCGATGAATGGCAGGTCGACGCCGTCTATTCCGGCACCCAGAAGTGTCTCTCATGCCCGCCGGGATTGTCGCCGGTTTCGTTCTCGGCGGCCGCCATCGAGCGGATGGATGCGAGGACCACACCGGTCAAGAGTTGGTACCTCGATGTCAGCATGCTCAAGAACTACTACACGGGTGGTGGCGGCCGTGCCTATCACCATACGGCACCCATCAACATGGTTTACGCGCTTCGAGAAGCACTCGCAATCGTCGCGGAGGAAGGGCTCGAGAATCGAATCCAACGCCACCGCGAAGTGCACGAATACTTGCGCGAAGGCCTCGAGAAACTCGGACTCTCTTATATCCCCCAGCAATCGCTTTGCACGCTCAATTGTGTCGCCGTCCCCGAAGGGATCGACGAAGCCGCCATCCGTTCCCAGCTCTTGAACGAATTCGACATCGAGATCGGTGGCGGCCTGGGCGTGTTCGCCGGGAAGGCCTGGCGCATTGGCCTGATGGGCCACGGAGCAACGCACCGCAACGTCGAAACCCTACTCGCCGCCCTGCGCCACTGCATGAAGGTATAGACGCAAGCGCGGAAACAAAATCCATCCGTTTCGTGCCTTCGGAATGACAACTCGAAACACGACTCGCGATGTCTCGCGGTTTCTGTGCGACCAACCGAGAAGTCCATGACGAATCCCACGTTCTACGAGCGGCTTGGCGGCGGCGAGCCTGTACGCCGCATCGTCGATCGATTTTCGGTGGCACGCCGCGTATATCGAAGAGTATGGTCATCCGAGATTGCGAACGCGACACTTGCCGTTTCCGATTGGGAATACGAAAGAGATCATGGCTGTTGTGTATGATCATGGCGGTTGTGTATGAATCGAGCGCTCGATGAACGGGTCAGGGACGTGACCACCTCGATTGTCGCTCCCGGATGGAATCACCAAGTCATTGGGACACACTGGGGTCGTCGGCTCTTTCCTGTTGTAAACTAGCCGCTCCACACGACCCCAGATTGTTCTAGGGAATTGGTAAATCAGCGTGAAGCGATTGAGCGCGGCAGGTTCTCGTTCGACTCAAATGGTGGGGGTGCCGTAATGCCGGACGACCCTCCATTGAGATTGATGGTTTCCTCGAGTGTCTATCAGAAC
This sequence comes from Planctomycetota bacterium, assembly GCA_039189905.1. Taxonomy (GTDB): domain Bacteria; phylum Planctomycetota; class Planctomycetia; order Pirellulales; family Pirellulaceae; genus Rhodopirellula. The sequence continues at coordinate 7,328 of JBCCYK010000173.1, forward strand.
AGATCGCTGTTGGATCGTATCTATGCTGTGTTGAACGGCTATGGATACGAAGTCTGGATGTCGCACAAAGACAGCTTGCCCGTCTTTTCAGGCAAATCAAACTACGAAAACTGCCTGGAGGCCGTCGAAACGTGTGACGTGTTTGTGGGCATCGTCAGTCCATTTTATGGCAGCGGTCGGACGGATGATGGCAGGACGATCACGCACTGCGAACTGAGAAAAGCGATCAAACTGGAAAAACTACGCTGGATTTTGGCAGATCAACGTGTGGTGTTTGCACGGCAGCTGTTGAAGCAATTTCGCTTTCGACAAGATGGTAAACCGCGGGCAAACTTTCAGTTCTCGAAAACCTCTGTATTGGACAGCGTGGGTGTTATCGAGATGTATGAGGACGCGACACGCGAAGATGTTCCGCTAGAAGACCGGACTGGAAACTGGGTACACGAGTATCGAGACGAAGAACATGCTATCCACATCATCAGTCGACAGCTGAGTAACATCGATCGGGTTCGTGAATTCCTCAAACGCAAAGAGGAAGGCAGTCGTGGGTATAACAAAAGTAAAGCTCGACATTCCTGCCAAGGAGTCCACGCAAGTCGACTTCAAGGACGCAGAATGCGACGCTGCCAGAATTGCTGAGGCGGCCTGTGCTTTTTTGAACTGCGAAGGAGGAACGGTCTTTGTTGGTGTTGATGAAAACGGGATGATCATGGGCGTTGATGACCCTGACGCCATGGTCGATACCTTACGCAGCGAGTTGCAGGATCGAATCTCTCCCAAGGGGCTCTGGTCAGTCGGTGTTGAGGAATACCGCGGGCAGCGACTGGTCACTGTTGAAGTCTCGGCGGGGCATGAACGTCCCTACGTGTGCGATGGAAAAATCTTTGTTCGAAAGTCAACGCGTGAAGTGGCGGCTACGGCTGAAGAAATCCATCAGATGATTGAAGTGCGACATCGCACGCCCTTCCGCTGGGAACGCGAGCCAGCGACGGCGATGACCTTCCATGACCTTGATTCGAAGGAGCTATTCCTGACCATGGATGATTTTCGTCAGACCGGTCGTTTCGACATCGCGAACGACTCTGAGTCGACCGATATCCTATGCGAGCTAGGTCTGTTGAATTCGGGTGTCATCAGCAACGCGTGTGCTTTTCTCTTTGGTCAAAAGCCAGCTCGAAACCTGCCACAGACAAGGGTTCGAGCGACGGTGTTCGCAACCGACAAGGGGGGCAGTGATTTTGTTGACAACCGGGTTTTCGAAGGCCATGCCTTCAGTCTGCTGTATCAACTGGAAGATTTCTTGCGGCGAAACATGCGGACGGTGTCTGAGTTTGAGCCGGAGCAGATGCAACGTACAGATCGACCTGAGTATCCTTTTATGGCACTAAGGGAAGGGCTGATGAACGCATTGACGCATCGAGACTATTCCGCTTTCGACGGCGGTATGTCCGTTGGTGTTTACCCCCATCGAATTGAAATTTGGAATTCCGGCGCGCTTCCAGATGGATTGACCGTCAGCAAGTTAAAAAAACGCCATCCGTCTTTACCCAGGAATCCTGACATCGCCCACACCTTCTATCTTCGTGGCCTGATTGAGCGAATTGGTCGCGGGACGATCAAGATCTTGGATGACTGCCGAGCTGCGAACTTGCCGACACCAGTTTGGTTGGTGGATGAACTGGGTGTGACGTTAACGCTCTTTGGGCGACAGGCCAAGCTAGACATCAAGCTCAACAAGCGGCAATTGAATTTGTTGGCACGGCTGGACCCCGGTGCGTCACTCTCTCCTGGCGACTACTACGAAATGGAGAAGTCGGTCAGTCAACGTCAGGCCCAGCGTGACCTCTCATCGCTTGAGGCCGGTGGTTGGCTTCGTCAAGAGGGGGATGGGCCAGCGACCACGTATATCCGGACATCACAGAGCGCACGGTGAGCCAATCCAGACAAAATCCGGACGTGGAGATCGCAGGGATTTCAGGTAATTCCTTGGGATTCGACGCATCTTCGCCGGAATGAACACCCGTTCCAGACAAAATACGGACGTTGTCAGACATTTCCCGGAATTATGGATTTTCCTGGAAATTACCCAACCGCACATCCGAGATAGACCCCTCCTCCCCGTTGGCGGTGGAAACGAACAGGTCCGTGGAGTGCTTGATGTGGTGCTTCAAAAATTTTTCCGCTTCTGCCGCGGTCGCTTGACGCTCTGACTCACTGCAATTTGCATTCGATGCTTTCGAAATCAATTCGAACAGCTGTTGATGGTCGTCCAGCAGTTCTCGCATGGATCGCTCGTTCGACATCCTTTGCGCAGCGACACGTATAAATAGCAGCAGCGACTTCAGCGCTTGAAAGCACGGCAAGCTTCGGTACGCAAGTTTTAAGTGGAAGCGGATATCGGCTCGGAAGAAGGCGGCCGCCGAACGAGTCTCCAGTGCCGTTTGCATTTGGGTGAAATGTGGGCGGAGGTTAATCACCGCATCGCCGCAATCCACCTGGCTGGAGAGCAAGCGACGCAAGTTATTGATCTCGAGTGCCGCCCGACACTTTTGCAATTCCGACCACGTCTCGCCGCTCAACTTTTTGAAGACGAGGTCAGAAAGGCGGTCAGGTACCGAATTGGTGATCTAGGAAAGATTTCGGTCCGGTCTTTTCAACTTCTTGGGCCTGCCTCGGGGACGCATCGTCATCTCGAGGTTGTATCGTCTGGCCATGGATTCGTTCCAGGTCTCGTCGCCGAATGGGGCTCCTCGTTCCACGGACCACTTCAGTCGCTTCCGCTCGCGATCCGATAAGGCCATCGTGACCTGGCGGCACCAATCCGGCCGACGCTTGATTGGCCAAGGCGTCAGCAGTGACTTCTCCTGGGCGTTACCTGAGTTCCAACGATAAAGGCTGCCCGATCGCCAGGCTTCCGGGGTTTCGCAAAGCTCCGCGGTAAACGCATTGCGTTCGACGTACCGGCAAACGATTAGAAAATGTTCGTCGTCTTGGATCGGAAAACTCTAGTAGCGTCCCTGATACAGGTGTCCTTGACCCGCTATTCCGTAGTGCGCGTTGTACCGCTGGGTGTGCGTCAGGGTGAGCCACTGGCAGAACCGCGACATGCCGCCGTCATGCACGGGTCTCACCACCAGATGCCAGTGATTGGGCATCAGACAACACGAAAAGAGGTCCACATCGCCCCGCCGGACCGCATCAGCCAGAATCCGCTCAAAAACTTCATAGTCCGCATCCTTCTTGAGAATTCTTGCGCTTCGATTGGCACGATTCAAGACATGGTACAGGTGCCCGGCAAGATCAACCCGCGGTGCACGTCCCATAAGACCTCCGTGAAGCAAGAAGGCAGAGAAAGCAATCCCAGACACGGAAACTAGCCGCTGAAAGCTGCCTAGTCATTCAAAAAGGTACCTGACACCGTTTCCTGCCACCGTTTCCTGCTGCAATTGAATTTGGCGGAATTTCACCGTCAGCATGAACGAATGCGTTCGCAACGAACCGCAGGGGGCCTTCGGTCGATTGGCCGTTGACAATTGTCCAACCTGTCGGATCTTCGTTCTCGTCGTAGCTAATTTCGATGCACACGTCACCTCGCAATGGCGGGAGCGGGCGGCCGTATTCGAACTCGATGGACTCGTCCGGTGGGATGACTTTTCCGTAGTAGCGGCGGATCAATCCGCCGGCGTTCAAGTCGACCCAAAATCGCCGCGTGTATCGATCGTCGTCGGAGTGGACCTCTTCGAGTACTTCGCACTTGTGACCGGCGATGATTTGATCTGTCGCTACTCGTTGCAGGTTGGTGATGTCCACAGCCAACGACTGGATTTCGATGCGTCCGTGGGCAAGCAGCGCTGCGGCTTGATGCAGGGAGTCGAGTTGGTCTGTTGGATCAAACTCGGGTGACAACCTTACCCATGATGCGGGATCGATGAGAAGATCGAATCGGCGAACGGCTTTTGAAAAACCATGGTCCCCGCCGTTTAGGAAATCAATTGACTCATTTGGTTTGATCCAGCGTTGGAAGGTTTTGACAATCCGCTTCTGAGGCTGGCGATCGGCGAAGCCCTTGGCGATTGCTGTCGCGAAATCGGAGGGTGCTTCTGGTGAATCGAGCATGTGGGGCCGGAACTGGACCACCGAGGCTTCATCGCCGCGCACAAACGCCAAGTTCATTCGTGTCGGATCGTCATCAATCCGGTGTGAAGCAAAGTAGGTATGATCGTTTGCGACTTCGACACGGTGTTGGAAATCGCTATCCGCGAAGCTTGGGGCAAACTCGCCTAGATTTTGCGATTTCCAAGTAAGCGATTTGCCAAGGGTCTTCTGGGAGCGGGCTTGAAGCAACGTAACCATTCAGCCGCTTGGAAATCGGTCTTGGTGAAATCGGTCTGATTGGTTCTGTTGGTTGGATCATGGAAGGAGCCACCGCAACAGCCGTACCGACAATCGATGACGAGTTTATCGATCGGTTTTGCTCCGGCAGAGCGACGGAGCAGGACGCGCGACGGCTGGCAAGCGGTGACGCCGAAACATGCACCTTCACGCTCTTGGCGATCCAGCAGCGTTTGGCAGGAAAGCAGGCCGATGGACCCAACACTCCTTCGGGGGCCAAACCACCTTACGAGAAGCCCGCCCCAAAACCGCGTGGAAAACAAGGCAAGAAACGGGGCGCTCAGGAGGGGCATCCGGGATCCCGGCGTAAGCCGCCCATCGAAGCCGATCAAACCCGCGACTGGGTGCCCGAGAGCTGCCCGGATTGTGGCGAGAAGCTGCAGGATACCGGCGAAGTCCGAGAGCGTCTCACCGAAGACATTCCTGAGGATCTCAAGCCGGTCGTCACTCGGGATCGCTTGCATCGTGGCGTTTGCCCCCGCTGTCGCACACGCTTCGAAGGCAAAGCGCCCGATGTTTTACCGCGGTGCCAGCTGGGCAACCGAACACTGGTTCTTTCGGCGATGCTGCATTTCCTTCAAGGCCTGACACTCAGCCAGATCACCGAGACATTTAACTTTCATCTACGGCTGATGCTGAGCGCCGGCGGGCTGGTCCAGATGTGGCATCGCTTGGCCGAGATCCTCTTTGCCAGGTATCAACAAATCCAGGAACAGAGCCTCGATGCGGCCAAGCTTCACGCGGATGAAACGGGTTGGCGGGTGCAAGGAAAAACCCACTGGTTGTGGTGCTTCGCATCCGACGATGCCATTTACTACCTGATCGATCGCTCACGCGGTTCCCCGGCGTTGCTTAAGTTCTTCACACGTGAATTCGAGGGGACCTTGGTGAGCGATTTCTGGTCGCCTTATGACAGTGTTTTGTGCACCGATCAGCAGAAATGCTGGCCTCACCTGCTGCGCGATGTGGCGTCGGTCGATGAGAAGCATCGCGGAGAGTCTGACTGGGATTCGTTTCGTCGGCGTCTGATGCGGGCGTACAAGGATGCGAAGAAGCTCCACGCGCAGAAACCCTTGATACAAGAGGAACCATATGACACGGCGGTTGTCCGCTTGGAAGGTCGCTTGGCGTCGATGGGAGCCGAGTCATGGGACCACAGTGATGCGAAGCGTCTCGCCAAACGCCTAGCAAAGTACGGCAATGAGCTCCTGACATTTCTGTGGTACGACGATGTTCCTTCGAGCAATAACGCGGGCGAGCGAGCGATTCGCCCGGCGGTGATGATTCGCAAGAACAGCTACGCCAACGGAAGCGATCGTGGAGCCCTGACCCAGTCTGTCCTGATGAGCGTCTTTCGAACGCTCCGCCTGAGGGGACTGGATCCAATCTCCGAAATCCTGCAGGCACTCGCAACGCACACTCAAACAGGAATCACGCCACCACTGCCCAACGTGTCAGCTCCAGAAGGCTGAATGGTTACCTCGCACCAAGTGTGGGCAAAAGAGCGCTGGCATCATCAACCACAACTTTGCGTCTCCGCAAACCAGATCCAAATACCCTGCCTTTTCCAAGTAGCTGCGAGAAATTGAAACTAGCAGCCGACGACCGACGTCATGGCATGCCACCTCATCTATGTATATTCAGGGGAGCATTGTGTGATTGCTTAAAGTATAGAGTACGGCTTGCAAAACTGAAGCATGTTACCCACATCGCAATATTCACAAGAACTGACAGGATCTGGCTTGACGACCAGAGCGGCGAAAGAACCGAGGCAAAAGTGGCGGTAAGTCCGCCTATCCAGTAGGTTACCAATGGAGTTCTCCCGCAAGTCAGAATTGGACGCAGCCACTCGGAGCGTTCAATCCAATCACCTTTGCCAACGATGTTTCGAAAAAGTGTTGCAGCGGACAGAAGATGCAAAACCCGTAGAGGTTCAAGCATGAATCGATTCGAGAACGGAAGCTGATCCGGCGCCATAATGCGTACTGCTAACAGTGTCTGAAAAATGAAGAAGGCAGTTACGACCCAAACGAGCCCATTAACACGCTTCCAAGGGGACTCGGAACTGCACGACGCTAACAAGAATCCCAGCACGTAGATAAGCTGCCACGCCAAGGGAAATAGGCTCCAGATCCAGTAGCTTCGAAGATCGAGCAACTGGGAGGATAGGTGAGAAAGGACATATAGAAGCAAGGACGTGAAGAAGCACCACCATCTGCTACATCGAAACAACCAAACAAAGCATGGAAAAAGGACCTGAAGCACTAGGTACAAAGGAAGAATGTCGAAGAAGGTAACCCGCTGTCCGAGGAAAAAGACTCGCAACACAAAGAAAGTGGGGTCTTTGTGAAATTCTCGAACTGAGTGAAGCTCTGGCCTTGCTGCAAGAACTTCACCGCACAGGCTAGCGACGTAGCTGTCCAAACTGTGAAATCGGTGTTGGCTGATTTTGGCGATGTGATTATCACTTCGTCATGGATGTTCAGCAACTCAGGGATGATGCGGCCGACGGCAAGTTGTCGATTGACAAGTTGATCGCCGTCATTGTGGCTC
>JBCCYK010000174.1:0-14269 GCA_039189905.1 Planctomycetota bacterium
CCGTGGGCCGCCTAACGAGTTGAGACTAATCCGATGCCGAAACAAAAATGTCGAACTTCACCAAGCCGGGCCACCGGTCCGCACCAGCCGAACGAAGAATTCCCATGCAAAGCTTCAATCAAGCTTCGCTTGATTGAGGACTAGATAGGCATTGAGGCCGTGTGATTGCCCGCTTTGTTTGAAGAGAACTTGCTTACTCGTTGAGCTGACGTTGTCTGCCTTGAACCAAAAAGCGATCGTCGTTGCAGTGACATCGCGATCATTGAAGTCCGTTGAGTCAGGGATCGTGACGAGATCATTGGTCCCATCAAACGAAACAGCGCTGTTGCTAACACCATTGCTGTCCCAGGTCGCACCGTTGGTCAGTGTCGCTGTGTCTGGGACGCCAGATGTTGCGGAGTCAGCTGCCGTCGTGCCACTGCCCTCGTCAAACGTGTAGAAAGTGACCTCGGCGGCGAGCAGCTGTCGACGTTCCAAGACTTCGACACGAGGCACTGGTCGGGTGCGTCGTTGGAACTTCTTCCTCAGTTGTCTTGATCGCATTTCTCATTCTCTTGGCGATTGAAGTCTGGAAACGAAGGTCAGCAACGCCGGGCGTGAGCGCACAGGAGCTCAGCGAAATGGAGGCGATGCAACGCAAGCTCAGAACGGGGGAAATCCCGGGATTTTGGCTCCGATCGTCCACGACACGAGCCTCCTGGGGACCCCTTTCGCAGGATTCAATCGATTTCATTAAGGGGGGGGAATAGAGACCGCAATGGATTGCCATGCGGTTGTTCCCAGTCAAGGTGAATCCCTTCTAGGGTTTAGCCTAAGTGAGCGTTTTCGAATTACCCGCCGTTCTTTGCATGGCCGGGAAGGATGACGCATTTGCTACGACCGCCAACCGCTTCGAACCACGAAACGGGCATTTTGCATGCTCGTCCTGATCGTGGCATGTGAATTGCTAACCGCTTTATGACGTCACTTTTTGGGGGCTGGATGGGCGTTGGTCGAGTCCAAGCCAGATGGCAGCGACTTTCGGAAAACATTCGGGTGGTATTCGTGAAAGCGGAATCCTTGCCCTTCGCTAACCGAATGTTCCTACAGAGCAAGTGTCGCCAGAGGATCAGTTGCTTGCCATTCCGCAGGGGTGGTTCACGAGTCGACGGTCTTTGGCATTTTTGTTGACAGATTTTGGAGTGGCAGCACGATGACGTCCTGTGCCGCCCCTTCCGGGCTTGGGGTCTCCATCCGGTGCTTTCATCCGGGCACTCACGGACCCGGCCATGGATGTGGCGCGACTTCGTGGCTGAAGAGCGCTGCCTCCCCGGCTCCGCCGCTAACGCATCCTGTGCTGCTCAGCAACGGGCGATCAATCACTGGCGGATTTGCTGGCCCGCTCTCGAGATCTCTCCCGGCGATTCCCGCGACGCGGGGCCGGGCGAGACATGGGGTGGGGCAGTTATGGAGCGCCCGTTACTTAGCTGAGGAGCTTGGCGTCGAGCTGGTTGCCGGCGCGGCTGACGATGTCGTGGATCACGTGGTCGGCATCGGCACCGCTCAGCGTTTCCGTTTTGCTCTGAAGCTCCACCGTGAAGAGGACGCGTTTTTGGCCATCGCCGTCTTGCTTGGCGTTGCGATAGGTCTCTTGGTAGCGGAGCTCGGCGAGCTTGCTGTCCGCAGCATGGGTCACAATCTCTGCAAGCTGTTTCCAAGAAACCGTTTCGGGCATCACCAGGTTGAGGTCACGCTTGATCGACGGATAGGGACTGACCGGACGCTGTTGAGGTACCAAGTTGGCGACCGACTGCAGTGCGTCGAGCGACAGCTCCGCGACCACGATGGGGCCGGGAGTCTTAAACTGCTTGCACAGGGAGGTTGAGAGCAGGCCCATGATGCCACAGGTCGAACCGTCGGGCAGCTGCAGTTGGACGGCCGTTCCGGGCGCAAAGCCATCGCAGTCGAAACGCGTGACACCTAGCGTTTCATGGATGCCGATGCGCTGACACAGTGATTCGACGACCCCCTTGGTTGCGCGGAAGTCATCGCCACCAATGATGCCCAGATGATAGGACTCGGACGGCAATCCATCCGCGTCGTCGTCAGGCGGGAGATAAACGTGTGCGATTTCAAACAGATCGGCCGTGATGCTGGCTGAAGACCAATTGAAGGCCCGACTCTGCAGCAAGCTTGGCAGAAGGGTGCGACGGAGACGTTTTGCGCCCTCCAGCATGGGCGTCCGTGTCTGCAGAGCTTCGCGATCGGTCCAGGGTGAGACTGTTTCATCGAGCTTGGCGGTGACCACACTTGGCGTCATGGCTTCTGTAAAGCCGCTGGCCGTCAACAGATGGCGCACGCGCTGCGTCAGGCCGTCAAAGGGTCGTGTGCTGCTGGGTGTGACCGGAATCGGAGCGTTCTCCGGGATCTGATCGTAACCATGAACCCGCGCGACTTCCTCGATCAGGTCGACTTCGCGCGTGAGGTCGTGGCGCCACGTTGGCGGGATCCAATGCTCCGTCCCATCCTCCGTGCAGCCGAGGCCACGCAGGATCTTGGCGATCGCATTCGCGTCGATGGTGATGCCAAGCAATCGCTCCATCTGGGATCGACGCAGGATGATCGGCGCGCGGTCAGGGGCGGGCCCGCCTGTGACCAACACACCTGGGGCCACATGGCCACCGGCAATCTCCGTGATCAACTGGCAGGCACGGCGGCTGGCCCAGTCGATGCCCGCCGGGTCGACGCGTCGTTCAAAGCGGAATGAAGACGGGCTATGAAGTTTGAGCGCTCGCGCCGTACGCCGGACCGAAAGCGGGACAAAGTCAGCCGCTTCGATGACGAGGTCGGTTGTCGCTTCAGAGACCTCAGTCGAAGCGCCCCCCATGACCCCGGCAACAGCAATGGCGGCATCGGCATCGGCAATCACACACGCGTCTGCTGGTAGAAGATACTCGCGATGATCAATCGCGGTGATCGCCTCGTCCTTCTTAGCGGGGCGGACGATGATGCTTCCGGACGCGACTTTCGCGAGATCAAACGCATGGAGCGGTTGAGCGCATTCCATCATCACGTAGTTGGTCACATCGACGACGTTGTTGACGACGCCGATCCCGACGCGGCGAAGCGATTGTTGGAGCCACTCGGGACTGGTGCCAACCTTGACGCCCCGAATGACTCTCGCGGTGTACTGCGGGCACGCCTCGGGATACTCGTTTTGGACACTGAGTGATTCGCTTGCGTCCGGTCCACTGGCCTGGAACTCCACGTTGGGCGCTTTGAGCGACTGGTCTGTCAGCACCGCGATCTCTCTGGCGACGCCGATGTGTCCAAGGCAATCACCGCGGTTGCTGGTGACCTCCAAGTCAATCACAAGGTCGTCTTCGACCGTTTCGCTGCCTTCAAAGTTAAGCCCGGACAGGCTCATTTTGTCGGTCAGGGCATTCGCAGCCAGCGTGATGTCGACGTAACGCGACAGCCATTTCCAAGAGACGAGCATTGTTCAGAACTGTCGAAGGAAGCGGAGATCACCGCTGTAGAGATCACGAATGTCTGTGATGCCGTGACGTCGCATGCAGAGCCGTTCGACGCCAAGGCCGAATGCAAACCCGCTTACTTTGGACGGGTCGTATCCGACGGCTCGAAAGACATTGGGGTCGACCATGCCTGCGCCGCCGAATTCAATCCACTGGTCGTTCCAAAGAAAGTCGACCTCGACGCTGGGCTCCGTGAAGGGGAAAAACGACGTGCGAAAGCGAATCTCGACCTCGTCACCGAGATAGTTATTCGCGAAGACGCGCAGGACCGTTTTCAGGTTGGCCATGGTGACATGGCGATCGACCAACAGGCCTTCCATTTGGTGAAACATCGGGAAGTGCGTGGCATCCGGGGAATCCGGCCGATAGACGCGGCCCAATGAAATGATCCGGATGGGCGGCTTGCGTTCCTGCATCACACGGATCTGGACCGTGCTGGTTTGGCTTCGAAGCAGCCGATCGCCTTCGCCCACGTCTTCACCGGCGCCCGCGGTGGCGAGATAAAAATTGTCCAACGGATCACGCGCGGGGTGATCGTCGGGAATGTTGAGCGCGACGAAGTTGTGCCAGGGATCCTCGACTTCGGGTCCTTCGGCAACCTCAAAACCCATGCGGCCCATGATCTCAGCCAAATGCTGAATCGTCTGGGTGATGGGGTGAATGTGTCCGAGTGCGGGAGCGATTCCGGGCAGCGTTGGATCGAAGGTCGGGTCGGGCGCTTCATCCCCACCACCGGACAGTCTTTCGTTTGCGGTCTCGAACGCCGAAGTGATGGCGTTCTTGACCTCATTGAGGCGTTTCCCGGCAGTGGGTTTCTCGGTCTTCTCGACCGTCCCCATCAGCTTCTGCGCGTCTTTGAACTGTCCACTTTTGGCTCCGAGGAACGCCACCCGCGCTTCTTCCAACGCATCGACGGTCGACGCTGCTTCGAACGCGACCGTGGCGTCGGACTGGACCTGCTCCAATCGATCCAAGAATTGCTGCAGCGACATTGCGGTCAGGCGGCCAGGGCGGCCTTCACCTTGTCGCAAACATCTTTGAAGCCGGCTGGATCATGGATGGCCATCTCAGAGAGCATCTTGCGATCCAGTTCGATGCCAGCTTGCTTGAGTCCGTGAATGAACTCGCTGTAGCGAAGATCGTGTTGTTGCACCGCCGCGTTGATGCGGATGATCCACAGTTTGCGAAACTCGCGCTTGCGGACGCGACGGTCGCGGTAGGCGTACTGGCCGCTACGAAGCAGCGTTTCTTTGACGGTCCGCGTGAGTTTCCCGCGTCCGCCACGATAACCCTTGGCTCGCTTGAAGAGACGCTTCTTGGACTGCCGTCGGGCGGCCCCTTTGGTGGCACGCATGGTGCGGTTCCTGGTTCAGGTAAAAGGAACGACCGATTCAGGTCGCGGGCGACGAAGGGGTGGTCAAGCGTCGCGGGACGTTTGGGGCCACTTCGAGCCTGCTGTTTAACCCAACCGGTTCGGGAAGGTGTTTCATCGCAAATGCGCGGTGCCGCGATGCGGCCCCGGGTTGGAGTTCAGCCCAGGTGTGCTTTCAGTGCAAGGGCTGCGGGCGGCTAAAGCCTGGACTCCAACGTTGCGACGGTTTGTGTCAGTAACTGTTTCCGTTGAGGGCTTTATGGATCGTTGGTTCCATGCAGGTGGCAACGGCGGTGGTTCCACGCAGATTGCGACGTTGTTTCTTGCTCAAGCCGCGAGCCAGGTGACTGGTTCCACTTTGACGGTGCATCGCTTTGCCCTTGGCGGTCAAGCGAAAGCGTTTCTTCGTACCCTTGTGGGTCTTGATCTTGGTTCCCATCGCAGCAATTCAAGCGGAGGAGCGGGGCGAAATGGATCGTCGCTCTTCCGAGCGGGTCGCGGAATGTAGCGGAAAACCGACTCGCTCGCCAGTCGATCCACCTCGGTTCGCGGCGAGAAAATTCACCTTGTTGTGGCGGCTGGCTGTCGATAGATTCCGGGCGACATGGATGTTTCACGCGCGGCTCTTGGGGGGCGACCCCTGCGGAGATGCTCCAGGATCACGGAGGTCCTTTCGATGCGTTGGCGACGACCCGTTGGGGCTCTGAGCGAGGGGGACGGCACCGATGCGGACTCGCCGCTTGACGAGCCCGTCGTGGAAGCGCTTTCCGAAGTCAGCGCGACTCCCCCAGCGGAAGCGACTCCCGTGGTTGAACTGGGGCACGCAAGTCGTTCCGCGGGCTTGAGTCGCTTTCTTCCGTGGCGATCGATTCGCGGTCAAGTGACGGGCGGGTTGGTGGCGCTTTCGGGGCTGGTGCTGCTGCTGACCATGGCGGCCCTGTTCGGATTGACCTGTTATCACGGGTTGGCGGAGTCCATCAGCCAACGTGCGACGGAATTGCCGTTGGCGACCGCGCTGAGTCGCGATGCCACCACTGCCAAGGTCAGCTACACGCGGATTCAACCCAACTGGGATGAATTGGGCATGATCGAGAGTGAACTGCTTTGTCGGAGCAATTCCGAACTGGCAAACCAGGAGTTTGAATCCACGCTCGACTCGCTTGACACCAATCTGGCTCGTTATCGCACGCTGATCGACAGTCGCGACGAAGAAAGGGTTTCGGATCCGGCGGACTGGGAGTCGGGAGATGCCAACGGGTTGATCGACACGGTGCAACAGAGAAAGAACCTGGAGGGCATCGAGGAGACCCTGCAGAAAATCCATGAAGCGAGAAAGGACATTCGGACACGCTACGTGGTCGGTGACGGTCGCGGTGGGAAGCTCGACCGGCTGCTGGATCAGCTGATCCGGCAAACGCACGAGCACCTGGGGCTGATGCATCAGCAAATGGGCGCCTTCAGCGAGCGCGTTCATGGGGAGTATCGCGCCGGCGTTGCGGCCCTTTGGATCGTGACCCTTGTTTCGCTGGCGGTGATCCTTTGGATCTTCTGGTATTGCTCGAGCAACGTGCTGGCGCCCTTTCGGACCTTGCTGGTGGGTTGCCGTCTGGTTGAGAACGGTCAATTCGGTCATCGGATCGATCTGGGGACCGATGATGAGCTTGGCGAGCTCGCCTCCGCTATGAATGACATGACCGATCGTTTTCAATCGGCTTACCGCGAGCGCGATGAGCTTTGTCAGAACCTGGATCGCCAAGTCCAGGAACGCTCGCGCGAGGTGATCCGTAACGAGCAGCTGGCCTCGGTCGGTTTCCTGGCGGCAGGGTTTGCTCATGAGATCAACAACCCCATGGCGACGATCGCGTGGAGTGCGGAAGCGCTGGAGTCTCGGTGGACGGAGTTGCAGATGCTTGCACCGGAGGATCGGTTGGTCGATGAAGACCTGTTGGCGGTCTCGAAGACCAACCTGGAACGGATTCAGAACGAGGCGTTTCGTTGCAAGGGCATCACCGAGAAGATGCTGGACTTCAGTCGTCTCGGTGATAGCAAACGCGTCCGCACCGAGTTGACATCGCTGGTGCGCGACGTCGCGGCCATGGTCGGAACGGTTGGAAAGTTTCGTTGCAAGCAAATTGATGTCCACGCGGACCAAGCGGTGTCGGCTCATGTGAACCCGCCTGAAGTTCGTCAGGTCATCCTGAACCTGATGGCCAACGCGTTGGAGAGTGTGGATGAGCGCGGGCATGTGCGGGTGCATGTGCTGGAGCAGGAAGAGATGGCGATCGTGCAGGTGCACGACAATGGATGCGGGATGTCGCGTGAAGTCCAGGAACAACTCTTCGAGCCCTTCTTCACGCGTCGCCGAGACGGCACGGGGACGGGCTTGGGACTCAGCATTTCTTATCGCATCGTGTCGCAACACGGCGGCACCTTGTCTGCCCATAGCGAAGGCGAGGGCCAAGGCGCCTGCTTTGAGTTGCGTCTGCCGATCCGCGCCGCCACCGAAGACACCTTCATCGCTCCTCCACCCCGTAGATTTCAAAACCATGCCACGGTCAACGCAGCCTAGCCCGAACGCGCGAAATCAAAATGCGATGCATGTTCTCTTCGCGGACGATGAGGTCCATTTGCAGGAGCTGATGCGGACGGAGTTGCCACGCATGGGTTACCGGGTCACCGTGTGTCCCGATGGACTTTCGGCGGTGGACGTGTTGGAAAAGGAGCCGATTGATTGCCTGCTGGTCGACATCGACATGCCGGGCATGACCGGGATCGAAGTCATCGGGCGCGCCCGCGAGATGCGACCGGATATCGAAGCGGTGGTGATGACGGGGAAACCCACGACCGAAACCGCGGTGGCTGCCTTGCGCTATGGCACCACCGACTATTTGATGAAGCCCTGTCGCCTCGCAGATCTCGCGACCTTGCTGGGACGGGTGTCGGAACGCCGCGAGTTGAAACGTCGTGTGGCGGCCTTGGAGCATCGGCTTCGGCGCGCGGAAGGTCACGCGGGTTTGATTGGGACTCACGAATCGATCGAGTCACTACGGCGTCTGGTGGGCAAGGTTGCCCCAACGGAAAGCACCGTCTTGATCCGTGGCGAAACGGGATGCGGTAAAGAGTTGGTGGCCCATTCCATTCACCAAGCGAGCACACGTGCGGATCGACCAATGGTGGCGGTGAACTGCGGGGCCCTGCCGGAGAACTTGATCGAATCGGAGTTGTTTGGACACCGCAAGGGAGCTTTCACGGGAGCGGATGCCGCGCGCACCGGCCTGTTTGAGGTGGCGAGCGGCGGCACGCTGTTTTTGGACGAGATCGGCGAGCTTCCTTTGGCCGTGCAGGCGAAGCTGCTACGCGTGTTGGAAGCGGGTGAGATTCGTCCGCTCGGCGACAATCAGACGATCAGCGTCGATGTGCGCGTGGTGTGTGCGACTCACCGAGACCTGGAACAGATGGTCCAAGAAGGCACGTTTCGCGAAGACCTGATGTTCCGCATCAACACCTTTGAAGTTCACGTGCCTGCGTTGAGAGAACGCATGATGGATTTGCCGCCCCTGGCGGAGCACCTGTTGCGTCGTCACCGCGGGGACGGCTTGCCAGGCAAGTGCTTCACGCAAGAAGCCCTTGAGGAACTTCAGCGCCATCGTTGGCCGGGGAACGTGCGCGAGCTGGCAAACGTGATCGAGCATGCCGCCGTCTTGTGTGACGAGCTGCCGGTCGATGTCTCACATCTTCCCCAGCATTTTCATCGACGGCAGTTGCGCAGCGACTTGTTGGAGAACGAACCGATGACGCTGAAGGAACTGGAACGCCGGGCGATCGATCGCGCGATGGCACGTCATGACGGCAGTAAGCCTGCCGTCGCGGAGGAATTGGGGATCAGCCTGAAGACCCTTTACAACCGGCTCAGCGAAGCGGTCGCGGAAGCGGCTTGAAGCCGACATTACTTACGTCCGAAGTCGGCCGGGATTTCACCCCAGGTCTTGGTTTCCCATTTGAGGATGGGATTGTCGAAGCGGTGCTCAGCGAGCCACTTTTCGGCGCGTCGCACCAGGTTGAACAGCTTTTGGTTGTCGCGAGTTTGCGTGAGTTTTGTTTTACAGACGCCCTGCTTCACCCAGCTGATGCCGATTCGCGAGTCGGAGTAGATCGGGGTTTCTTGGTCACTGGCATGATCCAGAAGCGCGAGCGCGTGCACGATGGCAAGAAATTCACCCACGTTCACCGTGCCGTCGGTGTAGGGACCCCGATGAAACAGGTTGATTCCTGATTCCAGTTCCACACCCTGGTACTCCAACGGACCGGGGTTCCCTTTGCACGCCGCGTCCACACACCAAGCGTTCATGTCGACACCGAGGCCAGCCAGTTGCTCTCGATCGACCTGGGGCGTTGACTTCGATTTCCGGCTTCCGCCAGGTGACGGTTTTCCCCAGTGGAGATCCGCCGCTTGACCGAAGGCCGCTTCGGCCTCCTTCAGCGAACCAAAGGACTTGTATTTCGCGCCTGAGAACCCGCTGATCTCAGCTTGGCAAGCCGCCCAGGTTTGGTAGACGCCTGGAGTCCGTCCTTCCCAGACGACATAGAACTTGGGTTTTTTTGCCGCCATCAGTCTGATTCACCCTCGGCCAACGGGATGCCGCCCTGTTCCCGGTAGAGTGTTCGGATCTCATCCAAATCCGCCTCGACCGGTGGTAGCTGCGGGTTCATGTCCCGAAGCGTGCTGAGAACGATCGCCGCGACGGCCGCATCGCGATACCACTTTCGATCCGCAGGGATGATGAACCAGGGTGCCTGATCCACGCTGCATTTTTCGAACACGTCTTGATAGGCCTTTTGGTAGTCACCCCATTTACTGCGTGCCGCGTAATCACCGGCATTGAGTTTCCAGTGCTTCTCGGGAACGTGGAGCCGTTCGCCAAAGCGTTCCAACTGTTCTTCCGGGCTGATGTGAAGGTAGAACTTGAGGATGCGTGTGCCGCGATGAACCAGTAGCCGTTCAAATGAATTGATGAGTTCGTAGCGTTCTTTCCAGACTGACTTGGGCACCAAGTCCTCCACACGCACCACCAAGACATCTTCGTAATGGGAGCGGTTGAAGATCGACGCGTGGCCCGCGGCGGGGGTGCAAGCATGAACACGCCACAAGAAGTCGTGATCGGCTTCCACCGATGACGGCACTTTGAAGGGATACGTGCGGCATCCCTGTGGATTCATTTGGCCGAGGACTTTGCGAATCAACCCATCTTTTCCCGCGGCGTCGGGTGCTTGCAGCACAACCAGGAGCGATTGTTGATGCTCGACATACATTCGGTACTGCCAATGGCGGATCTGTTGCACCGCATCGGCGACGAACGCACGCCCGTGCTCCTTGTCCTCAAAGGGGCCCGAGGCTCGCGTTTCCAGATCTCTGAGATCCACCTGATCGCCAGGCTTCACTCGGTGTTGAGCGACGAAATCAAAGTCAATTTCTGTGGTGGGGGATTCCGTCACGGCGGTCCTTTCGAGTGAACGACGCTTGAACGCGAGACCGCGGCGCGTCGGATGCGAAGCATGGCAGGCTCGTGGCCCCGGTTCAACGGTGGGAAGCGCTGGGGAGATCCCCTTGATCCTGACTTGGGGGCCAACCTTCGCCATGGTAAGGTTCACGAAGCCTCCGTGTTGCGAGAACCTGCGAATGGTTCCCGAGCGTTCGACATAGCGAAAAGGGGGTCGAGTTTTTCGACCACGATTTCATCCGGGATTCGGTACCCCGGAGTGGGGTGATTTGCCAGGCTTTGCGTTCCATGAGAAGCGGAAACTGATGACCATCGATAGCTATGCCATTTGTCCTTGTGGAAACGGCAAGAAGATCAAGTTTTGCAAGTGCAAGGATTCTGTCCACGAGTTGGATCGGGTGACCACGATGATCGAGGGCGGGCAGGTCATTCCCGCGCTCGATCGCCTGTCTTCGATCTTGGATGAGCATCCGGATGCTGCCTGGGCCTTGGCGATTCGAGGGCGCGTGCTCATGGATCTGCGTGAGTACGATTCGATGGCCGAGAACGCAGAGCGTTTCATTCGACTCCAGCCATCCAATCCGATCGCCTTGGCACAGCGTGCCGCCGCTCGTTTGGTCAAGCAGGACGTGGAAGGCGCCACCGAGTCGCTGTTGGAAGCGTTGACCGAGAGCGGCCAGACCGTCGACTCTTTCCTTTTGGACATCTCCTCGTTGCTGTCGCTCGCGCTGGCAAACACGGGTGTGTGGCTCACCTCGCGCGTCTACGCCACCCTGGCGGTCGTCTCGACGGGCTATCAAGACGGCGAGATGGCCAAGTCGGTCCTTCAACAGCTGACCGGCAACCCGGAGATCAATCAATTGGTCAAGACGGTGCCCGACCTTTTGCCCCGCCCGTCGCAGGCCGCTTGGGGTGAGCGCTATGATGAAGCCGCGGCGCTGCTGTCGGCCAACAAGGTTGTGCTCGCAGAAAGTAAGTTCGAGTCCTTGCGGAGGACGGCAACCGGTGAGCCCGCTGTCTTATCCGGTTTGTTGATGTGTGCAATCTGGCGCGGTGACGCGGCACGCCAGGCAGAGTTGTTGGAACGCTTATCCGAGTGCGAGCCGTTTTCACAGGATCAGCGTGCCAGCTACCTGGCCATGTCTGGGTTGGTCGCCGCCAGCGACACCAAGTTCGCGACGCCGGTGGTCACGATTGAGTACTTGGTGGAATCGGCCGACGAAGCTCATTTGGCGATGGTGGCGTCTGACCGGATGGTGGAGGTGCCCTCGGAACAGGTGAAAGAACTACGCGATGAGAACGACGTTCGCCCGAAGTCGTTGTTCTTGATTTTGGATCGGCCCAAGCTCGAAGGGGAATCGGTCCCGCCGACGGCGGAGATACCCGAAGAGATCGGTCGCGTCGTCTTGTTCGGAAAGCAAACGGACCGTTCCGCCCGAATCGAAGCGATCAACCTGCTGGCCAACAACCGCGACGGGGTGGTGAGTTTGCTTGGATCGCTCGTTCCTGACTTGCCAGAGGGCAACGAGGAAGAGCGTTTTGTTCCCATGCATCTGGTGGCGCCGCCCATTCCCGGAGGCGTTCGCTTGTCGGATCCCAAACAAGCGATGCAAGTTAGCAAGGCGTTCTTCGATGATCGGCTCGGTGATCGCTTGGCATCGTTGCCCGTCAAAGCGTTGGGCGGACGAAGCCTGCGCGAGGTGGCGGACGATGATTCGCAGCAACCCCAGAAGGCCGCCGTGCTTCGTTACCTGGAGGGATTCGATCTCATCACGGGCCGCTACCCAACCGTCATCGATCACCTTTATGAGTTGACTTCGATTGGTGCCCCGGCCGCGATTCCCGTTAAGACCGATGACGATGTGGAGGCCGTCAGCAACCAGGATCTGAATCGAATCGATTCGTCTGAGTTGAATCTGGAGGGACTTGTTTACCTGGTTCAGCGTTGTCAGCAGGTGTCGGCAACCATTGCCGGGCTCGCAGCCGCGCGCCGACTGATTTCCCTGCCCGTCGACGCCAACTCAGAAGACGACTCGCCGGCACTTCGCCTGATGGCCTATGTCTATCTGATCCAATCATTGAATGGCTCTGATGAGTCGATTTCGTTGTTGGAGGAGGCAAAGTCATTCGCGGAATCGCACGGCTTGCCAGATGCTTCGTTGCTGTTCTTGGAGATCCCCATCCGTGCTCGACGAATGGAAGCACCGGAGGCACAACAGGCGATTCAAACGCTGGCGACCAAGTATCAGGACAACCCAGAAGTCATGGCACGTTTGCAGCAACTCTTGATGGAAATGGGATTGATTCGTCCCGATGGCGAACTGCGTCGTGAGCGAACGGCGGAGGCACAACCATCGAGTGGCCCTGGACTCTGGACACCGGGCCAGGGCAACCCCGCAGCGACACCGGCGCCGGCTCCCGCCGCGTCTGGTGGGGCTCCAAGTGAGTCCTCGGCTGTTGGCAGCAAACTCTGGGTTCCGGGTATGGATTGAGTCTTGCCTCCATCCGCTGACATCACACCGGACCGGGCAATGGCCGATGACGCGCGTTGGATGGGCGAGGCGATCGCACTGGCGCGTCAGGGGTTGGGACATGTGGAACCCAACCCGCCCGTGGGATGTCTTCTGATTCGTGATGGTCGTGTCATCGGGCAGGGTTTTCATCGCCGCTTTGGTGACTCGCATGCGGAGGTTGAGGCTCTCAACGATGCCAAAACGCGTGCCGAAGACGCACAAGGGGCAACGGCCTATGTGACCCTGGAACCCTGTTGCCACCATGGCAAGACACCCCCGTGTGCTGAAGCTTTGGTGGCCGCGCGCGTTGCGCGAGTGGTGGTTGCGGTTACGGATCCTTTCCCCGCCGTCTCAGGTGGCGGCATTGAACGGCTGCGTGAAGCTGGGATCCGAGTGGACGTGGGAATTGGCGCTACCAAAGCGACGTCGCTGCTGGCGCCCTACCTGAAACGTGTGAGAAGCGGGCGGCCGTGGGTGATTGCGAAGTGGGCCATGTCCATCGACGGGAAAATTGCGACCGCCTCAGGCGAGAGCCAGTGGATCACTGGCGAGGCGGCACGGGCGGCGGTTCATCAACTGCGCGCGCGCGTCGACGCGATTGGCGTGGGGGCCGGGACCGTTTATGCGGATGATCCACTGTTGACCGCGAGGCTGCCCCAGGGGGAAGTTCCGCCACGGCGCGCGATGCGAGTCGTCTATGCGCGACACCGATTACCAAGGGAGACACATCAATTGGTACAGACTTCACGGGAAGTTCCAACCGTGGTGTTGGGTGCCGCCACGCGGGAAATGGAGCATCGAAAGCGTCTTGAGGAGCTAGGCGTTCGCGTCGTCGCCTGTGAATCGGAAGATCCTGTGGAGATCATTCATCAGTCGCTCGATGTGATGGGCAAAGGCGAGTATCCCTTCGATCTCCCGCTGACGAATTTGATGTTGGAAGGTGGCCAGGAGCTACTGGGCAACTTCGCGCTGGCAAACGAGATTGACGAGTGTCATGTCTTTGTGGGTGCTCGATTGATTGGGGGGTCGCGAGCTCCGGGGCCGATGGGCGACTTCCGTATTCGGAGGATCCTCGATGCCTGGAATCTGAAACGTGAGAATGTCGAGGTTTTTGGCGACGACGTTCGCATCGTCTACCAGCGGGAACCGGCGTAGACCGGAGATTGCAACAGCCGCAGAGCGTTAGAGAGCGTCCAGCTTAGCAAGCCAGGCAAAAACCCTCGGTCACGCTGAAAAACGTACTCGTACCTCGTACTCAGCGAAGCGGTACTCGTACTCGAGACAGCAACGAGTCGAGTAGGAGTACGAGTACCGCCACTCCGCGGCTGAGTACGAGCACGATTTCCCTTTCCATTCCCGTGACAACGTCCC
>JBCCYK010000175.1:0-14215 GCA_039189905.1 Planctomycetota bacterium
AAGCGATTCTCAATCTCGTTCGCTTGCGCTGCATCGCCCACAAACCACCTCAATGAAAAATGACTAATGTCAAATAACTAATGACAAATCTCTTCCTCTTCCCCATCCATCAACCAATCTTCATCCCCGAGAACGTCCCGGTGCTCTTCCCAAACCGCTCCGTTTCCAAACCGAACCACTGCAAGACCGAAAGCCAAAGATTCGAAAGTGGAACACGTTGATGGTCGTCGCCTGGACAAACAACATGCCCCTGGTGATCGAGTCCTCCTCCGGCGAGCAGCACCGGCAGATTTCGATTGCTATGAATCGAGCCGTCACTCATACCGCTGCCAAACACAATCAGCGTGTCGTCGAAAATATTTCCTTCTTTGAGGGCAGAGATGAAGCTGCTGAGCTTCGCCGTCAGAAATGACTCCACGATTTGGAGCTGGGCAAGACGGTCCTCGGACTTGCTGTGATGAGACAGTCCGTGATAAGCGCCCAGATCCAGTTCGGCCGTACGAAACCCCAGCGGGATTTCCAGCGTCGCGACTCTGGTCGAGTCGGTCTGTAACGCCAGAGCCATCAAATCGAAAAGCAACGCCACTTCGTCGATGTGCTTCCGTTCTTCGTCCGCGACGTCATCGATGGGCGACTTCGGCTTGGGGCGGTCGATCCATTCTTTGGACATCTGCAGACGCCGCTCGACATCACGAACGGATGTCAGATACTGATCGAGCTTGTTACGATCGGATGCGTTCAGCGTTCGATTCAAGGCGTGGGCGGATTCTCGCAAAGCGTCCAGCACGCTGGCCCTGTGTTTCAGTCGGTTGCGTTCCGATTCTCGCTCACTTTGTGCCGAGTTGACAAAGAGTGCTTGAAATAGGGCAGCCGGTCGATTGATAGGCGGGACGTGAACACCAGCACGCGTCCAACACATGTCGGTGCCTTCACCGATCGCCGTGTTGATCGATGAGAACCGAGTCGCGCTGCCAACATGCTCCGCCGCCGCCTGATCGAGCGTCATGTTCTTCTGCGGAAATCCCGCGGCCTCTTCCTTCTTGATACTCGACAAGAACCCATGCACGGCACCGTGCCCACCGTTGAGTTCGTGATCCAAATGCGAGAACACCGTCATATCATCGCGATGTTCGCTCAGAGGCTTCAGCGTTGGAGTCAAGGAATAGTCCCTGCCCGCCTCATGAGGAAAGAAGTGGCCAGGATAGAAACCGAGATGATTTCCAACGCAAACGAGACGTCGCTGCTTTCCGGCTTGGTTTGACACAACGCCAGCAGTGCTTTCCATCGTGGGAATGGACAGGGCGATCCCGGTTCCTTGTAGGAAACGTCGCCGACTGAGTGGGGAGAAGTCTCTCATCAAAAAATGGCTCACTGGAGAGTGTTGTCGGAGGCCACCAGGACACGGATTTGGTCGACGCCATTGGCGACATTCAGAGCAACGTGAAGGACTCGTCGATTGTCGCTCAGGGTCACAACATCGGTGGCGTTGATTCCGCGTCGAAAAATACCCTGCAAGTCCGTCTCGGGCAGAGCCAGCAAGGCATCGGACGCATCCAAGAGATCTTTCTGCAAGATCAGTGCGACGATCGGACGATCAAAATGCACTTCACCCCGAAACGTCTGCTCAAGCCACACGGCCTGATCGCGAACAGGGTTGAATTGCAGCAGGAAGCTGTCCACATTCACATCTTTGGGGAGCATCGTGGTCCGTTTGCGAAACGGGCGCTGGTGTTCACCGGGCCCGATCGCGTCAACCACAAAGCCGCGCGGCAACGCGACATCCTCGCGTTCAGGGAACAGCAGAAGCGAATCGTCGGCGAACACCTGTCCCGGAGACTGCCGCTCAGTGGGCGTGGCAACCCTCACATCGCCGACAAGGTTATTCACGCCAAACGAAAGTTGCCATGTGCCAAGGTACGGGTTGATGGCATGGGGAATTTCGCGTGGCGACTCTTCGTCCGTTTGCACGCGAACGGAGGTGCCTGCCAACAAGCGCTGCGGGCCAGTCGCATGTTGTTCTCCGCGAAGCTCAATTTCGCCTTCGAAGACCGCAATGGACGTCACGCCGTCGTCTGCAACGGCAACACCGAAGGATGTTCCCAGGTCGACGACTTGTTCATGGGGTGTGTCGAGGGTGAACCCCTTGATCACGCCGGGGACTCGAACGGTCGCAATCCCTCGCTTCATCTGGGCGCTGTTTTGACCGGTCACGACGAGGTCGGCTGGCCCTTCGATCGCCAGCTTGGCTCCCGATCGAAATCGGACCACAAGCCTGCCACGATCCAGGCGTACAACCTCGTCAGGGTGAAGCGTGTCACCTGGTTCGAAACCACTGGTCGAGTTCGCTCTCAGCACTGTCGCCGTAACGGTCCTGGCTTCGGGCGCTCCTTCACCGAGCATCCAGGTTGCCGACGCGACAAGAAGGAAGACCGCTGCCACTGAGAGCAAGGAACGTGGAGTGAGGGACCTTGCAGGCGTCGCGTGTGTTGGTTGCGGCTGCGATTGATCTTCCAGTTGCTGTCGCACGCGCTGCGAGATGTCGATGGCTGACATGTCCCGCTGCAAACCATCCTTGACAGCCCTCGAGATTTCCTCGGTGTCGATGACCTGCAACGCCGTCAATGCATTGGCCAAACGCAACTCTTCGGTGAGCCTTGCCATGTTTGCTGGGTCGGCGTCGCACCACGCCAGCAGCTCACGACAGTCGTCTTCGCCGAGCGCTTCATCTAGAAATCCCTCAAATAACTGTTCCCATCGCGATTCGGTCATGCGGTCGCATCCGCTGCAAGACGACCTTCGATGCACTGGCGCAGCGACTTTCGTGAGCGGCTCAAGGAAGTCGTGACCCAGGTCACCGTCCGATTGAGGGAGTCGGCAATCGTTTGGCACGATTTTCGGTCTCGGTACCGAAGCTGCACAACCGAAGCGGCCGGCTCTGGTAGCTTCTGAAGGCACTCGCGCAACGATCCGATCAAGTCACGATGATTCTCATCGACAAGGGGGCTGTCGTTGGAGCGGGCTAGTTCCTCGCCCAGGCGCAGCCTCAGAGCGTGGCTGAACTTTTCCAAGTTCCTGGATTCCCGCCGCTGGCGCTCGAGCTCCGTCCAAATGAAGTGTTTGCAGATCACGCACAACCAGACCCCAAAGTCCCGCTGGGGATCGTACTCATTGAGCTGCTCATACGCTCGAATGAATGTGAGTTGAACGACCTCCTGCGCCACATCGATGCTGGCCAGACGATTGGCGGCGTACCCCAGCAGCATCCCTTGGTACTGTCGAACCACCCCATCATAGGCGTCAAGGTCGCCATCCAAAATGCGCTTGAGCGTGTCTTGATTCATCTGCGTTCTGCTGCTGGCTTTGATCGGGTGCCAGAGTAGGGCCGCGGACGCGCTTTGTCACACTTTTGTTCAAGCTTTTTTGGAAACCCCGTCGATTTGCTGCGTCCGGGTGGCAATTGCTCCTGCCAGGAGAGCGAGCAGCGTCAGCAAGAGGACCGTCCGCCAAACGGGCGTCCGCAGCGTCGAATCAAAGTCCAGGTTCAACTCCAGGGGGGCATTCTCAGCGACCTGAATGCTACGTGTAAAGCGATACACCTCACCTTCCTCAGGCAAGCTGATGGTGATCGCTTGCGGGGCGGGTTCCGTTGTGTGCTGGTGCTGCACCAGACGCATCGCGATGCGTCTTAGGGCCGCGTTGTCCGCCATCGAGTTTCCACGGAGGAGCTGGCTAAGCTGCTGTGGGCGAAAATCCAGCTCATCCCTCTGCAAGATGGGATTGGCAGCCGCCGCTTGCAAGAGTTGCTCGTCACCTCCTCGGGCGATGTCGTTTCGTTTGTTGTTGTCCAGATAGAATCGTTGGCGACGTGTGTTGAGTCCCGCTATCGCCTGCTGGGTCTGCAAATTTTCGAGTTGGACACGCGCGTCCTCATTGGAAGCGGCATCGAGCGCATATTGGTTGGCAACACTGTTGAGTGCACGGCCCGCCTTGGACTGTTCCCCTGCTTGCAGAAACTCGCTGGCCCGATCCAGCAACACCGCCGCCTGCCGCGCTTTGCTTTGCCGTATGACGGACAACTTGGAGAGGTAGGAATCGCGGTTGTAGACCTGTGCCCGTCTAACGTCTGCCCATTCCAAGTTGCCATCTTGATCGACCAGGTCGAAGCCCCTGGGTGCAACCACGCTCCAACTGATGTTCTCCAAAGGCACATTGAGGACGGGGCTTGTCAAAGCGAGGTTGCTGAGACGATCGCCGCCAATGGAGTAAACGAATCTTACCTTTGCGGTCCGATCGTCGATGCCGGGCAGGATATAGAACTGCCAAATATTTGAGTTTTGACTCTGCCGAATCGAGTGCACGCTTTCGTCGTTGACAAAAATGCTGAATAACTCACTTCCCTCGGGCAGGCCGACGGTCAGGGTGCCGCGTTGAATGACCTCCATTTGCAAATCCACCGAGGTCAATTGGTCACCGGTGGGTGACAACACGGTGGTGAAAGCTCCCTTCGCCACACGCAACTTCAATGCGTCCGCCAAGGAGTGGCGTCTGGCTTGGATGGCCAAGCCCGCAGTGGGTGCCCTCGAGCGAAGCGTGAAAGCCGGTGCCGCAGGCTTTCCAAAGGCACGTAGTTTTGATGGGATCGTGTTCCAGTCTATTGTTTGCCACCCCTGCGATAGCCCTTCGTGTTCGATCTCGAGCCGCCCCCCGGCACGCACCGCAAAGTAGTAACCAAGCTGCCTTGCCTGGGGAAACGCCGCAGGTCTCAACAGCTCGCGTTCGTCCTCGCGGTCTCCTCGGCGCTCGTATTCGATCTGAAACTCAATCAGACCGATCACGCGACGTTTGAACTGCAGCTCCCATAAGTCAGCATCGGGCGCCGCGCGAATGAAGTCACTCACCGTTTGCCCGTTGACCCGAATCGTCTTGATGACATCTTCGTCACGAACAGGCAGCCTCACATCCAGCGTCCGAATCGACGCGTTCTTCACCTCAAAGGTGGCAAACAACGCCGTACGCGTCTGGCCCTCACGCAAGGTGGTCTCGTGAAGGACTTGTCCAGTGACCCAGGGCTCGAGCATCTCGATGCCGAGCACCAAGTTCCAGTCTCGCTGAAGAACTCGGAAAGCCAGTGCGCCACGACCGGAGCCACCCAACTCACGTGGATCTGTTTCCGAAACGTTCTGCCGGGTGAGCGTCCGCAAGCGAACACCGGTTGTTGGCCTTACGACCAGATCGCCCGTCTGACGTAGCGCTTCGGCAACCTCAAAACGTGGCACCTCCCATTGATCCATGTTCGTCGGTGCGACTCCGGAAAGGGTGAGCGAGAATTCCTGCGCGCCGATGGTTTTCCCCTTCAAGTGCAAAATGATTTGCCTTGAGTTATCTACCGTCAGTTCCGACCAATGATGGAGAGACGCACCCGAAAGCGACTCGACTTCCAAGCCTTCTGGGAGCGGAAAACTCATCTGAAAAAGGCCTGCCCGAGAGATCTCCGCCACGAAGTTGATCCCCAACACCACACGCTCATCACCCAACGACAGGACCTGCTTGCTGACCACGCGAACCTCGGGTTCCACGGGACCGACGCGTAACGCCACTTCGCCGCCCGCTGCTCCGTAGCGATAGACCCGATGCAGAGTCTGGTCTGTCCTCTGGGCCAAAACCGAATCAAAATCCCCGACACTGACCATCGACAGCGTGCTTGATTCGAGTCTCTCTGGCTGTGCATCGGATCCAAACGCGATGCCGATCATCCCAATCTCTCCATGAGCTGACTGCACTCGGAGGGGAGCCAAGGTGGCGTCAGCAGGAAGTGGATCAAGGCCACTTTGTGTGTCGACAAAGACATCGAAATCCGATGCTTGCATCGGTTCCAATTCGATCTCCAATCCCCCTTTGTCCGCGTCAAATTGCCAAGACTTCACCGGACCCTTGACATCGCTGACGGTCAAGCCAGATGGGACCAGGACCTGCAGTTCGCCAACCTGCCCCTGTGCGACGCGCAGGTGTAAGCGATGCCGTCCGTCGATCACCCCTGGTCCGGGTAGATACAGGTTCGAAGCCTCAACGAAGAACTGGGTTTCTTCGGAGCGGACATCACGTGTTCTCGGGCTTAGCACGACCTTGGCCGGCGCGGGCCCCAGCAGGATGTTCGCGCTGGTGTGGGAATCGTGGGAATCCGTTTTGACCTGCACCGCACTTGCACAAGCCACCGTCCATCCCGGTTCGTCGTAATCCAGTTCAATCTCTTGGATGGCGGCGATGCCAGTCAGCACGGGGATACCGTTGGTCACGTGGATCGGATCAAGCAGATACTCAAACTTCACCTCAAAGTCGCGTGCTCGATCCCGTGAGGTCGCAGACGAACGTTTGTCGTCATCACGGTTTGCGTTCGTCACCTCGGCGTCTGGTTCGGAGTCAACATTTGGAATCAATTCTTCTCTTGCGACGAAATTGCCCGACGAGTGGGGAATGCCCACGACGTAGGCTGATTCCTGATTTGTGAGCGTCCGCTTGGTGAGCCGCAAGCCATCCGCTTCGAACTTTGTCAGCACCCCGGGTGAACGCAATAGAAGGAATTGATCACCGGGATAGCCCGAGGCAGTCATCGCTCCGCTGACGCGTAACCGAACCTCTTCATGCGCGATGGACCAAGTTTGCTGAAGCTGATCGGCGGCTTTCAATGCGGTCGGTTCGGTGGCACCGATGTTGGAGCCCGCCGAGCTGATTGCGACAGCAAACAACAGCGCCGTTGCCGTCGCGGCGCCAACGCCACCTTCGCCGTCAGTCGTCGTTGGTCGGGACGCTTCTGGACCCTTGCCCCCGCGACTTAGCCCTTGGCGAACATCGCGCAAACAAACAAAGGCTCTCGGCAACACGAAGCCGACCAGGATCGTGAGCGTGAGTATTCCCCAGAACCAGGGGGCGCCTTCACGCTGCGTCAACACGCCCATCGCCGCTAGCAACACTCCCACTGAGATACCAGACACCTTGCGACGACGTTCATCCGCATAAAGGGCCCATGCCAGAACAAAGATGCCGGTGATGATCATCGAAACACCGAACCACGAGATGTTCGCGCGCCAGATCCCCATGTTGTTGACCGTCAGCTCAACGGGTTCCGCGGCAGCGAGAATCGGAAGGCTCAATCGCAACGGTTCCAGAGGACGCACCTGAGCCAATGCGGAGGAGACAGCCGACGCTGACACGAGTGTTGCTGCCACCAGGAGCCCGAATGCGACAAATCGCGTTCCTCGCCGATTCGATGGCAGCAACAACCCGAGCGATAAGAAGATCGCCACCAGAATCGCCGTTCCCAACCCCCTCTGAGTGACTTGCGTCCACCCGGAGGGTCGGAGCACGGGCGTCGCGGGTGACACGGTTCCCTTGCTGGGTACCAAGACGTGTCCTTCGTCGCCATCGATGTTCCACTGTGTCTTTAAGACCGGGGCATCCACGGTTGGCAGCGTCAATTGAGGGTAGGACGCGTCGAGGGATGGTTTGCCCAAGCGAAGCCTCACCTCGACGGGTTCGTTCGCATCGCTGTCACCTGGTAGCGGAATCAGCGTGTCGGAATCCGTTTGACGTGCCGTGGCAGGCGTTCCGTTGACAGAGACCTCCCAAAGGCGAACAGGATGATCGGGAAGTCTTAATCTCAATGCTCGCTGCCCGCGCGACTTCACGTAGTAGAGCAAGTCCGTCACCAGCTCCCCGTCCTTGGAAACGCGCGTGTTCGCCTCCGAATACTCAACGACTTGGGTCGCCATCGCGCCGGGCTCGAACCAGTCCACCTTCAGCTTCAAGTCAAACAGGCGATCGGTGTACTGCCACGTTCCCAGTGAAGGGGCCGCACTCAGCAAGCGGAACTCGGCGGGCAGTTCCAGCGCGTCCAGCTTCAACATGTCGTCGGTTTCCGACACGGCCTCCAGTTTGACTTGCATGGGGCTGACAACTTGGATGTACCCACGCTCGCCCTGTACGTCGAGCGGTTCGACTTGTCCGGCTTGAAACGAATCGCTTTGATTCGCCGGGGTTTGCTCGAACGTGATCAGCAAGGTGGAGGGCCCCATCACGCCTTGTTGCAACATCACAACTAGGGTGTCGCCTTCTCGTCGCCATGTTCGTACGTCGTGGCCGTCCACGCGGATGTTTCCGAGCTCTTTCGGAACCGACAGCCGCCACTGAGTGACGGGAGCCCCCGTGACAAAGTAGTTGATCAGCGCGCTGCCATAGACCGTTGCTTGGCTCAGCGAATAGAGGTGAAAGACATCCGACTGCACGCTCCGATCCAGCACCTCAATTCGCATGGTGGCCGACCATTCTGGGTCGCGAATTCGAAAAGCCTGCTGAAGATCGGCTTCCTGCTGGGGAAAAGAAGACAGCGGAGTTTCAACTAGCAGCCGCGCGTCCGCGATCGAGATTCGCAAACCGGGCACGCCGCTGACACCGATGTTTCCGCGCACTGTTTTGGCACCCGGAAACGCCAATCCTGGGAGTTGCCAGTCTTCTGCCTCCGCCGGATCATTTTTCTCCAGATGCAACTCAACCAGCTGGCGCCCCATGACATCTTGCGTGAAGAACAGTTTCAAATTGCGTTGGCCGTCGGAAACCTCCGTCGCGGCGAGATAGTCCGCGATGTTGGCACCCACGACGGATACGATCGAGTAGTCCTCCGGAACACCAAAACTCCACTCGCGAATCGGCGCCTCGCGAATGTCCATTTCGATCACGGCGCGTATCACGCGATCGGTCTCCGCCACCTGATAGGTGATCAAGTGGGAGATATTCACCTCAGACTGGATGCGATCCGCAGCAACCTCATAGCTGTGCTCTGCGGCTGGGAATCGATAAACAAAGACCTGTCGGGCCTCAACGGCTTCCCCGGGGAACTGCTCGGGGGATAGCTGGGTCAAGCCCTGCAGATCCGTTGCCTCCACGCGAACCGAACCAGAATTCCGAATTCGCATGAACCCGGAATGACGGATCGCTCCAACGGGTTCCAGGCGTAAGCCTTCCACGCGGACGGGAAAGACGTCCATCTCGGTTTGGCTGCGAATCCGAAAACGACCTTGTTTTGTGAGAGCTCGGCTCAGGGTGACTTCCAAAACGCGCTGATCGTCCTGGTTGCTCACACGCCAGGAAACCAGGCCATCACCCTCCACATCCAAGATCTCGCCGGGTCCGCTCAATTCAAAAGCGAGGGCGTTCAGTTCGCCCTGGAGAACCTGATAGTCCATCTGATGCAGCTGTCGTAGCAGGCCCGTTCCGACTTGGCAGTCGATCATTCCTTGGGTCGTGAAGAACAACTTCCCTTCACCCGACCTGCTCGCCGCTCGCCACCTCAGATGCACCCGTCCACTGGCGGGCAGAAAACCGTGCCAGCCTTCTTGCATACGCTTTGGTACGATCGAGTCCTCCACTTGTTCAAACACCAGTTCGTCGTCCAAACCTGTCAACGTCAAAGGCACAATCGCGCCTCCCCAGAGCCTGAATTGAACGGCGAAACCAACGTCGCCTTCTTGTTGTTGCAGGGCAGCCGCAAATTCCAAACTCACCGGAAAAGTGCCCGGCTTTGGAAAGACCAGTTTGTAAACCGAGTCGCCCCCTTCCTCGGCCAAACGAACGCGGTAGTTCTCATTCTCCGGAATACGGCTGATCGCCGCGTCGCCGGACAAGATGGGAATCTCCGCATCCGACTCAGACACACGAGCCATCCCTTGGAATTGAAACTGAACCGATTGCGATTCCGCCGCGATGTGTCCGATCAACTCTGATTCGAACAACTCGGCGGGTCCGGGAGCGGTTCCCTCGCGCGCCACCGCGACGGTGATCGTTCCGCCGGTGGATGTTTGAAAGCGCTTGCCACCATCCTCGGCGTCAAGCGAGAAGAAACCAGGCGACTTCAACACGCGGCAGTCCACCCCCCTCTGTTCCTCCAACGTGATCACCGAATTGAATCCGACCGCATCCCCTGGCGTGAGGTGTGTTAAGTCCAGCGTCTGTGGCAATGTCAGTTCCGCAGAACGCAGCGAGATGATCGGATCGGCCTGATCGGTATTCTCCTTTAGCGTCAGATCCAAGTACCTTTGGTCACCAACACGCCTGACAGACCACGATTGAATGTTCCCACTCTTGACATTCATGACTTCGTCGCTGCCATGGAGCCCAAAAGTCAATACTTCGGCTTGTCCCTGCAACACCCTGACGGACAACTCAACGGTTTGTTCGATTCGCTTGGTGCCGAAGCTTGCCAGCGTCGTTGCATGCGCCGTGTAGATAACCGGAATCGCGGGCTGCGAGCCTTTTGCCTCGATCACGATCGTGCCCACTCGGCCGTCGCTTTCCTGCCCTGCACACGATCCTGACAGGAACAGAACGGTTGCAAGGCAACCCAACATGGTTCGCTTGAAGTTGTCGTCGTCCATCTCAAAGGGTTCCCAAACAAAGGTTGCTGATGGGGGCTACTCGCCGAGGAGCTCACGCGTTCTCTGGATCATCTGCTGCAACTCGAGGATGCGATTCGAATCGCGTTTGGCACTGGGCAAATCGGCCAGCAAACTGGAAAGCGTTTGGAGCTCGACAACGTCGCCCAAAGGTTCCCCTCGCAACTTGGCAGCAAGCAGAGCAGCGGACGTCGCAACACGCATGGACGCTGGGGCTTGATCCGAACGTGGGGCGTTGGCCTGATAAGGGATGGGCCATTGGTGCTCCACCATGCGGCCGGTGGACACGTCTTGGAAGCGAACGGAAACGAACCCAACATCTCCCTCGCCACCGGGTTTGGCTTGGAAGTGGTAGAGTGCGACCCCGGCTTCCGCCGCGGCAAGCTCCGCGGCATCCACCGCATCGTCTCGAAAATCTTCCTTCTTGAGGCGGTGCTTCTCAAAGCCGAGCAACTTGTACGTCTCGACGCGCTGCGGGTTGAACTCAATCTGCACCTTGACATTCTTAGCCGACGGCCGCAGGGCCCCCGCAATCTGCCGTGCGAATCCATCATCCGCTGAGTCGGGTGAGCCCAACAGGTAGTAGCGCCCATCGCCTTTGCGTGTGAGCGTTTCCAGCACACGATCATTCAAGCCGTCGGCAACGATTCCGGCGGCATCGAACGCGATCCCTTCCTCGCGCATGTTCGCAACCAAATCCGCAAGGCTCTCCGGATTGGCATTGCCCAGATTCACCGCACCATCGGTCAGCAGGACGACGCGATTCTGAGCTTGCGCCAACTGCTGTTCGCGTGCTTTCTCGAAGGCAAGCCCCAAAGCGGCCTCGATGTTCGTCCCACCATCGCTGGGCAAACCTTCGATCAATTCCATCAGGTCCCCGGCATGGGCGGCACCGACCTGATCGGCAAGCAGTCTCGGCTGCCTCGCAAAACTGATCAGGGTGACTTGATCGCTCGGTGTCAGTTGCTTCAGCAGCATCGCGAACGCGCGTCGAACGGTCTCGCGACGATCCATGCGCTCCATGGAACCCGAGTTATCCAGCAGGAACGTCAAACGCAACGGCGTCTGAGGGGATCGACCCGATGCAGCGGTTCGCATCGACACTCGCAGCAGATTGCGTTGTTGCAAGAACGGGTGAATCGACTGCTCCAGATGGCAGGCCACTTTCTCATTGGGTCCCGGCATGGGATCGCGGTAGTCAAAAGCATTGACAAACTCTTCGATTCGAACGGTCTCGGCTTCGGGCCATTCGCCCCGCGTCAGTGAGGCTCTTGCCAGCTTGAAAGAAACGTCACTGACGTGAAGCGAAAAAGTGGAAACCGCATTCTCGTCCGTCGCAACCTCGCCCAAGTCCTGGAAAGGTAATTGGGCGCGGCTTAACTGCTCTGCGGAGCGTGACAGGCCTGGTGCCGGTGACAACCGACCGGAGGTTTCCATCCCGGAAGCACCTCCTCCCATGCCAAAGCCAGCGATCGCATCCTCATCTCGAACCGGATTGACGCTCACGCCGAGCGCCACGCGACGTTCCGAAACAATGGCTTCCGTGCGTCGAGCATCGAAACGCCGTTGTGCTTCAACAAGCTTTTGCCGCAAAGCTGGATCAGCAGGCAGCGTCAACTCTTTTTGTGCCTGAGGAATCATGTACAACTCTGTATATCGCAGCTCCTCGGATTCCTTACTGGCGCTCGCCGCTGCCTTTGACTTGATCGCGCTCTCACGCTCCGATTGCCGGCCCATGGACGGGGCGATTGGCTCAGGTTGCGAAGCATCGGACTCAGAAGCCGCGACACGATCTCCCAAGGCGAAAGGACCGCCGGTGGTCGTTTCAACCTGGGAAGGATCAAGCATCTCATGCGCCGCCCGCAGCCCACGCGTCGCCTGTCGGGTCGTGCCAGCGGGCGCCTCGGGTTGATTTGTGACTCCGTTGAACGACAAGCCAACATCCTTTGGGGGAACGACCCCAAACAGCTCCGGTCGTTCTGTACCGGGCGACTTGGCAAAATCAGGCAAAAGGGGCGCGAGCGACTGTCGCTTCGAGATTGAACTCTCTCCGGCCGCTGCCTTGTCTTGCAGGCCGGATGACATGGCCCAGTGGTCGAGTCCCTGCCCGTTCTTCGACAGCGAGGATCGCGATTCCGGGGCACCCGCAACCACACCTCGAGCTTGCGCGGGCTGGTCCGCCCCTTCCCCATCGACCGATTCAAAATCGCGTTCAAACCTGAATCGGTCGGCGTCCGGTGGAATCGAGGCAACATCGGACGAAACTCCGTCTCGCCCCAGCATCTCCGCCTCTGCCAGAGTCTCAACGTGAAGCAGCATGCCGCGCCCGCCGGAGCGGGAATCCAAAGCTGGAACCATCAACGCTGCAGAGACGGTGACACCTAACACCAAGACCGCGGCGATCTTGGCGACTTGCCAGGAAAGCACACGTCGCGTCCATGTCGGCTTCAATCCAGCAAGCGGCGTGCTGGTCCGCGTTTCCGTGAGCTTCGTCCCCGATAAAATGTCATCGCGGAGTTCACCGTGTCTGTGCTCACCTCGAAACGCAGCCAAAACCAACTCGCGATTGGTCGCAGACAGTTTCCATTCCTGATCGCCCGAGTCGTCGAGCGGGTCGCCTTCCCCGACGTCGATCATCAACGCGTGCATCGCCTTGATCTGATTCCGAAACGCAACCAGATCCGGACGCTTCTCCAGCAACTCGATCAGTTGCTCACATTCAAAGTCCGAAGCCTCCCCGAGAACCCAGGCAACGATGCGAGCCTCGATCTCAGGCTCAATCGGTTGAGAAAATGCTGCTTCGTTCATGACGCTCGGTCGATTCCAAGGGACTCCAGTTTGCCCGCCAAGTCTTTCAAGATGTGGTGTAAGCGATAACCAACCGTGCCCACCTTCAGGCCCATCCGTTCGCCAATGCTGCGATACTGCAAACCTTCGAAATACTTGAGCTGGATCAACAACCGATCCTTCTCATCCAACTGCTCAAGGAGTTCTCGCAGTCGGCCTGTCGCTTCCATCCGCTTCAGCTCCTCCTCGGGGGGCTCCGCTGCGTCTTCGGCAGTGGAAAGGTGAGTGTCTTCTCCGTCGAGGAATTCACGGCGTGCGCGTCGAATGTGATGGAAGGCACGGTTGCGAACGCTCCGATACAACCAGCCACGCGGTGTTTCCACCTCGTCAAAGCGACGATGCAATTCCAGGAAAACGTCTTGAACAATCTCCTCGGCGACTGCGCGACGGCCAACCAACGAAAAGGCGTAACGCAACAAACCGCTTTCCTCTGCCTCAAACAGCGACCGCAGCGTGAGCTCGTGCTCACCCTCGATCGTCGCGTCGACGCGGGGAGTCGGTTTCAGCATGAAGTCGCTTCGCGGCGTCAAATCAGATTCACTTGCGTGGCTGAGCTCGGCGTTTGAGGTCGAACGATTCATCCTGGCAGAAGAAAAGACTCGTTCGGTGAGTCTTTGTTAGCCGGAATCGTCAAAAAAGTCAGGAAAACCCCAGCGACTCACTTCTGAACGGCCTTCTCTCGTTGGTCGCGTGTTGGCAGACCCGCGACTCTGGCGCATGATGCCGCGCCGGGGTGGTGTCCGATGTAAACCACCCGATGAACCGTTATCGATTTGAACAGGCGAGAAGCAAATGACACTGCGTTGGGGATTGATCGGTGCCGGCGATATCGCAAACAAGAGTGTCGCTCCCGCGATTCAAGCCGACCCGAAATCCGAGTTGATCGCGGTATGCCGACGCGATGAAGACTTGCTCGCAGACTTTGC
>JBCCYK010000176.1:0-14204 GCA_039189905.1 Planctomycetota bacterium
CAGTGTTGCTGACGATGGACTGGACCTGGATGATCACGTCAGCCTCGGCTTCATTCCTTAGCAGAAATGCGCCCAGGAGCAGCAAGACGAAGAGCACACGAACCAGAGCCATTGGATTTCCCCCGCCAAGGAACAAACTTGCCTAGGAGCACACGCCCTTGCCTAGGAGCACACGCCGCAACTAACCACTTAAATCTCGTAACCACGTGTCCCGTTCCGGTAGCTTAGGGGCTGCTCACGCCCGCCGCAAGTTGGGGCGAGCATGCGACAGGAGTCAGTGAACGCCCGAAGGAGACTCGAATGATTCATGGCTGGGGAACACGCGTGATTCCTTCAAGTCGTCTTTGGCCCGATTCGCGCTTGAAGCCTGATGACTCCAGTTCGTTGGCAAGCTTCTCACGAAAAATCTTGCTGTTGTGACGAATGTCGACCGGCAGAGGCTTTCCTTGGATGACAAACAGATCCAATCGCCTCGTCAGTGGGTTCCGTGAAGCCAAAGACTGCATGGACTGAACCAGGCCCTGACGACGCTCGGGTTCCTTCGCCAGCTGCAAATCGATCGGTTCCACCATCACAACCGGTGATTGGTCCCCAGGCTTCCCGATGCCAACCAGAGCACACCTCTGAACATCAGGGTGCTCATTGAGGACCGACTCAATGGGAATGGTGAAGTAAGTTCGGTCCTTCGTGACCACACGGTGTGCCTTGCGTCCGCAGAACCAAAAGCGTTCCTTGGCATCTAGATACCCGACATCTCCCATTCGGTGCCAAACACGGTTTCCATCGGAAATCTTGTGGAATGCGTTTTGTTCCGCGCGCGTCACATACTCACGCGTCACCATCGGGCCGCTGACGATGAGTTCTCCGATCGAGCCCTGGGGAACCTCTTTGACTTCTCCCATCGCTGTAAGGGGACCGTCATCGATCTCAATCACTCGCCATTGAACACCCTCGAATCGACTGCCGACGCAGACGCCTTTGCCTTTCGCAGCCGCCGGACCCGTCTGGGCGATCACGGGTCGGGATTCAATCGACGCGATGGGAAGCGCTTCGGTCGCGCCATAGGGAGTGTGGATTTCGCACTCCGGTGCAACGTAGCGACGCAACGATTCCAGGGTCGATGCCGGAACCGGCGCGCCGGCGGAAAGAATGAGCCGCAACGTCGGGAACGGTCGACCCACCGCGTGTTTGTCGCACCAACGAACAACGGTCTTCCACAAGGCGGGGGAACCAAAGGCTTGGTCCACCTCCCATTGGCGTGCCGCTTGAATGAGTTTGCGCGGGTCCACATCCGCAGGACGCGTGGGGTCCATGTCCGGAATAATCGTGGTCACGCCCATCACGGCGTCGAATAACCCAAACAAGGGAAAGCACGCGAGGTCACGCGACCCTCGCTGAATGCCATAGCGATCTTGAATGCGGTCGATCTGAGCGTGAAACGTACCGTGAGTGTAGGCAACTCCCTTGGGCGGTCCCGTGCTGCCAGTGGTAAAGATGACAGCGGCCGGATCGGTGGCAGACAAACTTGGAAGCTGCGTTTCTGAATCCTGACCGAGACGACGTATGTCATCCAGCGTTCTGCCGCCCCAGAACCAGCGCCGACCGACCGTCACGTTCCACCTCGCCTGAGGAAATCGACGACGCAGAACCGTTCGAATCGCCTGGGCTTTCGGGATGCCAACAAACCCGTCGGGGCGTACTTCTGAGAGGCAGTTGACCAGGTGTTTGCGATCAATGCCGGGATCGATCAGCACAACGCGAACACCTGCCTTCAGCAAGGCAAGTGTCAGCTCAATGAACCGGGCGCCAAAGGGGACCAGCATGACCAGCCGCATTCCCGGCCGAATACCCCATCGGATCAACCCACGCGCGATCTGCGTGCTATTTTGATCCAGACAGTGATACGTGGTGAGATCGTAATGCCGATCCGCGCCATCCGTCCGAGCGGGCCCAGAAGGTTCGGCGATCGCGATCGCGCCCGGTAGCAAAGCAGCGATTTTTGTCAGGCGATCCGCAACGCCGCCATCGGCATCCCTCCTCGCGAAATCATCGCAGCGAGGTTCATCCGGCCGCGTGTTTTCTGGGCTCTCGCGCGCGTTCATTCAGCAATTGCTGGGGAGGACTCGGAAGATGCATTGCGTGAGAGACAGTGTTCCACGATTAGGTCCGCTAGGCAATCGGGAACCACGGCTTGTGCTCCACGCCAGCCCGGCACAGCGTTGACTTCCAGCAGACGCACCCCTTCGGGCAACGAATCGGGGATAAAATCGATTGCGGCCAGTTCCAAGTCAAAGTGCTGGCAAATGCGTCGGGCCATTTCGCACCAACTCGGCTCGGGTGCAATGAGCTGCATGCGACTGCCGTGACGTCGGTTGGTCCGAAAGTCCGTTTCGTTTTCACGTACCAGAGTCCACATGCGTTCGCCCAGAACCAAGATCCGAAAGTCGCGGGCGGTCGTTGCATCCTGCTGTTGCCCGATTCGCCGTTGCACGTAGCAGATCGAGCCGATCGCGGTCAGGGATGAAAAGGTTGTCCAGGCAAGTTCCGGGTCGTGGAGACGCAACACACCGCGTCCCTCGCCACCGAAAAGCGGCTTCACGACCACATCGCCTCCCAGATCTTCAAAAGCGTTCATGGCAGCATCGCGATCTTGCACGACACGCGTTTCCGGCACAGGGATGCCCAGCGATGCGGCGCGGGCCAAGGTCATGTACTTGTCGATCGACCACTCCAACGCCTTGGGTGGGTTGATCCAACGCGCGCGAGCCTGGAGACGCGATGCGTGGGTCGCATGCATGCAGGACAAGCGGAACGTGATCTGTTCCAAACTGCCAGCGGGCATGGTTCGCGTTAGGACGGAATCAAACGCACCCCATGACGTGGGACGTGACGTGTTCCAGGACCCTTCGGGTTCTTCACTGGATTGGACTAGCACGTCGTTCCCGCCATGCCCGACCGGTTGCCCGAGCTCGGCAAAGATCGATTCATAGTCGGCGAAATCGAGCCGGCAGCGGTGACGCTTGCTTGCGAGAACCAACTCATTCAGATGCCAACCCAAACGTCGCCCGCCGATCGGTCCGTCGCGTCCTCCCAAGACGAGCAGGCGTTTTTCCATCATCGTGTCTGCGAATGCTTCTGGGTCATCTTAAGGTGATGGGCGCGGCCATCTGCGCGTCCATTGCACTCCAGAGGGAAACCAAACGCGAGAGGTGACTCGTTTCGCTCGAAGCCAAATCACGCGACTCTGCCACGTCCAATGCAAGGTGATAAAGTTCGAACCGTTGGCCACGCTTCGGACGAACCAATTTCCAGTCACCGTCGCGAAAAGCGGCTTTCCCATTTGTCATTCGCCAGTAAACACTTGGATGTAGGTGCCCGGCAGTGGGATCACCAAAGAAAGAAAGCACGCTGCGACCATCGTAGTTGTCTGGCACGCCAACGCCAGCGAGTTCAAGTGCGGTCGCAGCGATGTCCAAACTCAGGATGACTCGGTCTTCCACATGATTCGATGGCAGTGTCCCCGGCATCGACCAGACCATCGGCACCCGTAATCCACCTTCATAGACCGATCCCTTGCCGTCTCGCAGCGGCGCGTTGCTACTGGTGAGCTCCTTTGTCGGCCCACCATTGTCACTTAAGAACACAACCAGCGTCCGCCGCGTCAATCCGGCGTCGTCGATGGCTTCCCGAATTCGCTTGACGCCACGGTCGAGTGCCAGGAGCATGCCCGCAAAAATACGTCGCTGGATGTCGTCGATGCGTTTGAGTGAATCAAGATCCGTCTGCAAGGATTGCATCGGCGAATGGACCGCGTTGTAGGAAACCACTGCGCAGAAAGGGCCGGGGCTGCTGGCGCGAATGAACGCGACCGCTTCGTCTGTGATCGCGTCCGTGAGATAGGTGGTGGTGTCCCACGACTGCAGCGGAGCAGCGCCCGATTGCTTCACTAGTGGGTTGTCAGCATCGTAGGGAGGTTCGTTGATAGGGGCGTGGTTGGATCGAATCACGTTGCCTTCGCGAACTCGCTCCCCTGGTGCCAAGGACTTGTCTCTTAGGAAGGACTGGACTCGCTTCCATGGAGGCCCGGGGACGAAGAAGTGCCCTTCATGAGTGAAGCCAACAAAATGGTCGAAACCGCGTGCTCCCGGCAACTTCGGTCCCTCCGAACCGAGGTGCCATTTTCCGAGCAATCCCGTCGCGTAGCCGACCGACTGCAATCGGCTGACAAACGTTTGCTCCGTCAGTGGGAGCCCCGCGTTTGGATGAAGATTCCGTTGGCCGGTGGGGTTCAGGTCATATCCAAACCTCGATTGATACCGTCCCGTGAAAATTCCGGCTCGAGACGGGCTGCAATAGGAAGAAGTGACGTAACCCGCCCGACATCGCACGCCCGATGCAGCCAAGGAATCGATGGCCGGTGTCGGGATCTCGCGATTTCCCATCATCCCCGTTTCGCCGTAACCCAAATCGTCCGCCAGAATCACAACGATGTTAGGTAACTCCTCGGCGACGGTTTCATGCGCTGAAGGATCTAGCGCAAGTGCCCAGAGCATTGCGAGGCAATAGAAGCGAAGCGAGGTGGTTTGGCTGCCACGCACGCATGACTCCCGCCGTTCGGACGTGACGCTTCGTGTTTCGTGCAACATCTCGGTTTGCTCCTTTTGCATCGCCGCGTGCTGGCGTTGGCCCCAACATCGCCATCGGATCGCGTCTTCGCTATCATCGATTTGTGCGCGTAACCATACTGGTTTACCGGTTGCTTTGGCAGTTCTGGGACAACTTTCCAACAGAACGGGCGCCGGACGTGCGTAACCGTCCCGGCGCCGGCGTGGGCAAGATCGCGCGTGAAGGCCTCCTCGTCGACGAGAAACTGAATTGCGAATCGTTTTCTTGACCGCCGGTGCCGCTGGGATGTACTGCGGCAGTTGTATGCATGACAACGCGATGGCTCGGGCAATGATTCGCGCTGGGCATGACGTCTTGTTGCAGCCGGTTTATACGCCGATCCGCACGGATGAGTCCGATGTCGCGACGGACGAAGTTTTCTTCGGCGGCGCGAGCGTCTATCTGCTGCAAAAGTTTCCCTGGCTGGGAGGGCTACCGCGTTGGTCACGCTCTTGGCTGGACAACCCCAGCCTGTTGCGTTGGTTGACACGACGCGCGGCATCCACCGACGCGGCGGCGTTGGGGGATTTGACGATCTCGATGCTGCGAGGCACCCATGGCAATCAGGCGGCGGAGGCCCAACGCTTGCTGGATTGGTTGGCCGGAAGCGTTCAACCCGATGCCGTCGTGTTGAGCAATCTGTTGATCGGCGGAATGCTCCCCGCGTTGCAGGACGCGCTTCCACGAACACGTCGCATCGTCATGCTTCAGGGCGACGATATCTTCCTCGATCACCTCAAACCGGGGCATCGGCAGGAGGCGATTGATCTTTGTACCGGCCTGTCC
Organism: Planctomycetota bacterium; assembly: GCA_039189905.1. Taxonomy (GTDB): domain Bacteria; phylum Planctomycetota; class Planctomycetia; order Pirellulales; family Pirellulaceae; genus Rhodopirellula. The sequence continues at coordinate 5,452 of JBCCYK010000176.1, forward strand.
GACTCCGTGGACCGCTTTGTCGTCCACAGCCGCTTTTACCAAGACAAGATGGCAGCCTTGTTGCGTTTGCCGATGGAAAAGTTCTCGATTCAGCCTTTGTCCATCGACACATCGCCCTATGAAACTTTGGAGCAGAAGGACGCGTCGGATTTGCGGGAATTCCATGTTGGCTACATGGCTCGTCTCGCGCCCGAGAAGGGATTCCACCTTCTTGTCGATGCCTTCGGGCACTTGGACACAATGGGGCTGCCAACGCCGCACATGCACGCAGCCGGTTGGCTCGGTGACAACAACCGCGAATACTTTGAAACGCATCGCGCACGCATCGCCGGTTCGGCATGGCGAGACCGCTTCACACACCACGGGAGTCCTAGTCTGTCCGAGAAGGTCGCCCTGCTGCGGCGTTGGGACGTGCTCTCTGTCCCCACGGTGTACGAGGAACCCAAGGGCCTATTCGTGTTGGAAGCTCTCGCTTGCGGCATCCCCGTTGTTCAGCCGGATCACGGCGCGTTTCGCGAATTGGTTTCTTCCACGGGGGGTGGGCTTTTGTTCCCGCCGGGTGACACCATGGCACTGGCGGAGGCAATCCAGCGGTTGCGAGACAATCCCGCCGAAAGTGCTGAGTTTGGGAGGACAGGCCGACAAGCTGTTTTGGAACGTCATGGGATCGAACAGGCTGCCGAAAGCTTGATTCGGATCTGCGGGGACTGAGGTCGCGGTGGGCGGTGGTCCCACGCCAGAATCCAATGACGGCAGGTAGGGCGACCATGTCAGCAAAGACGGACAGCAGAATCCCATTCGGGGGGATCAACCACCTACCGGTTTTTTTTGATTTCAGACAATTTTTCCACGTGAGCGACCAAATTGCTAGCAATCTTTGCTAAGTCTTAACCCGATCACGGTTTGCGGCGTTCGCATGATGCCCTTGGACATCGGGTCCCTCGACGTCATGCTTCCGTAAACCCTTTCAGAACAAAGGCTTAGAAAGTAGCCTGTTTTTTTATTGACAGCCGAGCCAGAATCCCTAACATTCGCCCGTCGCTTGACTGCATATAGGTGTCCGCGAACAAATTTCCACTACGGGTAGTGATGGCGAGGCCAATTGGAACGGCTTTCGCTAACGACGGAATCGAGCCTGTTTTTCGGTGGATTTTCCCGTTCGCCACACCTGCGTTTGAGCGAGTTCTGCAGCGGTTCCGCCGTTGTTTATTGTCTTCGGGAACAGCGTCGTTGCTGCCCACACGGGGGGTGTGCGGACTGCTGTTTCCGATGCGTCATTTCAGGGACGTTTTAGAAGGAGCATTGCTTTAATATGTCCACCGTATTGCCGACTGCTGGGACAGACGCGACCGCACAAGCCCAAGCCGATCAGGACCCGGCATTGCAGCATGTCGATCGTCAACAGGGCATGGAACATGCCCGCGGTGTATTCGATGCTTCGAAGCGAAGCGGTCGAAAAGGCCTCCGTTTTGACGCAACGTTTTGTCCGGAAGATGGCCGCACCCCGTTCGCAACAGCCGAATGGGAGCTTCGTAGCGCCGCGATCAAGGATGAGAATGGAAACGCTCTGTTCGAGCAAAATGACTGCGAGATCCCGGCGTCTTGGTCACAGCTGGCCACGAACGTGGTCGTCTCAAAATACTTCTATGGGGATCCAAGCAACCGTTCGGAGCGCGAACGCAGTGTTCGGCAATTGATCCATCGCGTCACGCGAACGATTGCGGACTGGGGTTTGGCCGACGGCTACTTTGACACGGCGGAAGATGGCGAGCGGTTTTACCGGGATTTGAGTTGGCTTTGCCTGCACCAACACGGTGCCTTCAACAGTCCCGTCTGGTTCAATGTCGGTTTGCATGCCCAGTACGACGTCGCGGGTGCCAAGTGCAATTGGCATTGGGATCCAGAAGCGAAGACAACGGCTCAACCGGAGAACCCGTACGAATTCCCCCAGGGTTCGGCGTGCTTCATCCAGAGTGTGGATGACAACATGGAAGACATCATGCGTCTTGCATGCAGCGAAGCCATGTTGTTCAAATTTGGCAGCGGCACGGGCACGGACCTGTCGACGATACGCAGCGGACGCGAAAAGCTCTCTGGCGGCGGAACGCCGTCCGGCCCGCTGTCGTTCATGCGAGTGTACGATTCAATCGCGGGTGTCATTAAGAGCGGCGGCAAAACACGTCGCGCCGCCAAGATGCAGTCGCTCAAGGTTTGGCACCCGGACATCTTGGAGTTCATCCAGTGCAAATGGTCCGAGGAGAAGAAGGCCCACGCGCTGATCCGGGAAGGTTATGAATCAAACTTCAACGGGGAGGCATACAGCAGCGTTTGCTTCCAGAATGCTAACCTGTCAGTGCGTGTGACAGATGACTTCATGGACGCGGTTCGTCGTGGTGATACGTGGCAGACACGGTGGATCACGAACAAACCCGATGCGAACGCACCGAGTTACGACGCCAAAGAGCTGCTCAATCAAATGGCCGAGTGTGCTTGGCACTGCGGAGACCCGGGCGTGCAGTATGACACGACCATCAATCGTTGGCACACGTGCCCGAACGACGGTGCGATCAATGCGAGCAACCCGTGCAGCGAGTACATGTTCCTGGATGACACCGCATGCAATCTGGCCAGCATCAATCTGATGAAGTTTGTTGGCGATGATGGCAGCTTCGACGTGGAACGCTTCCGAGCCGCGGCGCGGACGTTCTTCATCGCGCAGGAGATTCTGGTGGATCACGCCAGCTACCCAACCGAGCCGATCGCTCGCAACAGTCACCTGTATCGTCCCTTGGGGCTGGGTTACAGCAACCTGGGTAGTGTCATCATGTCGTCGGGGATGGCTTACGACAGTGATGCCGCGCGCGGCCTTTGTGGTTCTTTGACGGCCCTGCTTCATGGCGAGGCGAATCGAACCAGTGCTGAGATGGCGGCCGTGGTCGGCCCCTTCGACGGCTACGCTGCGAACGAAGCCCCCATGCTTCACGTCATGCAGATGCACCGAGATGCGGCCGATGACATTCACGATGCGGGGCCACCCGAGTTGAAGGAAGCCGCGCGGAAGCTTTGGGATGACGTTTTGGAGATCGGTCAAAAGTACGGCTTCCGCAATGCTCAGGCCACGGTGTTGGCGCCGACGGGCACGATCAGCTTCATGATGGACTGCGATACGACGGGAATCGAACCGGACATCGCGTTGGTGAAGTACAAGCAGCTTGCCGGGGGAGGCATGCTGAAGATTGTCAACCAAACCGTCCGTCGTGGATTGGAGACGTTGGGCTACGCGGCGGATGAAATCGAATCCATCGCCAAGTACATCGATGAGAACGACACGATTGAGGGAGCACCTGGCATCAAGGACGAGCACCTCCCCGTATTCGATTGTGCTTTCAAGCCCGCCGGCGGCGTGCGGAGTATTCCTTGGCGTGCCCACGTGACGATGATGGCCGCGGCGCAACCGTTCTTGTCGGGGGCGATCAGCAAGACCGTCAACATGCCATCGGACGTCACGCCGCAGGACATCGCGGACGCGTATTTCTGGGGTTGGGAACTGGGGCTGAAAGCCATCGCCATTTATCGCGACGGTAGCAAGCAGTCCCAACCGCTCAACACCAAGAAGGAAGACGAGGCAGGAGCCGAATCCGCCCAGCAAGTGATCACGGAAACGGTCGAAAAGATCGTTTACAAGCCGCGCCGTGAGCGATTGCCCGACACCCGCCAGAGCTTGACTCACAAGTTCAGCATCGCGGGTCATGAAGGCTATCTGTGCGTGGGGCTTTATCCTGATGGTCGGCCCGGTGAGATCTTCATCACGATGGCGAAGGAGGGCTCCACGATCGGCGGTATCATGGATAGCTTCGGAACCGCGTTGTCGATTGCACTGCAGTACGGTGTGCCCGTGGATGTTTTGGTCAATAAGTTCTCGCACACGCGTTTTGAACCGATGGGCCACACTTCCAACAAGGACATCCGCATCGCGAAGAGTGTGGTGGATTACATCGCTCGGTGGCTCGGAATCACGTTCAGCAGCGGTAACGAGCAAGCGGTGGCGGTGGAGTCACCGGGCAACGGCGGCGACGCTCCTTCGAATGGGACGGCCTTGAGCGGGCCCGCGTCACACGGAAGGTTGCCCAACGGAACCGCGGCTAGCGGCACCGCTTTGGGCGGCCCGGTGATGAAGGAGTTGCGCAGCGATGCGGGTGCTGCGGTCGCCTTAGCGGAACGTGCGACGCTGCTCGCCAGTTTGCAAAACGACGCCCCGTTGGCTGGCAATGGTAACGGTTCAGCCACACCGGCAACCCCGAAGGGTATCGCCGGGGTTGCCAACCGAGTGAAGGGCCAAGCGGATCAGTTCAGCCGTTTTCAGACGGATGCCCCCAGTTGTGACAACTGTGGCAGCATCACGGTGCGAAATGGAAACTGTTACCTATGCCACAACTGCGGTAACTCGATGGGCTGTAGCTAGGGATCCTTTCCGTCCACGGATGATGCTTGGGTACGGATGCTGAAACAGCGAGAGCTGGGATCGTTCCTGCGGTCCCAGCTCTCTTTTCGTCGGAGGCATGCCTGGACCTCACCGCCATGACGTCCAGATGGTGGTCGATGAAATCGCGTTCGACCATTTCCAGCCGTTTGGTGCGTGGTGTGCGGCAAACTACCCCCGAGACCCGTAGCACCATTGCCCAGCGTCACCACGCACCCTGATTTGGCGGAAGAGGTGGCCACCTTGGTGCCAACGTTCCTATGCCCGACCGACGTGAACGACCGTGTGAGTGAAGACTGGGGTGCCTCAAACTATCACGCCAACAACGGCACGGCGCAGAACGGCGGGGTCTACACCGACACTGACGGACTCTTTTACATCGACTCACGAAAGAGATTCCGCGACATTCTTGACGGATCGTCTCACACCGCCGCATTCTGCGAAACCATCATCGGCTCAGGTCTCGAAGACAGCACGCGTGGTCTCGCCAACCAAGGTGCCGAGCGAGTGACCGCCTCCGTTTGGAATGCTCGTGCTTCCACGATCGAGGACTCCTGGTGCCTGGACGATGCGAGCGCTGTCATTTTCAGACGCGGTGAGAAATGGGCGGATGGATCGGTCAACGACACGGGCTACCACCACCACCGCGCCCCCAACGCCTTGGAAAACGATTGCTACTCCCGATCAGCGGCGATCAAGAGTGGCCGCAGTCGGCATCTCGGTGGCGTCACCGTGCTTCTCGCAGACGGGTCCGTGCACTTTGTGACTGATTCGATTGACCGACGGACGTGGCAATTGATCGGTTCCATTGCCGACCGCGAAGTCGTCCCCGAGTTCTAGTCGACGGCTGCAGGCTCCCCGAAACTCAATCTGCGGAGGAATGCTCGCGTGTTGCCGCCAATCAACGGGACTCCACGCAGGCCATGATCGAATGCGTTGCTTGCAGAGCCTGGCTTCTGTTTCGGCCAGAGGCATGCTCCAATCGTTGCATCACGCACGTGGTCTGCATGTTTGGCCGGAATCCCAAGTGGGAACCCCGCGACGAGTGATAGAAGAACTCGAAGTCTTTTGGGAGAGCTGTTCTCTTGGCACGCGTCATGTTCGGTTGGGAGCTCGGCGGTGGATGGGGGCATTTGTTCCCGATCAGGCAGCTTGCCACCGAGCTCATAAGCCGTGGTCATTCGGTCGCCGTTGCTGTCCCAGAGAAGCAACGGGCGATAGAACTCTTTGCCGACTGCCCGGTCGAGATCCTCACTTCGCCGCGGCATGTGACGAAGGGGCGGCACGCGCAAGCTTCCATCTTTCCGCACGTGTTGCTGGAGAATGGTTTCGACGACCCGACTCTTATCAGCGAACGTTGTTCAGGTTGGAACGTGCTCCTGGACGAATGGAATCCGGAAACGATCGTTTTTGACCATTGCCCTTCCGGACTCGTGGCTTCTCGTGGGCGCGATCTAAGGCGATGCACCATGGGAACAGGTTTTTGTTGCCCTCCCAATGTGGATAGCCTGCCGAATTGGAGGCCCTGGCTCAACGTGCCCGTCGAGCACCTGATCGCCGCCGACGAACTGCTGTGTGCGAATATCAATCGATCGCTGTCACCCAACCTCGCCATTGAACGAATTGGTCAGCTGTATCAGCAGGTGGATCATCGTTTCTTGATGACCTACCTGGAATTAGATCACTTCCCGTATCGGGACTGCGCGCGCTTCTTGGGCTGTTTCCCCGAAAGTCCGGGTGCTCCTCCTCGGTGGCCCGAGGCGGGCAACGGAAGACTCTTTGCTTATCTCAAGCCTGCGCCGGGCATTCGAAACGTCGTCGAGAGTCTGGCTCAGCTGGCAATGTCGACGCTTCTTGTTTGTCCTGGTCTGGATTCCGAAGCTACACGTTCGATCGAGCAGACGCATCCGCACGTTGCCTTGTCGGGTTTGCTCGATGTTCAAGCCACGCTCGATGAATGCGATCTCGCCGTTCATCATGGTTCGCACGGCCTCACATCCAGTTGTCTTCTTGCCGGAGTACCATCCGTCATGCTCCCCCTCGCATTGGAGCAGCGGATCACGGCGGTGAACGTGCACCAGTTCGGTGGTGGAAGAATCGCTAATCCGAGTCAGATTGCGATTTTGGGAAAGGAGCTGCGCGAGGTGCGAGACAACCCATGCTACCGAAACGCAGCCGCGTCGTTTGGAGCTCGCTACCGGTCAATTGATCGCCAAGAAGTGCTTAGCAAGATGGCGAGCGTGATTGCGGGAGACTCAACGGATGTAATGGCTAACCCGCCGGTAAGCCCGCTCGATAGCGAGGCCGCGCCCAACACGCTGGTCGATCGTACTGTGCAACCCAACACGTTGCGCGATGCTGGACTGCGACCGGCCATCTTTGTGCTTGGCAGTTGGCGTGGGGGCACTTCCTTGGTCGCAGGGATCCTTCGTAGCCTCGGAGTCTTCATCGGCAACCGGTTCGTCGAAGCAAAGACCGGGTACCCCACTTACGAAGACCTGGCACTACGACAGGCGTGTCTCGCATGCTTCGACGAGACCACCGAGGGTTGGGGATACCGGGGAACCAAGGAGGACCGAATCAATCGGCTTCGTCAGTGGCTCGAACCCGCGAAAACCCTCGCCAACGTCGCTCGCTACGTTGCCGTCGGCGGAAAGCACCCGGTGATGTGCAAACTTATTGATGAACTGGAAGCGGCCTGGGCGACTCTCACAGGATCATCGCCCATTTACGTGAGCGTCGAACGCACCATCGAAGACATCTTTCGGTCGTGGGATCGTCCCGCAGCCGCCGATGGATCCGCTTGGTGGCCCCGTGACGATCGGGACCAAGCCGTTCGAGATCTGCTAACATCCCGGGACGAGGCTTTGAGCAACCGAGAGCATGTCGTGGTGAACTTTGAAGAGCTGCGACGAGATCCTCGAGCCGTTATTTCTGAGCTGGCTGATGTGTGCCACCTTCCACTAGACGAAATCGAGAACGCTATATCACTCGTCAAGCCGCGATAGCGAACAGTCTTCAACCAGGAGCGTCCAAAGTGCATGTGTTCGCGCCCGGATGCGATGTCGCGTCGCCTCAATGCCTATGCGGGAGTAACCGAGACCGGTGGCGTCGAACATGACCAAGAAGTTTTGTCTTTTGACGCCCGGAAGATCCGGTTCGACAACTTTGATCCGTGCCATCGGAAACCGGCCTGGGGTCGCGCTCCCGAGTCGCGACATCTCGTCATGCATCGATGACGAGCTGGTGCATCCGGCTCGTTTGCGTCAAACATCCAAGGCCTACGAGGCGTTGGTTGGACGGCCGATCCCGGATGGAAACGCTTTGGTCGATACCTTTTTTGAGGTTCACCAGTCTGATGCGTTTGCCGGTTTCAAATCGATGCCGGCACGCCATGAACCCTATGAATCGTTCCTCCGAACCGAGGGGCTTCACTTCATCGTCTTGACGCGTGATGATCTTCCATCCTTGGTTGCGAGTTTCCATGTTGCAAAGCGACGAGGCACTTGGCGACGCGAAGGTGAAGAGCATGAATTTCGTTGGCGATTCACGCGAGACCAGATCCCTGGCTTAAGAGCGACCACGGAGTACGTGAGGCGTTCGGTAGAGCTCCTGAAGCAAGTCCCGAATCCCATTTGGATCCGTTATGAAGACCTCGTGAGTCCCGGCTTTCAATGCATCGAGCTAGATGCCTTCTTCGGAAGTCCCATCCAAATCGAATCCCCGAAAGGCCCAGTCAGTGGGAGTAGCTACGTGAGCGGATGGAATGACTTCCAATCCTACGTTCACTCGGAGATGAGCGTGTCTTAGTAAGCGTTGTCCATTGGTTCAAGTCTGGGGCGGGCTTGATCGCAACGCTTACCCATCTGCGACTCGTTCACGTCCAAGTGCGTCGAAGAGAAGCACCGCGAACAGTCGCTCGACCGGGTCGCCGGTGGCTCCAAAAAAGGGGTCATGGCTCCAAAAAAGGGGTCAGGCCTCTTTGTTTCCCTCTTCCTTTGGGAAACGCACCTGCGGCCTCCCGCGAGGCCGCATGGTCGACTCCAGATTCAGTCGCCGAGCGATCGACTCCACCCATCCTTCGTCACCCAAGGGCCGGCCCCGTTGAGCGGACTGGCGGACGGCTTTCAGGTCCGAATCGCTCAACGGCTCGTTCACTCGATCTGTCCAACGGGGAAGTCTTGCCAGAGGCCACGCTGAGAGGAGTTTGGGATCCGGTTCTGGTTTCCGCAACCACCGCCAAAGCGAGCTCCAACGCCAGTCCTCCGCTCGC
>JBCCYK010000177.1:0-14200 GCA_039189905.1 Planctomycetota bacterium
CTCAATCAAGACGGCTGGCAGGATCTTCTCATTTGCAACTTCGGCATCAACGTTTCCTTCCTCAATCAGGGAGATGGCACGTTTCGCGCCGGGAAGCTGGAACCATCGAATGATTCCTTCTGGACGTCTTCGATCGCGATCGCCGATTTCAACCAGGACTCCTTGCCCGATTTTTTCGAAGCCAACTACGTCGACGATCCAGCGCTGTTTGAGACACCACCTCGCGACGCCAATGGACGGTACTCCGTTTTCAGAGGCCCAGAGTCGTACCGTGCCGCCGTCGATCGCGTCTTCTTTGCGGATCCAAGCTTTGGGTATCGGGCTGTGCCGTTGCAGACACGTGACAACGCGTCGCCAGCCTTGGGCGTCGTCGCGGGCAACTTTGACACAGACGAATCCGTGGATGTCTATGTGGCGAACGACATGCGCCCGAATCACTATTGGACGCACGCGAACGGTACGTTCCATGATCTGGCGCAACTGCGTGGCTGTGCGTTTGGAAGACAGGGCGGCGCCGGGGCCTCCATGGGAATCGCGACGGGCGACTTCGATGGCAATGGACACATCGATTTTCACGTGACCAATTTCTTGAACGAGCCGGTTCATCATTTTCTACAAACGGACACAGGCGTTTTTCTTGATGGCGTGCTTAGCGCGAATCTTTATGCGCCAACGATGCCGGTGCTTGGATTTGGCACCACTGCTGCTGACATTGATAACGATTGCGATGATGATTTGCTCGTGCTCAACGGACACATCGAGGATTTGCAGTTCCGGGGGGCGGACTTCAAAATGCAACCACAGTGTTTCCTCAATTCACGGGGTAGCTTTCAGGTGATCAGCGGCGATGTCCTCGGCGGATTCTTTCAAAAGAAAACGCTCGGACGAGGCCTAGCCTCACTCGATTGGAACAAGGACGGCAGGGTCGATTTTGTCGCCAATCACCTTGATCGTCCGGCCGACCTGGTTGAGAACGCAACGGAAACTCCTTATTCATGGATCCAGCTTCGTCTGGTTGGGACCAGCTGTGAACGCTCGAGCGTCGGCGCAGCGGTAACCCTGCGGGCTGACAATAAGGCCATTCGAAAGTGGCGGGTCAGTGGCTCGGGTTACAGCAGTCACGATGAAGCGATCCTCCATTTCGGCCTTGGCAACGATGTCGCCTCCGCCGACATCGCGGTGGAGTGGTCTGACGGCTCGGAACAGCATTTCAACCAAATTCCAGCTCGGCATCGATTCTTGATTGTTCAGGGTGAAGATGACGTTTGGTCGCTTGAGTCGCGCTAGCCATACCTTCCTGGTGTGTTGCTTGTTCGGAGTCATTACGGGGTGTGGCCCCAGTAGGTCGTCAGTTGCCCCTGATCAGGCACCGCTTTGGCAACAGGTTGCCGATCTGACAGCGGTACATTCCGCTGCGTCAGACGGCTCGGGCGAAGCGGAGCACCGAGGCACGCAGCGTGTCCTGCCCCAGGGCTTTCGTGGAAATCCGTCGTGCGTGGAATGCCATCCTGACCAGGCGCGTTCCTACCTCAAAACCGCTCACGCGCGTTCCGGCAGATTCGTCCAATCCAGTGTGGTTGGACAGGGGCGGATTTGGGAGGACAAAAACCGTCCCCGAAAGTTTCATGCACAGCTCAGCGAAAACGGGATGGTCCATGAGGTTCGCCACGTGGCCCCTGATGGATCCACGACGTCCGTGCAAAGAGCCAAGATCAGCTTTGAGTTTGGATCGGGGACGCATGCACACACCTATGCGTTTCGCGATGGTGCATTTTGGTGTGAATCCCCTTTGAGTTGGTACGCCGATGGCGTCGGTTGGGACGTCTCACCGGGTTTTGAGACGCGATTGCAGCCGGAGTTTGATCGTGAGATCACCAATCGATGTGTTTACTGCCATGTCGGCGCGATCGAACAATGGGATCACAGCCCGCACCGATTCGAGATTCGACAAGCGTCGATCGGCTGTGAACGATGCCACGGGGGAGGGCATGATCACATTCAGTATCAGTCGCGCAATGAGGCTGATCGAAGCGACACACACGATCCAATCGTGAACCCGGCAAAGCTTTCACGGGCGACCGCCGAAGCAGTGTGTGCCCAATGCCATCTCCAAGGTGACCAGCTCATCGTCGCAGAGCAAACCGATGTCTGGGACTTCGCACCCGGGCAAGCACTCGAATCAAACCGAATGGACATTCGATTACGTGGCCAGGATGGCCACCGAATCGTTGGGCATACCGAACAACTTCGCAACAGTCCATGCTACATACAAAGTGCGACTCTCTCGTGTGTGACTTGTCATGATCCACACGGCGACCGATCCCGACCAGATGCAACCTATTACCGTGACGTTTGTTGGCAATGCCATACCGATGACGCCTGTGGTTTGGATCAAGGGCTCCGTTTGGAAACGAATTCCAACGACTGCTCGTCTTGCCACATGCCCGTGCAACCAACCAATGTCGTTCATGCCGCTCTCCATCAACACCGCATTGGGATCCATGCCGAGAGCTACCCGCCAGCCGCGCCAGTCGCGTCCGCGTCGCCGCGGAAGAAGATCGCTCGCGACGAGCCTTTGGCTGCCGATGAGCAACCGCGTAGCCTTTACCCGCTCATCAACTTGGTCGCATCCAACAACGATTCCATGGCATCCGAACAAATGCAACGGCGCCAGGCCTTGGCCGTTTACAACGCCGTTTTCAACGGCGTTTCCGGAGACGAATGGGAGACTGATATGGCTTGGGCCCGTGATCAGTTGATCACACAATTGAAACGAAACCCGCGTGATCGCGCGGTCAGGGTCACCTTAGCACGAGACTACCTGAATCATGGCCAAACCGACCAGGCGGAACGTTTACTCGGAGAGATTGTCGGTGATGTAGCACGGGTGGATCGCGTTGGCATTCAGTCCATCGCAATTCTTGCCGAGATCAGGATGCGACAACGTAACAGTATCCTAGCCAAGCCACATTACCAGCGCCTTACCGCACTAAGACGGCTTTCCGGGGATCACTATTTCCATGGGTTGTGCTGCGTCAACACGGGCGAAACGGAAGGGGCAATCCAGTCATTTCAAAGCGTCTTGCGGATCGATGCACACTTGGCGGCGGCGCACCAGCAGCTTGCAGTCATCTTCGCTTCGCGTGGAGAGCGGGAGTTGGCGGAATCTCACAACGAGGCCAGCCGAACATCCGGGCCAAACGAATAGTCCTTTGCCCAGATCTCAAATTCAGGTTCCCTCAATCAGTCGAAGGGCACTGGCCCTGGTTCTCGAGGTAGCAACCGTGTCTAACCCGGATATTGCATCAGCCGCGGAGCGTTAGCTCCCGGTTCTACGAACACAAAACAAATCGCGTGTTAACCGGTCGCGAACGCGATTCGGCTGATATGCAGACTGTCATTGCAATGCGATCACGTAAACCCAGTGTTTACTGTGTAACAAATGGAAGACCGGTGAAGCGAATTGCCGATGAACAACACGATGGTGGCTCAGCCCCAGTTGGTATCCAGCATCGCGTTCAGATAGCGGCCGTAGCTATTCGGTGCGATTTTCGCGAGTGCCCGTATCTGGTCGGCATCGATCCAACCTTTGCGATACGAAATCTCCTCGGGGCACCCGATCTTCAAGCCCTGTCGCTTCTCAACGGCCATGACAAAGTTCGCGGCTTCCGCTAGCGACTCATGAGTCCCCGCATCGAGCCAAGCAAATCCGCGTGAGAAGATCTCGACGTTCAACTGACCGGCGGCAAGATAGAGGCGATTCACATCCGTGATTTCCAACTCACCACGTCCCGAAGGCTTGATCGCGTGCGCGTGCTCCACGACACGCGCGTCATAAAAGTACAGACCGGGTACGGCGTAGCGCGACTTGGGATTTGAGGGCTTCTCTTCGATCGAGGTCGCCGTCCCGTGCGCGTCGAACGCGACGACGCCATACCGGCCTGGATCCGCCACCGGATACCCGAATACCGTCGCACCCTCGAGTCTCGCATTGGCGGAGTGCAGGACGGCTTGAAAGCCTTGACCGTAAAACAGATTGTCACCGAGCACCAGTGCTGATGGGTGGCCGTCGAGAAAGGACTCCCCGATCAAGAATGCTTGAGCTAGACCCTTTGGTTCCGGTTGAACCGCGTACTCGAATCGCATTCCCCAACGCGCGCCGTCACCAAGTAAACGCTCAAACTGGTCGATGTCATCAGGCGTTGAAATGATCAAGACCTCGCGAATGCCCGCAAGCATCAAACAGCTCAACGGGTAGTAGATCATCGGCTTGTCGTAAACCGGCAACAGCTGCTTACTCGTCGCGATCGTCAATGGGTGCAAGCGAGTTCCTGCTCCGCCGGCGAGGATGATTCCCTTTCGTTGCATAAATCGGTCTCTACTCGGAAGCGAATCGCAGACGGGTGTCGGGTTGCCACTGGTCAATCGAGTCTCGCATCGCCTCATCGATCGGACGCATCGGCAAGCCATGGGCGAGCGCTTTGCTTGCGTCGAGAACACAGTTGGAACGAGGAGTCTTGGCGGCGACGCTCATGAATTGCTCTTCGCTCTCGAAGAAACGAAACTCCCTCTCGGGGGTAAGGGTTCGCCCGAGCAATTGAACGACCTGCCGTGTGGTGACGCTACCAGGATTCGTCAGATTGTAAGTGCCGAACGGCAATCGCTCGCGCACGCACTGAACACAACTCTCTGCGAAGTCATCCAGATGCGAAAGGCTGTTGCGAGCGTCTAAGAGCCGTTCATAACGGAGCAACTTCGAGAGATAATTTCGCGGTCCATCCCGCTGATCGAACGGCATTCGAAGCCTCCAGATATAGCAAGTTTGGCAACCCGCAAGCACTTCCTCGCCGAGGGCCTTGCAGCCACTGTAGAAGCTGCAGTTGTCTCGACGAAAGGAAAAGTTGGGCGGGTCGTCTTCCTTCCAGCCGCCACCGTTGGCCTTCTGCCCCAAATAGATGCAACCACTGGAAACGTGCGCGAAAGGAATCCCTTCTGCCTCACAAGCCGCGCGGACGACACCGGGCAAGACGGCATTTCCCGACAAGCATGCAGGCTTTTGCAACTCGCACGCGTCCACGTTCGGGCTTCCCGTGAAGCCCGCCGCGTTGACCAGGAAGTCAATCGATTGAGCCGCGATCCAGTCCCGGAGCCGCGCCACGTCCAAGTAGTTGACGTCGCGACGACGCCCAGTGAACACGTCGAGTTCGCGCCGCTTTGCCGCCGCGACAAGCCGCGATCCCACGAAACCGGTCCCGCCAAGTATTCCAAGCCTCACGTGATTGACTGCTGATTGTGATGGAAATGAGAAGAGGTTCTCATTCAGTATCCTATCACGCCGCGAACTTTCAAAGATCACGCAAAATGCACGTTCGTCACGCACATCGGTGATACCAGGCCAGCAGGCTAAGCGAGCACATCTTGGATGACGTGCCCGTGGACATTGGTGAGGCGGCGTTCCAGCCCGTTGTGGTAAAACGTCAGCCGTTCATGATTGAGTCCCATCAGGTGGAGCAGCGTGGCGTTGAAGTCATAGACGGTCGCGGAATTCACCGCCGCCTTGAAGCCGAATTCATCACTTTCGCCATAGCTGATGCCGCGGTTGACACCCGCCCCGGTCAAGAAACAAGTGAAGGCATCCGGGTTGTGATCGCGACCGGTCCCGTTCGCCTGGAGGAACGGCATGCGTCCAAATTCCGTGGCCCATACCACCAGCGTGTGGTCGAGCAAGCCTCGTTGCTTCATGTCCGCGATCAACGCCGCCGTGGGCTGATCCATGATCTCCGCCTGCATGGCATGCGTCTTGGCGATGTTGGAATGGGAGTCCCAATTGGTGATCCCGTTGCCGCCGGATGGATCGCTGCCGTTGAACAACTGGACCACGCGCACGCCCTGCTCGATCAAGCGTCGTGCCAGGATGCAGTTACGGGCGTACTGACCTTTCAATTCGCTGCCCCCGTCCACGCCATAGGCGTCCAGCGTCGCTTGCGTTTCACCCGCCAAGTCCATCACCTTCGGGACGGATGTTTGCATCTTGCCCGCTAACTCATAACTGGCGATGCGGCCTGCCAAATCAGCGTCACCGGGAAATTGCTGCAGGTGTCGCGCGTTGAGTCGTGCCAATAACTCGATCGTGCCGCGATCGTCCGACGCTTTCATACCCGTGGGGCGCCGGAGATTGTTGGGCGGGTTCATGGCATTGAAGTCCGTTCCTTGGAAGGCCGCTGGCAAGAAGCCATTGCCAAAATTGTTCTTGCCACTGCGCGCCAAACCGCGGGGATCGTTGACCGCCACGAAGGCGGGCAACTCTTGGTTCTCCGTGCCCAAAGCGTAGGTCACCCAGGAACCGAACGAAGGGAAACCCTCCATCGTGAAGCCGGTGTTCATGAAGTTCTCGCCCTGCGGGTGGGCACTGGTGTCCGTCGTCAGCGAATGCAGGAAGCAAAATTCGTCGACTTGTTCGGCCAAATGAGGCAACAAGTCCGAAACCATTTTTCCGGACTCGCCACGCGGTCGAAATTCCCAAAACGGTTTGGCAATGTTTCCCGTTGGGCCTTCGAAAGTGACCGCGGGAATGCCGGGAGGTTTCTGACCATGCAGTTTGGTGAGCGCCGGCTTGTAATCAAACGTGTCGACATGGCTGACCGCGCCCGGCAGGTAGATGACGAGGACCTGTTTCGCCGGTGCTTCGAAATGTGCCGATCGGGACGCGTAGGGATCGCTTGGGTCCACATCCGGACGCAGCGGCTCGGCGCCGCTGACGGTCCTCGCCTCGCTGGCCAACAAGCCGTCCTCATCGAGCAATCCGGCAAGTCCCAAACCAGCCGCAGAGAGACCTGCGGTTCCCAGGAAGCCACGTCGATTGAGGAGAGAACGCCCATGGGGCGACAGTTTTTCAGCGGGGATCATTCCGATCGTCTCCAAAGGGTCGACGGTCACGGCAGAAAGGCAAATTCGTTCGTATTGATCAAGGCACGGCAAACGAAGTTCAAACCGGCTTCTTCTTCGAGTTGCAAACACGCTCGGCGGTCTTCCACACTCGGAAGCCTTCCAAGCAACAAGCGATAACATTCATCAATCATGCGGTCCCGATCCCCGCCAGAAGTTTCTTCCGCTCGCTTGGCAATGCGTTTGGATTGGTCGATCACAAAGTCACTGTTGAGCAAGTTGAGTGCTTGCAGCGGGGTTGTGGAGACCGGTCGTCTCGCGCGAACTTGGCCACAGTCAGGGAAGTCAAACGCCGTGAACATCTGGTCGTCGACGCGGCGCATTCTTTCCTGGTAGATCATACGCCGCCAAGTCTCCGGTCCGTGGTTGTTCACAACCTGCCACTGTGCGTAGGTTTTTTTCACATTGTGGATGCGATAGCTGCGGCCACCGATGGACGGATTCAAGACCCCCGAGGCTTGCAGGATCCCGTCCCGAATCACTTCCGCTTCCAGGCGTTTGGGTGGGAATCGCCAAAGGAGGGTTGAGCCACCGTCTTCCTTCGTGCCGGCTTCAGTGGGTGCACTGGATTGTTGAAAGGTCTTGGAGTGGACCAACAGGCGAAGCATGGATTTCAGTGACCAAGGATGAGTGGGAACGGAGGTCGAACTTCCATGACCGTCAAACTGAGGGTCAACGAACTCGGAGGCCAACCAATCGAGTAACTCAGGGTGCGTCGGCGTATCACCCGCCGCTCCAAAGTCGCTGGTCGTTGACACGATCCCACGTCCGAACACGTGGTGCCAGATGCGGTTGACCATGACGCGCGCCGTCAACGGGTTCTCGGGACGCGTGACCCAGCGCGCGAACTCGGCTCGTCGACGACGTCCGGGTTCGTCAAAACCCAAACCGAGTTCGCCCTTAAACACATCCGGTCCCGCGGGTTTAACGCGTCCGCGAGGGTTCTCAGGGCTTCCTCTGAGCAACACACGCGTCTCAGTCGGTTCGACAAGCCGTCCAACGAAACTCGGCCGTGGGCCTTCCTCCGCCAATTGGTCAATGAGCGACTGCAGTTCGTTCAGGGATTTCTTTCGCCCGTGTACCTCATCCACGAGCTTCTTATTCGCGGCCCAGGTACCCGCCCAGGGCTTCCAATTCCCGTCTTGGTCCAGAATAGATAGGTCGAATTCGTAGCGAGGAACGCTTGCTGCCTTCTCCAGGTAATCCGTGTCGTAGAAATACTCTCGATTGCCACTCAGACGCAATCGATTGATGCGAGTGGTGCCCGCAAAA
The DNA here is from genome assembly GCA_039189905.1 of Planctomycetota bacterium. Classification (GTDB taxonomy): domain Bacteria; phylum Planctomycetota; class Planctomycetia; order Pirellulales; family Pirellulaceae; genus Rhodopirellula. Next base: position 8,218 of record JBCCYK010000177.1, read on the forward strand.
TCGAACTGCACCCATGGCTTGCCCTTTTCGGGGTCTTGCTTGGCTCGCCACGCCATCGTTCCGTATTCGCCGTCGCTGACACGATGCAACGGATGCCGTGTTTCCACGCCTTTTTCAGGAAAGCCCGTGACCTTCGTGCCACGTCGCGCTGCGGCAAGGTTTTTGCCGGCACTTTCAGGGCCGAGTACCTCCAGTTCATCCAGTCCGACATAGCCCATCTTGAATTGAATGCGAATCGCTTTTGTTTCTACCGGTCGAAAGTGAAATTCTCGGTAGGCACCCCAATTTTCTTCCCAGCAACCGTCCGGGCGCAGGTCGTTTCGCAAGGCCGAGATCTTCTGCCAATACTGCCTCGCGTTTTCCTTCAAGGGATGCCCGTCCGCGTACTCAGGATGCCGGCTACCAAATTCGATGTCTTGAAAGACAGCCGTCATCGCGTAGTAGTCTTGGATCGAGATCGGATCAAACTTGTGGTTGTGGCAACGAGCACAGCCCATGGTCAGGCCCATCACCGAAGCGCCAAGGGTTTGCATGATTTCGTCCATCCGATCCGCGCGAGCCTGCCGGATCGCGGAGGGTTCTTGGCCAACGGTTGCGGCGGGGACATGCGGTCCGGCCACTAGAAAACCCATCGCTTCTCCCGATCCCAAGGAGTCGCCCGCGATTTGCTCTTGAACAAACCGGTCATAAGGTTTGTCTTCGTTGAAGGACCGTATCACATAGTCCCGGTAGACCCACGCATTCTTGCGATACAGATTGGCCTCAGAACCGTTCGTTTCGGCCCAGCGGATGACATCGAGCCAATGTTGAGCCCATCGCTCTCCAAAATGCTCCGATGCAACCAAACGCTCGACCAATTCGTCGTAGGCCTCCGCGGGGTTCTCCGCATGGGCTTTCATAAAGGCGTCGGTGGCCTCGGCCGTCGGCGGCAGCCCCGTCAAGATGATCGAAGCGCGACGCAATAGGGCACGCGGGTTTGCTGGATCATTGAAATCCAATCCGGCTGATTTCAAACGTTCCCCGATGAAGGCGTCGATCGGGTTGTCTTCCTGATTCAGGGGAACATCAGGCCGCAAGACGGGTTGAAACGACCAATGGTCGCTCCCCTCGTCCTGCGCGACTTCATTCATCTGGCCAGGCCAAACCGCACCCTCTTTGATCCACTTCTCAAGCAGGGCGATTTCATTCTCGGGAAGCTTGTCCTCGTCAGGCGGCATCTCCATGCCCGCGTCCAGATGCTTGACGACTTCCAGCAGATAACTGTCATCCGGGTTACCCGCAACAACCGCCGACAAACCTGAATCACCCCCGCGAAGCATACGAGCACGTCGATCCAGGCGCAGCCCCGATTCATGCTCGTCTTCTCCATGACAGTACAGGCAGCGATCTTCCAAAATCGGAAGGATCTCGGACTCAAAATCGACCCCCGCCGCGAAAGACGGGTTTGCGTTAAGTAGCAACCAGGAAAAGATCAAACCAAGCCTTTTCCAGGGCATGCCTTGGTGTGATCGTCGCGTCGATGACGTGAGTTGACCGTTCAAGTTGCGTTCCTCCATCCGGCCTTCATTTTCCGAGTCAGTTCTTCCACCAGATCGGGGCGTTCCCCGGCGATGTTACGTGTTTCGTCCGGGTCCGTTTGATGGTCAAACAGTTCGACAAAAACAGGTGTTGCGTTCGGTGAACGTCGGTCCTGCCATGTTACCAAGCGGTAGCGGTCCGTTCGCATCGAGTAACCCATCAAATGCTCCTCGAACAACTCACGCTCCCAACGATCACCCTGCTGATGGATGATCCGCTCCTCGACCTTTTGAATCAGTGGGCCAAACCAAGTCTCACGCATGCCCTGCGACAGCGGGTTGGCCGCCCATTCCCGCAACGCCGGGTTAGGGTACTGGCTAAAGACAGCGGATTTCCAAGGTTGCTGGCTGTTGTCGAGTAGCGGAACGAAGCTCGTTCCCTCCAAGTGCTCAGGTGCGGGGACATTCGCTAGCTCACACAGCGACGGAAAAATGTCCACCAACTCGACCAAGGCATTCGTGGTCGCCCCGCGACATTCCATGTTGGGCGTCGAAAGGATCAGCGGTACTCGAGTTGCGATCTCATAATTGGTCGCCTTACCCCAAATGCCGAGATCACCGAGGTGCCAGCCGTGGTCGCCCCACAAGATGACGACGGTCTTGTCGCGCTGCCCGGTTGCTTCCAAGGCTTCCAAGAGCAAACCGATTTGCGCGTCAACATAACTCACCGATGCCAGGTAGGCGTGTTTAAGCGTTCGCGCGAGTTCTTCGGAAATAGGCCCCGTTTTCGGAATATTCGATCGCGTGCGCAGCTCGAATGACGCGTGCAAGCCCATCGCAGCACCATCATGCGGTGCGGAGTTCTGTTGTGCCAATGAAATCGACGCAGGATCGTAATAGTCCCAGTACTTGGCGGGCGCACACCAATTGAGGTGTGGGAGCTTGTAGCCCATAGCGAGAAAGAACGGCCCGTCACCTTCATCGACCATCTCGTTCAGCGTTGCGATCGCGAGTCGCGTGTTGTATCCGTCCACGTAGGCGTGATCGGGGACATCTGCTTTTTCGAACGCCGGTCCACTGGCCAAGCCCCGTTTCGCAGCCTCGCCATACTTCGCAAACATCCGCTCAAAGTTCTCGGCTTTCAAGCGATTGTTCTTGGCCAGCGCATAAGCGGCTCGAGGACGTTCCATGCCTGGCACGGATTTGACAGGCGAACGGCTCCAAGAGTGTTCTTCGTCCGTGTCACCCTTGTGAAAGATCTTGCCGCAATACACGGTCTCGTAACCGTGTGCGATGAGATGTTGGGGCAACGTGATGATATCGGGTTGCAATTCTCGGAGGGAAACATAGTTGTGGTACAAGCCCGTCGTGTCAGGACGAGCCCCCGTCATCAGGCTTGCTCGAGACGGCCGACAGATTGCTTGCTGGCAATAGGCCCGGTTGAAAACCAGACCCTGCGCGGCCAACGCATCCAGATGGGGTGTCACAGCCAGTTCCGAGCCGTAGCAACCCAGCTCAGGGCGCAAGTCATCAACAGCGATGAAGAGAAAGTTGCGACGCTCGTCAGCGAATGCATTTCCCGGAAACAGCAGCAAAGCGAGAACGCATCCCAGCATGAGACGGCTCAAACGGAACAACGGAAAAATGCGGGCACAATGATCAGGGTTTCGCATGTGATGATGGACTTGTGGTTCAATACCCAAGTGGTTTGCCTTCCTCAAACAGCATCGTGATTTCATGGCTTGTCAGAGCCGCGTTGTAGATGGCCAGTTCGTCGATCGCGCCGTTCAAATTGCGGACGGAAAACCAAGGCGAATCACGAAAGGGTTGGCCCCAGTTCCCGATTTCAGCCGCCCCGATTCGCAACGTATCGGTGAAGAACGGGTCGACGATTTCGTGCTCGGAAACGTTCTGGCCATTCACATAGTGTGCGACGCGTCGTGATCCGGGGTCATAAACGGAAACCAGGTGCATCCATTGCCCGCTGTTGGCCACACTCCAAATGGGTTCGCTGAAATAAACACGATGGACCCCGTTATCCCAAACCACTTCGCCACCAACACGACTCTTCCTTCGAATCTTCTGCGAATCATCAATCATGACCGAAATCATCAACCGCCCATCGTCGCGGATCTGCCAGTGTGGTTCCCCGTTTTCATAACCATCGCCCATGAACAAGGCGTTGTACGTGTGTTCCAAACTGTCGATCTTGACCCAGCAGGCGAAGGAGAAAGCAGCAAATTCACCTTCAATGCGTGTACGCACGCGTGCGCCGGGGCGATGAAACTCCAGAGCGGACGTCTTGGGCCCAAGCCGGCCTCGTGTTTCATCGACGGGCCCCAAGATCAAACCATCTCGTGACCCGTCCGGATGCGCGGCGTCGTTCACGACGCGACCCGGCGTACGGTTGCCAATCGGATAGTAGGCAATCATTCGCGGATCCTGGGAGGCAACTTGGATGGTTTCACGCCAGTTTGCAAGACGCTGCTCGATCAGTTCATCGCGCTGACTTTCCATGTCACGAACGCTGACCATCTCACCGAGTCCCTCAAAGTCCTTGGGCTCGCCTAGCAGGACCTGAGACTGGCCGTCCAATAGATGGACGCCGTCATGCGTTCCCCCTCGCAAAACAACTTCACCATCGAGCACTTGCACCCGAGCCCGGTCTTCGGAGACCTCCACCGCAAACTCGGTTCCGAGATCGACTACTTCCGAGGACTGCGTTCGCAGCACGAACCCCTGTGCCGCCGGTGGCACTTGAACCCGCATGCGTCCCAACTCGACGAAGGCCGCCCAATCATTCTCGATCTGCAACTTCGCAGGTCCCTCGATGACGACACTGGCGCCACAGAAGAAATCAATCTCTGCCAGGCCAGATTGGAACGAAAGCACACCCTCAGGCAGCACGTCGCCTTCCCGATAGACGGACGCACCTTTGGCCCAATCGATACCCACCGATCGCCGCAAAGTGGCGTGACCTGACAAACGCGTTTCATCATCTCGTACTTCAACGGCAGTTTCGGGTTGTTTCGCAAGGGTGGCGTTGGCGTTCTTTAACCAAGCCATCCATGCAACCGAACCCACCACCATCCGGCACGCAGCTAGAGTCGCAATCAAAACGAGGGGGCGCGTTGGCACAACCCACGTTCCTGCGGATCTGGGCGATCGCGTCTCGCCACCGCGTTCCAACACGGTGCCACGTGACGACTCCGTGCCCGCCAGCGATGCGAGCGATTCCGTGATGCCGACGCTTTGGACGTAATAGCGCCGGGCTTCGGGATCCCGCGCGAGCTTGCTCTGCAGGCTCTCAAAGTCCGCGTCCGAAATCTGACCGTCGATCAAGTCGATGACCCACGCTTTGGTTTGATCATCCATGAGAAGTCTCCGTCGCCAGCCGACCTTGGACGCAATGGAATAGCCCCTGTCGCAGCGTGTTCACCTGCCGGTAAAGCCGCCGAGCGTTCTCGCCCGTTTCCGATGCGATCTTGGCGATGGACTCGCCGGGCGAGTGGACGCTCAAGACCAAACGTCTTTGGTCTGGCTCCAATTTCTGTAGGCAGTGCTCGATCGCCCTTTGTTCGTCATCGATCCGTGACAGGTATTGCAGACCGCTGTCGGCGATCTTCTCCATGACCTCTTCGCGGAAGACCAAACGGTCTCGCGAGTGATCGCGTTGCCAGCTCATTGCTTTGTATCGTGCGATCACGCAGGCCCATCGCCCAAAATCCGCTGCCGCGTCGTCAGGGTCCGTCGGCACAAAACCATCAAAACGCCGCCAACATTCCAAAGCCGTTTCCTGCACGACGTCGTCGACGGCATCTCCGTGCGGAAGCAGTGTCGACACGAAGCGACGAATGATACGATCCGACCGGCTGAGCAGCCCCACAAACTCGTGGTAGCTTGCTTCACGGCTCGCGTCGGTCATCTGCGCGTCAGAATCCATTGCTTGGTTGGCGTCTCCGGTCGTGAATGGGGGTCAACCATGGCCCCCAACCATTGGTACGGTCTGGCAGGTGGCAACGCACCCTCGCTACCCAATGATTCCAAGCTAATCCGACTTTACCGCCCAGTTCTTGAAATTTCCTCGAGCGAAACGCTTTCTAGGCTTATCGGATTGGTCATAACCCGACGCGTAAGCGAGGCCTGATGCGACATTGACGCTGTTCAAATGTGGCCTTGCGCGCGCTTCGGGTTGTCATTTTGATCAGATCGACACGCCCTCCTGACGTTCTGCCCAGACAATCGCACGAGTCAAGGATCGAATGCCGCGTGACCGGGCTTACCACCTGATTCGATGTAGGCCAACAGATCCAGGACCTGGATTGGATCCAGCGAATTGAGCAAGCCAGCGGGCATCGGCGAAAGGTCTGCGAGTTGCTGCTGCTCGATCTCACTTTTCGCAATCACCGTCGGTGCGTTGTTCGACAGCGGGTCGCTTGTGATTCGAATCTGAGTCTCATCTTCAA
>JBCCYK010000178.1:0-14136 GCA_039189905.1 Planctomycetota bacterium
GGGGAGGGGTTGCGATGATGGGTTTGTTCTTGGTGTGAGAATTGAAAGTCCAAGGTGCGGACCCTCCCCTCGCTTCGCTCGACCCTCCCAGAGGGAGGGTGATGTTGTTTGGTTGTTGTGTGGCCCGGTTGGGGCGCGCTCGTCAATTCGTAGCTTGGCGGGTGCGTAGCGACAGCTTGTTCCGGTGCAGGTGCCTTCCTCGTCGATTTGCTCGACCAACACCTCGACTTGGGTGTTCACCAAACTCTCGAAGTAGTCGTGACGCAGCTCGGATTCGAGACCCGCGAGGCGATCCATGCGTTCTTGCTTCACTTGCTTGGAAACTTGGTCGGGCATGTCTGCTGCCGGCGTGCCTCGACGCGCCGAAAACGGGAAGGCGTGGATCTTGGAAAAACCAGCCGCGCGGCAGGTCACTAGGGTCTGCTCGAACTCGTTATCCGTTTCGCCGGGAAAGCCGACGATGACATCCGTCGTGATTGCGGGGTTGTCGAGTGATTCTCGAAGCAGACGACAGCGATCCAAAAACATCTTGGTTCCCCAACGACGTCGCATGCGACGCAAGACGGAATCCGAACCGCTTTGCAGGCACAGATGTAAGTGAGGAACAATCTGCTCGGGATGTGCTTCCATGGTCGCGATGAGACTGCGCGTGACCTCGGTGGCTTCGATGCTGGAGAGTCGAACGCGAAAGTCGCCAGGCACTTCGCAGATGGCTTCCAGCAAATCCGAAAGACGCGTCCACTCTTCGCGCGGTTTGTTGCGATTCCAATCGACGCCATAGTGCCCCAGGTGAATCCCCGTCAAAACCACCTCGCGATGTCCCGCGTCCACCAATCGCTGAACCTCGTCGACGATGTGTTGCTGAGGACGGCTGGCCAGCTTGGGACGTACCTTGGGGATGATGCAGTAGCTGCACCGGAGCAAACAGCCGTCTTGCACTTTGACGTAGGCGCGGTGTCGACCCGCGAAGCCGGAAAGACCGGTGGGAACATCCACGACGCCAAAACGCCCTAGCAGATCCGGGAGCTCGCGTTTGTCAGTGACGACCTCGGCGACGTTGGGCAGCGATGCGACTTCCTCCGGAGCTCGCGTCGCGTAGCAACCCATGACGACAATGCGCGCTTCCGGGTTGTCGCGCGCCATGCGACGGATGATCTGCCGGCTTTTAGAGTCGCCCGTGTCCGTCACCGTGCAGGTATTCACGATGCAGACGTCCGCCGCTTCTTGGTCCACCGCGTCGTCGTAGCCGATTGTCTTCAGGCCCTGGCGTACGTACTCCGTTTCGTACTGATTGACCTTGCAGCCCAGCGTGTGGACACGAAGTTTCGCGGGCATGGGAACGGAAGGCTGGAAAGGTAGAAGGAGACAGGTGAGAAGGTGAGCGGTTGCAGATGGGAAGAGCGTGCGATCCTCGCCTGGCTGCTTTGCAGCCGACCTCCCCTGAGGGGAGGTGGAGAAGACGCGAAGTGAACCCTTGGTGTCAGCCTTGTGCTGGTTCGATGCTGGCCTGCATGCTGCCTTTGCATCGCGGAAGGAGTTCGTCGCGACCAAAGGCATGGATCTGATCGCGTTTCAGCTCCGCCAACTCCATGGTGGTGGTCATGCAGATGGCACGGCCGCTCTTGTCCACTTCCTTCGCGATCTGAAAACCCCTCTCGATTGGCATGCGGAACAAACGCTTCATCATCATCACCACGTACTCGTAGCTGTGATCCGCGTCATCCCACAAGATCACGTGGTAAGGGGGCTGTCGCTTGCTGCGACGATTCGATTCTGCTTCCTGTTCCGTCGCAACGTCCGGCGTAGCCACTGCGACTTGAGACTCCGACATCTTTCATCAACTCCGTACTGTGAATCGCCTTGGGGAACCGTTCCCCCGCCTGAGAACACCTGACATGGCAGGAAGTTCCCTAGCACCATCTCCTAGCGGTTGATCCAATTGTAGCGCGTGCAAAATCGACCTGTTAGACCCGAATTAGCGATTTTTCCGATCTTCGCTAGCGCTCGCCGACAACCCATTTGCAGTTTACCCGTTCGGCTGAGCCGCTGCTCTCACCGCAATCCTCACTCCCTTCCACCCTGAATCCGATGTCGCCAATCCCATCCTCGACGCGTGCCCTTCCCGATCCCGTTGCGAAGAAAATTCAAGACGATTCCGAACGACACTTGGAGGAACTCTGCGCGTGGTTGCGAATCCCAAGTGTCAGCAGTTCATCGGCCCACGTGGATGACATGCTCGCGGCCGCAACCTGGCTGGAAAGCAAACTGACCAACGCGGGCCTTCAGACCAAACGAATTGAGACCAACGGGTTTCCCATGATCTACGCGGAAACGCCTGCGGTTGACGGCGCTCCCGTCGCGTTGGTCTATGGGCACTACGATGTCCAACCAGCGGAACCGTTGGAACTTTGGAACTCACCCGCATTCGAGCCGACCCTACGCGACGGCAACGTGTACGCTCGTGGGGCGACCGACGATAAGGGGCAGGTACTCACCCATATCCACGCGGTGTGTGACTGGATGCAATCCGGTGAGCCCCTTCCCATGCAAATCAAGTTCTTGATTGAAGGGGAAGAAGAGGTCGGCAGCGCGAATTTGGAGGCGTACTTGCCGGATGCTCGGGACCTCAGCTGCGATGTCGTGGTTGTGAGCGACAGCAGCCAATACGCCGAGGGACTTCCCGCGATGACCTGCGGCCTGCGTGGCATCGCCACGTATGAGATCAAGGTGACGGGCCCGAGTCACGATCTACACAGCGGTTCGTTCGGCGGTGCGGTGGCGAATCCCGCCATCGCCCTCAGCCAGCTCTTGGCCAGCATGATGGACCAATCCGGGCGCATCCAAATCAAGGGCTTCTACGACGACGTGCAGCCCATCCCGGACGCGGAGCGGGCTGCCTGGCGGCAGCTCCCCTCGGACGAACCACAAATGAGGGCCGAGAGCGGCGTGGAAGCACTCCATGGCGAGTCTGGTTTCACCACGGATGAACGCCGCTGGGCACGCCCCACCTTCGACGTCAACGGCATCACGTCCGGTCATCAGGGCGAAGGCGTCAAGACCATCATTCCCTCGTGGGCGTCCGCGAAGTTCAGCTTCCGGCTCGTGCCGAACCAAGTTCCAGACGCGATCACCCAAGCGGTCCAAGAACACATCGCTGCACTGGACTTACCGGGAGTTCAGATTGAGTTGCTCCCGGATCACGGCGCCAGCGCGATGGTCACAAAAAGCGATAGCCCCTATGCCATCGCGGCATCGCGAGCGATCGAGTCCGCGTTTGGCGTGGTTCCGGTTCCCATCCGCGAAGGCGGCTCGATTCCAATCCTGGCTGATTTTCAACGGCATCTCGGGTGCGATGTGCTGCTTCTCGGCTGGGGCCAGAACGACGATGCCATGCACAGCCCCAACGAAAAGTTCTCCGTTGCCGACTTCCACCGCGGGACGCTGGCGTCCGCTCATCTGTGGGCCGAGTTGGCGGCAGATAGTTGAGCGAGGCGACGCGGCGGCTGCCGATATCGGGTGCCGGGGGCGACCGCGTTCGGCGAACACGGCGACTGTCGCCAGCCGCCGCCATCAAGCGATGATCTCGCGGCGGTTTTCCACGTAGTCCCAGAGCACGAACCGGTCGAGGTCGCCGCCGCTGGTGAAGAAAACGCGGCCTGACGTGGATTGGGCCATGCGATAGGCAAACCGAATGTCTTCCTCGTTCTGCGACCAACTCGGGACCAGGAAGATGTTGATGGTGATGCCCTCGCGAGCACAGAGTTGGGCCTCCCGCATGGTTGCCGATTCGGTTTGGGGGTCCGGTGGGTACAGCATGTACAACCACTCGCCTTCGAAATGAGCCGTCGGCAACCCATCGGTGATCAGCATGATCTGCTTGTTTGGCGTGTCGCAGGTGGCCAGGTTCTGACGTGCCAACTGGAGTGCGTGTTGGATGTTGGTGAAGTGAGGATGAATCTGCTGTTCACTGATATCCTCGTCACTCATGTCACACTTCAGCCTGACCCATGGGTCGTGAATGGTGACCATCTTGGGCATCAGTTCAATGATTTCGCTGGGCGATCGCACCTTCGCGAAGGTGTACATCTCGATGAACCGGAGGAAATCGCCTGGATATTGGCTGGTGATCAGGCCCTGTAGAGCGAGTGCCATTCTCTTGGCATTGATGTACTGCCCGTCGTAGCGCATGGAGCCACTCATGTCCATGATCACGGCGGTCGCGCACTTCGGATGATTGCGTGTCTTGTGAACAACAATGTCATCGCTGTGCAAACGAATCGGGCGCGTGTCACGATCACGCAGCAGCGCATTGACCACCGTTTGCGGTAAGTCGATGTTGGCGACACTGTCGCCAAACTCGTAGGGTTTCGTCTGCTGAAGTTCGACGGAACCCTCCCCAATGACATCGCCATCGTGACGGCCCGATCGTGAGGGAGCCAGCTTGCTGAAGATCCGCTCCAGCAACCGTCCCTGAAAGATCTTGTATGCCTGCGGTGTTAGCTGAAACGCGCCGCTGCTGTCTCGCTCCAGACCCTGCCGTTCGGCTTGCTCTCGCAACAGGTTCTCGACTTGGCGCCGCATCTCCTCCAACTGCTGCATGTCACCCGGCTGTGCAAACTCACCGAGTGCTTCCATATCAATCAAACCGATCTGGGCAGTCTTCGCAGCCTCCTCGAGTTGCTTCAAGAGCTCATCGATCTTTTCGAGCTCCTCCTTGATCTCCAGTGCCTTGGGAATGGACATTGTCTCATTGCCCGTGAACTCGTACTTGCTGGCGAGCTCTTCCACGTTGTGCTTGTCAGCCATCGCCTTCCCCACCGACATCAAGCCACGTGCCAGCGAATCCGATTTCCCGTCGGCTTGATACCACAAGCGTTCAATCAGGAACGGTTGCTCGTTGTTGATCGCCTGTCGATATAGCTTTTCGTACTTGGCGGGCGGCTTGACCTTCTTGGCCGATTGATGAAACGCGCGGCGAGCCTTCTTCTGTACGTTTTGCGTTTCGTACGTCGACAGAATCTTGCGTTTGCGTTCTTCCAGCAGCGCTTTCATGAAATCCAGGCTGGGCCCCAATCCCGCAATCTGGCTGGGATCCAGGCGCACGGCGCGTGCTAACTCCTCCTCGCTCAATTCGCGAAACGAGCCGTACATCAAGGCCTGCTCGAAGGCGGGCGTAATGAGGTCCGGTGGTTCCTGCGTGGGTGGCGGGAACGCAGCGGGGTCGTATTTCTGGTAGGCGTGAATGACGCCGCCAATGGGCAGATTCATGCAAACGCTTCGTGGCAAAACGAGGTGGCTTTCAATGCTCGCAGTCGGTCGCATCACGCGTCAACGTGCGGCACCGAGACGATTCTATCGTACGAGACTGGCAAAAACCAAGTACGAAAGCAGTGCTTGCGCGTTCGGAAGAAGCCCCGAAACTGGAAGCATTCCCGAGACACCACCTGCTAAACCCACAGGTTCGCATCGAGATTCCGGTAGCTGATCGCTTCCCCAAGATGCTCTTCCGTGATCGTCAGTTGCTGTCCCAGATCCGCGATGGTGCGAGCCACACGTAAGATCTTGTCGTGGGCACGTGCCGACAATCCCATCGACTCCACACTGGCGCGTAACAAGGACCGACTGGCTGCGTCCAACTCGCAGAATTCGCGAATCTGCCTGGACGACATCTGGGAGTTGTAACGTATCGGCGTTTCTGCGAATCGTTCTGCCTGTAAGTCCCTTGCTCGCAAGACACGGTCTCGCATCACGGCACTCGTCTCGTTCGATGGCGTGTTGGATGCCAACTCTTCAAACGGAACCGAGGGAACCTCGATATGAATATCGATTCGATCCATCAGGGGTCCCGAAATCTTGCTCATGTACTTCTCCACCTGTGGAGGCGTGCAATTGCAGCTTCTCCGTGGATCACTGCGGTAGCCACAGGGACAAGGGTTGGCAGCGGCGATCAACATGAAATCCGCGGGGAAGGTTGTGGAGCGGAGTGCACGCGAAATCGTGACTGCCCCGTCCTCCAGCGGTTGCCGCATCACCTCCAAAGTCTTGCGATTGAACTCGGGAAGCTCGTCCAAAAACAAGATGCCGTTGTGCGCCTTGCTGATCTCGCCGGGAGCAGGCGGGTTCCCGCCTCCCACCAGCCCAGCATCACTGATCGTGTGGTGCGGGCTGCGAAAAGGGCGCGTTGCCAACAGAGCCTGATCGCTCGGAAGCTGTCCCACCGCGGAATAGATTCGCGTCGTTTCGATGGACTCCGCCGGAACCAAGGGCGGCAGAATGGAACTCAAACGCTTCGCCAACATGGTCTTCCCGCTTCCCGGCGGACCCACCATGATCAAGTTGTGTCGACCGGCGGCAGCCAGCGTCATCGCACGCTTCGCGATCTCTTGGCCTCGCACATCCGCAAAGTCGACATCGTAGTCCCCGAAACGCTGAAAGATCTCCGAAACACCACTAGGCTCGGGTGCAATATCCAGTTCGCCGGACAGAAAAGCGACGGCCTGCGACAGTGAATCCACGGGAATGACATCCAGCCCTTCGACCACGGCGGCCTCCGATGCGTTCGCCCGTGGCACGATCAGACCACGAATGTCATCCCGTTGACCCGCCTCGATCGCCATCGAAAGCGCGCCCTTGATGATGCGTGTGTGGCCTTCTAAAGCCAACTCACCCACAATCGCGTAGTCTTCCAAACGCTCCGCATCCAGCTGGCCGCTTCCGGCAAGCACGCCCAAGGCCACGGGCAGGTCAAAGGAAGCCGCCTGTTTCGGCATATCCCCCGGTGCCAGATTGATGACAATACGGTCATGGGGACGTATGAATCCACTGTTGACGATCGCTCGTTCAACCCGATGCGTGGATTCCTTGACGGCCGTGTCGGGGAGTCCGACCAGAATCGTCTTTGGCATCGCCGCCGGCGAAATGTCCACCTCCACATCAACGGGATGGGCCTCAATCCCCAGCAACGTGAACGTCTTGAGTCTTGCCAACATGGTTTCTTCGCACCCCAATGCGACGAGATGATTCGCTCAAAGATAGCAAGTCCGCTTCATGCGATGACTTACTTCAGCACTCCAATGGCGAGGATCGCGAGTCCCAGCACGATCACGGCAAGCAAGACGCCAGCCAAAACTTTGACGACGAGGGAGGTCTTGTACTTGATATGGGGTGTCTCAGCCATGACCTCTTTGTAGCGTTCCGAAAAAACAACCCTGCCTTTCTTGCTCGCAAAGAGATAGATGAAATACGCTGAAATGAGCGTCCCAACGGGGAAGCCGATGAGGCCGGGAATGGACAACACGATCCCGGCAATCCTCGACCAGGGTTTGAACTTGCGGATGGAAACGCCAACGAAGCCCTGAAAGAAGCCGAAGAGAAGATAGCCAACGCCGATGCTGACAAGGGCGGTGGTGGAAACTTGGGCGCGACCGGCATTTCCGACCGCGCCGCCAAGCGAAAGCACTCCGGCGAAGACCAAAAAAATCGCACTGAGTAGGTAGAGTAAGCCGACCGCCTTGACGCTCGCTTCGTGATTGAGGTGATGCTTTCGAAACGCCTCCACGTCGGTTGGACTCGCGCCGATCGGATCTGCTTCCCCGATGCCCAGGCTGGGCGCGTAGGGATTCTCGGCAAATGACTCGGGGCCGTCATGGGGCATCGAAGAACCAGCTGACATCGTGAGACACCCCGAGGTTGTCGACGGAAGACGGATTCAGTTAGGCCCAATCATACCACCACCGGGGGTTTCTGGCATGGGTCGCGTGAGAATCATTTACCACTTGATGCTGCACGAAAACATCACGCTCTATCCGGTCGCTCGGCATAGCGGCAAAACCAAACACGTTTCGCGTCGTCGCGCCTGTCCTTCGTACCTCTAACAGACCTTCCATGAACTCGCCGACTGTGCTCGTCAGCCCTATGACGACTCCCGATACACCGAAATCATCAAACGCAAGCTTCCTGAACTGATCGCCTTCTTACCCACGGCCCGGTAGATTGTTCCTCAACCCATTGACAACAACTCAGATGTCTTCGGGTTGTGATTTTGATTTAATCGACATACCCCTAAGACTTTCGGAGAACCGGGCCTGGCCGAAACAAGGCTCCCAAACCCTGTCATGGACCCCCACGAATCGCATTCTGATCCAAGCGATCCCGAAGCCGTGGATCACGGTGTGCTCCTGGTAGGGCATGGCACTCGAGACCCTGCGGGCACGAAAGAGTTTTTTGCCTTCGCTCGATTGGCACAGTCCCAGGTCGATCCTGGGACGCTGATTTCACCGTGTTTGCTGGAGTTTCAAGCACCGACGATTGCGGATGCGTGGCGAGACTTGGTCCAGCGCGGTGTGGCACGCATCACCGTCAGCCCGCTGTTGCTCTTCTCGGCGGGACACGCCAAGTCGGATATTCCGGACGAAATTGAGTCGGCGCGTGCGAAGTTTCCAACCCAAGCCGAAGTGCGGTTTGCCCGTCCGATTTCACGGCAGGCTCAGATGATTGCGGCGGTTCGGCACCAGATTGCGGTGGGTTTGCAATCACTTGGGCGTGATCCTGCGAACGCCGATGATCTTAACGATCTCAGGATCGTCATGGTTGGGCGGGGAAGTCGTGATCCCTGCGCTTCCGCGGATATGCGACTGTTGAAGGAAGTGAGCCTGTTCGGCAGTGATTCCCCAACACACTTCACAAGCGCCGACGATCGGTCGCGTTCACGTGTCAGGACCTGCTTCTACGCCATGGCGAAACCAAGCTTGGATCAGACGCTGGAAACGCTGTTGCATGACAGGGATGTGGGCGGTGTGCTGATCTACCCTCACCTCTTGTTCTCGGGTCGGCTCCATGATGCGATCGTGCGCAAGGCCACCGCGTGGTCGAAACAGCGGCCAACGGTCCCGCTACACGTTTGCCCTTCCTTGGGTGTGAACGAGCGCGTTGCCGGCGCGCTTGCGGAGCGTCTGCGTTCCACCTGGTAGACCGGGTCCTACGGCACACCTGCTTCGAGTCAGGGACTACCAGTCGGCTAGCGGGCCCGACTGGGATTGTGACAGTGCGTCGAACTGTTGGTCGCAGAACTGATCGGTCATGCCTGCGATGTACTCCCCCACCACTCGCGGCAGAGGAACCTTCTCTGCCCGGCGACGAAATCGCATTGGGAGCCGACTGGGTTGGTCGCACAGGACCACAAACAGACGCTTCAAACGCATCGATGCGGCTTCGCGGACTGGCATCAGTCGTGGGTGGCGATAGACCGTTTCAAAGAGAAAGTTTTCCAGCTCACGGCGTTCTCGAGCGAGGACATCGCTGTGCCCGACGCGAATTCCTGCTTGCCTGACGTCATTTGCGGTCCAGCCCTCCGCTTTTCGCAAACCTTCGATGGAGACGTGCAAGAGGTCGCTGACTTGGAGATCGATCAGTTCGTGGACTAGCAACTGCCGCATCGGCCCGGAGGGCAACGCACCCGCTTTGCGCTGGGCTCGCTCCAGCGCACGGCGCACGATCGTCAGATCGCTGATACTTTCCATCGACAGCAAACCCATTTGAAGGGCATCGTCCATGTCGTGAGCGTCGTAGGCAATGGAGTCGGCCGCGTCGACGACTTGGACTTCCAGCAGCGGCGCCACACCAACGGCGGCTTCGGCTTTGTGTGCCCGTGTGTCTTGCCCCGCAAGTGTCTCACGCGAAAGGTTCAGTCCAGGGAACGCGTGATAACGCTGTTCCAATTCGTTGACGATGGTGAGGGCGAATTGATTGTGAGAGAAGCCACCCACGGATTCCATCGCATCAGCCAGGACGTCTTCACCGCAGTGGCCGTACGGTGGATGGCCGATGTCATGCATCAGCGCGAGTGCCTCCGTGAGGTCCTCGTTGAGTCGAAGCGTTCGCGCGAGGGTTCGCGCCACGGACGCGACCTCAAACGTGTGCGTCAGACGAGTGCGGTGATAGGTTCCCATTTCACCGGTGAACACCTGCATCTTACCGGAGAGGCGGCGAAAGGCGCTGCTGTGCAAGATGCGATCGCGGTCGCGTCCGAACGGACCTCGATAGGCATGGGGCGATTCGTCATGATGGCGGCCCGTGCTGTCCGACGAGTGCATCGCGTAGGAAGCGAGCAACAGGTGTTCGCGGTCGGCATAGCGTCGGAGATCGATCATGGATCAGGGTGGTGGTGACCGTGCTGGGCCCAAGACACGGAACCAACGCCGTGCTGAGACCAGTCATACCGCGCCAGCCCATTCAGATCGAGGCAGGTTTGGGCCGCTATGGTCTGACCCAAGCAGGTTCCTTTCGAAACACAGAGGCACGGAGAGCACAGAGAGTTGCGCGCGATCACGGGACTCTGTGATCTCCGTGCCTCTGCGTTTCCAAACCCCTCGGAGAGCTGCATTGAAACGATTGCTGGCATTTGCAAGTCTCCTGCTCGTGGCATGCCTCATTTCGGGCATCTATGGCGCGGTGCACAATCAGGTCTCGTACACCGTTTCACACGAGTACTTCACCAAGTTCAAGTTCCAGCAGTTCCAGATCTCGCCGCACCTTCACGATCGCTGGGGAGCTGCGCTGGTCGGATGGCAGGCCTCCTGGTGGATGGGCCTCATCATCGGCTGCTTTTTGATTCCTGCGGGTTTGTTACTGAGACACGATCGCGCCTTTGTCATTGCCGTCCTCCGATCCTTCGGCGTTGTGTTGGGCACAGCCGCCTTGATCGGATCAGCGGCGCTTTTGATTTCGACCTTCACCGTGGTTCCACGCTGGGATGGAGCCTGGATCTTTCGGGGTCAGGTCATCCTCGATGACGCGCCCTTTCGACGTGTCGCTGTGATGCACAATTTCAGCTATGTCGGTGGCTTGATTGGCATCTTCACGGGGTTTGCAAGCATTGTCCGTGCTTTTTTGGCTGAGAACGCTGCGTCGCATGACACCAGCCCCGAGAGTCGAATCGAGTAAACTAGGGAAAGTGTTCGTGCCGCCTTGTGTCCTAGCAGTGGAGAGTCCGCATGGCTATTTCACCGACATCCGGTGACTCTACTTCGGAACCAACGTGGGAGGTCGCCCACTTGTTTCCGTTCCAGGGCTCGTGGTCGGAATCGGATTTTTTTCGATTGCACGGCAACCGTATGGTGGAGTTGGTCGACGGGTATCTGGAGGTCTTGCCAATGCCAACTTGGTTGCACCAGTTGATGGTCGACTTTCTTTGCGACTGCCTAAAATCGCATTTGAAACGCACCACGGAGGGGCGGGTGCTGCAGGCCCCGTTGCCGGTCCGTCTCTTCGCGGGCACCATCCGTGAACCCGACGTCATGTACTTTGCTCCTGGCAGCGAACCAGAAGACCCACACGACTATCCGACACACGTCGACCTGGCGATGGAAGTTGTTAGCGACGGTTCCGAAGCACGCGCACGCGATTTCGAAGCGAAACGTGGCGACTACGAGAAGGCCGGCATCCCGGAGTATTGGATCGTCGACCCTGAGGGCAAAGCGATCACGGTACTGGTGCTGGTGGATGGTGGTTACATCGATCACGGCGTTTTTGGCGTCGATCAAGAAGCGAATGGCCAGCTACTGCCCGGATTTGGGGTGGATGTGAGTGCGCTCATGAAGTTGGGCGAGCAAGAAAAGACTTGATTGGCAGCGGCATGGTGAAGCAGACTCAAACAGCTTGGTTTGTCGTAGTTGCACTGCTTGCGTTGATTTGGCAGTCGTTGAGCATGAATGTCTTGGCCGCTGGCGAGCCCTGGAATCGCTGGGTGATCGATGACCAATTCGAGGGTGCCGACGGTGTGCGTCTTGCGGACGTCAATCACGACGGCTTGCCGGACATCACAACGGGCTGGGAAGAATCGGGTTTGATTCGTCTTTACGTGCATCCAGGCTACGACGCAGTTCGGAAACCATGGCCGGTCGTGATCCTCGCCAAGGCCAAATCGCCCGAAGACGCCGTGGCTTGCGATCTGGACGGAGATGGACGCCTGGATGTGGTGAGTTGCCATGAGGGACGTCAACGTGAAGTCTTGGTCCATTGGAACAACATGAGTTTCGCCCACACGCAGACTGCCTTGGATCCAAACAGTTGGAGCACCTCTCGATTCAAGCAAGTGGACGGTGATCAGTGGATGTTTGCGGTTCCAATGGGCTTGATCAACGGACGTGTGGCGATGGCGCTCGGAAGCAAGAACCAAAAGGCATCCATCACCTTGTTGCTGAGTCCTGAGGACGATCACCGCGACTTGCGTCGTTGGCAGGTCATTCGTCTCCGAGACGCGGGCTGGATCATGTCTTTACAAGCGATGGACATGAATGCGGATGGACTCGTTGACCTCGTCTTTACCGATCGCAAGGGCCCGACGAGGGGTGCTGCTTGGCTCCAGCAACCCATTGCATTTGATGACGTTTGGACAGAACATCCGATCGGCGGCAGTGGAGAAGAAGTGATGTTTCTGACGGCGTCCCCGCAACGCTGTTTGGTAGCGACGCGCAACGGTCACTATTGGGACTGTCAACGGGCGGACACGGGCTGGCGCGTCGACAAGCACCCGAATCCCCGTGGCCTCATCATGGGCAAGGCCATCGCTTCGATGGGCCAAGGGCGATTGGTGATGACACTCAACACCCTTTTCGAGGAGCTCCAGGGAAAGCCGGTCGCGCGACCTGGGATCTGGGTTCAAGACGCCGCTCGTTCATGGCACCCGATCGATCCAACCACGCGAACCAAGTTTGATCGTATTGAGCTCCTGGACATGGATCACGATGGCGATCTTGATGTGTTAACGTGCGAAGAGCGGCGCAACCTTGGGGTCATTTGGTATGAGAATCCAGGCTGACGCAAGGGGACGCTACCGCCTCAATTGTTTCAAACTAGTTCCACGCGAGATTACTAACTGCGATGAAACCGAAAGTCCTGATCGTCATTGGCGACGCCTCGGAAACGCTGGACACCATGTACCCGTATTACCGCTTGATCGAGGGTGGATTCGAACCGGTCGTGACCGCGCCCGAAGTCCACCGGTATCAAATGGTGATGCACGAGGTGAAACCAGGTTGGACAATCACAAAGGAATGGGAGGGTTACACACTGCAATCTGACATCGCATTCCGTGACGTGGATCCATCCGAGTATTTGGGGATCCTCTTTAGTGGTGGTCGAGCGCCGGAGTACATCCGCGACGATCCCGACTTGATCCGGATCACCAAGCATTTCTTTGCGATGAATGCGCCGATCGCCAGCGTTTGCCACGGGGTGGAGATACCGGCCCGCGCCGACTGCGTTCGCGGCAGGAAGATGGCGACGGTTGCCAAGTGCCAGTTTGACCTGGAGGTTTGTGGGGGGATTTACGTGGACGAGCCGTGCGTGATCGACGGCAATCTCGTCTCAGGCCGTACCTTCCACGACAACGGGCACTACATAGGCCCGTGGATCAAGCTTCTCGACGAAGCCTGCGACCACCAGACGCGAATTTGAGGTTGATTCGTTTGCTTGGTTTAAAATGGTTCCAGTGATCACGCTTATCTGAAAAGGGATACGGGCATGAGTGACGCAGCTGTCTTTGAATCGGTCTCTGCATATCAGGAAGATGTGCTGGGACTCCCTGTCAGCAATCTGGATGTTGCATCGGAGTGGTACTGCAAACACTTTGGGTTGACTGAGGTGGAACGCCGCGAGGACCCTCTTCCCACGGTCGTCCTGGAACGCGACGGTCAACAGATTGGATTCGCGATCAACGGCGGGGATCCGGAACAGGATGGTGCCGCCATTCGGGTGAACGACTTGGATGCCATCAAGACGCAGCTCGAGTCCACCGGCACGGAGGTCTCGGATGTACGCGTCGACGAAAGGGACGGAAAGCGTTTTCGTGTCTTCTTTGTCGTCGCGCCCGATGGGCTTTGCTACTACTTTCACCAAGCGATCGATGCCCGAGAGTGATCCCGCCCAAGAACGCTGGCATGAATCTGAGGTCGTCGCCGCCCGTCTGCGGATCGGGCACGTTGTGATGACGGCTTGGCTTCTTTTCTGTGGATTGCCTCCTGCCGGTCATGCCGACGAGGGATATAGGCCAGAGGTTTCTGGCAACGCGGAGGTGAGTGCCTTCATGCA
Source organism: Planctomycetota bacterium (assembly GCA_039189905.1). Taxonomy (GTDB): domain Bacteria; phylum Planctomycetota; class Planctomycetia; order Pirellulales; family Pirellulaceae; genus Rhodopirellula. Next base: position 14,089 of record JBCCYK010000178.1, read on the forward strand.
GGCATTCAACGGTCGAGGCGTCATGGCCGACGATTCTCAACCGACACC
>JBCCYK010000179.1:0-14025 GCA_039189905.1 Planctomycetota bacterium
AACAAAGCAATCCGCCAGTTGCTGAGTCGCCGACTCGCATCCGGGTGCTGGTTTCATCAGGACTTGGTTGCCTGCTGCGAGAGCCTGCGCCGCCTGCACGCCCGCCAGAAAAAGCGGGTAGTTCCATGTCCCCAAAATCAGCACCCGCCCCAGGGGGACTCGGCGAACCGTGCTACGCACCCCCCACAACCATAGGGGTCGACCCGCGACGCCCACGGTTCGATCGGCGAGGACCTTGGGGCCGCGTTTTGAAAGCCAAACGAGTGCGTCGCAGAGAGGAACCAGTTCCGAGGCAACCGTTTCCACGGGGTCAACGCGAATCGGGGACGCGCATCGCCGGACAAATTCGTCGGCCAAGGCCGCAATCCCGTGCCTAGCCGATCCGACAATACGGCAGCGCTGTTTTATGGGCAGGTTTGCCCATTTTTGTTGCAGCGGCTGCATAGCCCATTTTGTGTCGTCGTGATAGTCTTTCATGCAGGCGGTTCGTTGTGGGATTCCGGGGTGCGTTTTCGACTGGGTCAGGTCGACGACATTGGGATTGGATGCAGCGAAAACGGGGAGCCAGACATCCGCATGACAATCTTGACAGCCAGGGCAACCGTGGGTCGAGAGGTTTGGGAGTGCGGGTTTTGATTTCGCAATGCCGCAACAAAACGAACAAGAGCGAAGTGATGAGTGCTGAGCAAGCGGGCATCGCGGGGGAGGCCGGGTCTGTCAACGCAAGCGCCGCCGGCGTGATTCCAAGCATCCGCCAACGCTGGAGCCCTTATCGCTTCCGCGAGCAGGCGATCACGGACGGGGCGCTGCGACGCTGCTTGGAGGCGGCGCGCTGGGCCGCCAGCAGCTTCAACGATCAACCGTGGTACTGGATCGTCGCACGGCGGCAAGAGTCGGAGGCGTTTGATGCGATGATCGCCTGTTTGATGGAAGCCAACCGCGCCTGGGCTTCGCGGGCCGGGGCGTTGATTCTGACGGTGACCCGCGACCAGTTTGCGTACAACGGTAAACCCAATCGCGTGGCCCTCCATGATTTGGGCGCCGCTGCGGCGCAGTTGGCGCTCCAGGCCGTCGCAGAAGGTTTGCAGGTACATCAGATGGCCGGGATCCAACTGGCACAGATCACGGCGCAATACGGCTTGCCTGAAGGGCATCAGCCTCAAACGGCCATCGCGATCGGGTATCCGGCGACCGACGCGCCAACTGACGCGTTGGACGTGCAGCTGCACCAGCGTCAGTCGGGTCCCCGCGAACGTCGTGCCTTGAGTGAGCAGGTGTTTGCGGGTCGTTTCGGACACGCGGCGGAATGGCTCTGACGTGAGCGTACATGGACAATTGTTGCCGGGCGTGATCGGCCAATGCCCGGCCATGCAGCAGGTGGATCGTGTCACGCGGAAAGTGGCGGGCTCCAACGCGTCCGTGCTGATCCTGGGTGAAACCGGTACGGGGAAAGAGTTGATCGCCTCGGCCATTCACCGCTTGAGTCACCGGAGTGGCGGGCCGTACGTTCGTGTCAACTGTGGCGCTCTGAGTGAAAGCCTGCTCGAAAGCGAGCTGTTTGGCCACGTGCGCGGATCGTTCACGGGTGCGGTGGCGAATCGAGCGGGTCGCTTTGAGGTCGCCGACGGCGGGTCGATCTTTCTGGATGAGATCAACAGCACGACGCGGACACTGCAGGTCAAACTGCTTCGCGTGCTTCAAGAACGCGAGTTTGAGCGTGTTGGCGACACGCAATCCTTGACAACGGATGTCCGCGTCATTGCCGCCAGCAACCGAGACCTGATGGGGGAGGTCGCCGCCCAGCGGTTCCGCGAGGACCTTTACTGGCGTCTCAATGTGGTTTCGATCGACCTGCCAGCGCTGCGAGAACGTCGCGATGACATCCCCATGTTGGTCTCGTTTTTTTTGGAGTATTACAACGAGGTCAATGACCGTTTTGTGACGCACATTAGCCCCGACGTGATCGAAGCGCTCCAGGATTATCACTGGCCCGGGAACGTTCGCGAATTGCAGAACTACATCGAACGGGCGGTCGTGATGAGCGAGACCGACGAATTGACACTCGAGCTGTTGCCAGCTTGTGTCACGTCCCGCGACGCTGTGGGGATGGAACCGACGCGTTTGGGTGGGCTTGTCGCAACGGGCCATCCCGGGTTGGCAGGCGTGCCCACGGACGCCGCTTGGCCGACCGGTGTCCCTGGCTTGGTTGGGGGAGATCCGATCGCGGGCGGCAATCCCAACCGTAGTCCGGATCTTTCATCCATCGACGCATCGACGCTCACACAGTTTGTCGTGACGCGCGGGCTGACCGAGGCCGGAGAGGAAGACGAGCTGCACCCTTTTGTGGTCGACCGAGTGGAGTGCGAGCTCATCACCCAGGTTCTCAAGCAGTGCAACGGTGTGCAGACCAAGGCGGCTTCGCGGTTGGGGATCAATCGCAACACGCTGCATAAGAAAATGAAGCAATACAACCTCGATTGATGGCATCGCTTCGCGAACAGGCCCGATCCATCCTCGATGCCGGCATACGCTCCGTGTTGGGGGACCACGCCGTGCGGGATGCAGTGCGCATCCAGCACGATGCGAGCTCCTTGGAGATCGGTGACGCTGCCTTTGAGCTGGCTTCCTTTGATCGTCTGATTGTGGTGGGCGCTGGCAAAGCCAGCGGCGCGATGGCAGGCGGATTACTCGAATCGATCGGGGATCGTTTTCCATGTGTGGGACAAATCAATGTCCCCGAAGGGGCGACGGATTCCCGTGCTGAGGGCACCGGGGTTGTGATCGAAGCTGTGCGTCCCGCCGGTCGCAATGAACCGACGGAGAAAGCCATTGCCGGCACGGGACGGATTCTCGATTGGGTCACTCAGGCAGGCCCCCGTGATTTGGTCGTTGCCTTGATCTCGGGGGGTGGCTCGGCGTTACTCTGCAAACCGGCCGGCAAGCTGACATTGAGTGATCAGCTGGCGGTCCTCCGTCTGCTTTCCGGGGCAGCGGCCGACATCACCGAAATCAACACGGTCCGCAAGCATCTGTCAGCCGTCAAAGGCGGTCATCTCTTGCGAGCTGTACGAAACAGCCGGATTGTCACACTTGTTTTGTCGGATGTCTTGGGAGACCCTCTGGATCTGATTGCATCGGGTCCCACCATCCCGGACTCCTCCACGCCCAGCGACGCCCTCCGCGTCTTGGGACTGTATGACTCAGAACGAACTTTGCCCGCTGCGGTCTATGCTCACCTGGAAGAAGCCGACATGCGGCCATCCCAAACGGCCAGGCTTGCGCCGTCGCCCGTTTTTATCGTCGGCAACAACGCGGTGGCCGTCGACGCGGCTGGGATAGCAGCGGAATCGCTGGGTTTCAATCACGTGATGCACAGCGCCCGTTCTTGCGAGGGCGAGGCGGAGGCGATCGGCCGCGAGATGGCACATCGGATTCGTGACATGTTGCGCAGACCACCTGAGGCGCATCGCCAAGACGCTCTGATCACGGGCGGCGAGCCCACCGTTTGTTTGGCACCGGCGGAGATACGGGGCCGCGGTGGCAGAAACCAGCAGTTGGTTTTGGCTGCTTACGAGCAATTGCTGGCTCTGGACCTAACGGATGCCGAGTGGTCGCGCTTCGTGGTTTTGTCAGCGGGGACGGATGGGGAAGACGGTCCCACACAGGCAGCGGGCGGGTTGATTGATGGGGAAGTGCTTCGGCGAGCCCTCGCGCTGGGCCTGCGACCGACGGACTTCTTGAGACGCAACGACGCGTACACATTCCTGGAACGAACCGACGGTTTAGTCATGACCGGTCCAACCGGCACCAACGTGTGCGACCTACGCATTGCCTTGGTCGCCCGATCCGATGCGACACAATGTCGCTAACGGTCGGATGGGCTTGCCAGAATTCGGTTCCCCGCTCGATAATCTGAGTCCTTTTGTGGATGGGTTGCGATCGACGCACACGAGGCTCTTCATGCGTGGCAGGGCTTCTCATGCGCGGCAGACGGTTTGTCGCACTCGGATCTTGAGCTTTGAGTCATATGATTCCACGGGCCCTCGTTGGCGGCCGATGACTTACATCACTTCTCCTTGGTTGTCATGAAACGGTTTCTTTTTCCACGCTGGGTGAACCCATTCTTGGGTGTCTTGGGCTTGGCCGCGCTCGGAGGTGGCGTTTACGCCGCCGCGATGGGCGGGCTGATCACGGACCCGCAGACCCTGAATGTGGGTTATCAGCCCACGCAGCCAGTCCCCTTCAGTCATGCGATTCATGCGGGGCAGTTGAAGATGGACTGTCGCTATTGCCACAACACGGTCTTTGACGCAGCCCACGCGGCGGTCCCACCGACCGCAACGTGCATCAATTGCCACTCGCCGGCAAATGATCAGGGTCAAACCGCGTTGGGCGCCGTCCATGCGGAAAGTGCCAAGTTGGCGCCCATTCATGAGAGTTGGGAAACGGGTCGCAGCGTGGCTTGGAAAAGGATTCACAACCTGCCCGAGTACGTTTATTTCAACCACTCCGCGCACGTCCACGCGGGGGTGTCTTGTGTTTCGTGCCATGGTCGGATCGACCAGATGGAAGTGGTTTACCAAGCCGAGCAGCTTTCGATGGCATGGTGCATCACGTGTCACCGGAATCCCGATGAGCATCTGCGGCCCCAAGAGTTCGTGACGAAGCTGGATTGGAAGCCCGGCGAGGACTGGGATCAGGCGGCCTTTGCAAAGGCTCACAGAGAAGAGTTCAACATCAATCCCCAAGTGCATTGCGCGGTCTGTCACCGCTGAGTTCACCCATGAGCAACGCTACCACCACGACTGACTCGGCCGTCGCATCGCGTCCGCGATACTTTCGCTCGATGTCGGAACTGAGCGGTGATCCTCAGATGACGGACTACCTGGAACGTGAGTTCCCGGTGGCTGCGTCGGAGTTTCCAGAAGGGGTCTCGCGGCGACGCTGGTTGCAGCTGATGGGCGCCTCGCTGGCGATGGCGGGCGTCGCGGGTTGCCGCTATCCCGAAGAGATCATCTCGCCGTTTGTTTTGCGTCCCGAAGGCTACATTCCGGGCGAAACCTACGAGGCGGCCTCCAACTTTGAGATCGCGGGCGATGTGATCCATGCCTTGATCGAGTGTGTTGACGGGCGACCACTTCGGGTGGCTGCCAACACCTCGCACCCGATCGGCGGTGCGACCGGAGCTTATGCGCACGCGACCGTCCTGACCCTCTATGACCCTGATCGGGCTCGCGGCGAGACGGGTGTGCCGATCAAGCGAGAAGCCGAAGGCGGGCGTCGGCTGGAATCAACGTGGGATGCCTTCGATCGGTTCGCAAGCGGCCTCGTGCGGTCTTCCGGGGACGGGAAGGACTTCGCTGTTTTGATGGGGCCAAGCGCTTCGCCCACCTTGGTTCGGAGTCTCCAGTCGCTTCAAGAGCAGCTGCCCAGCGCCGAGGTCGTTGTTTACGATCCGATCGATGGGGGAGCGATGCACGTGGTCGGCGAGAAGCTCTTCGGCAAGCCGGTCACACAGGCCTTCGATTTCACGGGAGTGGAAACCGTCGTCGCGCTTCAGGCGGATTTTCTGGGAACGTTTCCAGGTTCAGCCGACAACGGCCGCACCTTCGGATGCACACGCGACCCGAACGCCGGTCCCATGAGTCGACTCTATGTGGTCGAAGGGGATTACAGCGCGACGGGCGCCGCCGCGGATGTTCGCTTGGCATTGCGTCCCTCGCAGATCCCGTCGGTGCTGGCGGAATTGACCCGGCGTGTGCAAGCGGGTGATTCCAAGCCCAGCGATGCGACTCCCGAGGCCCTCTTGGAGATGAGGATCGCCGATGAGGAGCGGATCGCCGAGGGAGGCGATGCGGCGCGGCAAGAGGTGATCGATCGTGATCTGGAAACCTTCATTGCCTCCGCGGCGGCGGACTTGATCGCCGCGGGCGAGCATGGCGTTGTGATTGTGGGGACCGCGTTGGGTGCGGATGCCGTGGTTGCGGGTGTCGCGCTCAACCAGGCTCTCGGGTCGTACGGCAAGATTCAGAAGTTCCGCCCGACCGCTTACGCCGAGCTGAAGAATCTGCAGACGATGAGCGGGCTTGCGAGCCGCATTTCTAAGGGGGACATCAACGCGCTGGTCGTTCTGGATGCCAACGTGGTCCATACCGCTCCCAGCGAACTCGCCTTGGTCGACTTGATCGACCGCGTGGAGCACTCGATCTATCTGGGCATGTACGACGACGAGACCGCTGCGAAGTGCGTGTGGTCGCTCCCGCTTGCTCACCCTCTGGAGTCTTGGTCCGACTGCGTGGGTGTTGGTGGTCACTATGGCGTTTGCCAGCCTCAGATTTTGCCCCTGCTTGGTGGCCGCACGATGGCTGAGGTCATCGCCACCATGGCCGGCATGGAAGTGAACGATGGCCAGGGCCTTGTGCAGGAAACGGCCAATGAATTGGCTGGCGGAACGCTGCCCGCTGGCGAGTGGAAGAAGTTGCTTTATGACGGGTACCACAGCGAGCTCACCGTGGAAGCGTCCTTGGGACCGCCAAATTTGGGTGAGTCGGATCTGGCTGGCGAAGTGGCGTCGGCGACCCTGGAGATCGACAAGGATGCGATCGAAGTTCTGTTCCTGCAAAGCGAGGCTCTCTATGACGGTCGCTTTGCGAACAACGGCTGGTTGCAGGAGATGCCTCAATCCTTGACAAAGTTGACATGGGGCAACGCAGCGGTCATGAGTCCGCGCACCGCCAAGTCCTTTGGCGTCAAGCATGGGTTGATGTTGGCCCTGCGACGAGATGATGGGACGACCGTCGAGCTGCCTGTTTATGAAATGCCGGGCATGGCCCCCGGAGTCGTGACCGCGACGATTGGCTATGGTCGAAGCCGGGTCGGAATGGTGGGGGGGCTCCCAGAAGAGGAGGTCGAGGTGGTCGGCATCAACGTGGCCCCGATCCGACACGCCGACTCAATGCAGTTCGCCATCATGGAGGGGCGTCCTCGTTTCAATGAATATGAGCTGGCAACGACCCAAGATCATTGGGCCATCGATGAGTTGGGTCGAGACGAGACGGAGGACCGCAGTTACTCGCTCATTCGGGAAGGCACGACCGCGCTGCTGGACAAGCTCCCCGACTTCACCGAGGCATTGGGGCCGCACGTTCCCAAGGTGGGTCAAGATGGTTCTTTGTGGGAAGAACCCATCAGCGCCATCGAGGAGGCCAAGCCTCATCTCCCGCAATGGGGCATGTCGATCGATCTGACCAAATGCACCGGATGCAATGCGTGTGTGATCGCCTGCCAAGCTGAGAACAATGTTCCCATCGTCGGTAAGGAGCAGGTCATCAACAGTCGTGAGATGCACTGGATCCGCATCGATCGCTATTTTCAAGGCGACGAAGATGACGCCGAAGTCGTTCAGTTGCCGCTCAGTTGCGTGCATTGCGAAACCGCGCCTTGCGAACAGGTTTGCCCTGTCGCGGCGACGGTCCACACGGACGAGGGCATCAACGCGATGGCTTATAACCGATGCATCGGCACGCGTTATTGTGCCAACAATTGCCCCTACAAAGTCCGCCGATTCAATTACTTCAATTACAACAAGGACGTCGGCGTGGGCTACGGGATCGATGCCTATCCGGGGTCCATTGAAACGGCGAACCGCAAGCTGCAATCGATGGTGCTCAATCCGGAGGTGACGGTACGCGGTCGTGGCGTGATGGAGAAATGCACTTATTGCGTCCAGCGGATTGAGCGAGCCAAGATCAATGCTCGCAAAGAAGGCGGGCGCCCGATCAAGGATGGGGACATCGTGACGGCCTGCCAAAACGCGTGCCCCTGCAACGCGGTGGAATTTGGCAACATCGCGGATCCTGAATCGCGCGTTTCGAAAGCCAAGAAGGACAAACGAAGCTACGGGATGCTCACGCAACTTAATACCAAGCCACGAACGACCTACCTGGCGCGCATTCGAAACACGCCGCCGGCCCTGATGACACGCGTGCAATTGGATCGGCTGGTCAATCTGGAGGCCCCGCATCATGGTCACCACGATGGTCACGGCCATGATGAACATGGGCACGATGAACGCGGGCACGATGAACACGGGCACGATGACCACCATGACGATCATGAGCACGATGAGCACCATGACCACGAGCATGGTGACGATGCCAAACATGCCCGGTTGCGTCGCCGTCAACTGCCGATTGTCTGACCCGCGCTGAGCCTCAACACCCTTTCACCTGTTTCCTGTCACCTTTCCCCTTTCATCTCATGTCGCTTGCGATTCCAAACGGGTTGGACAACACCGCCGAAAGGCCCGGTGAACGCGCCCCCTTGGTGCTGGGTGACGCCACCTACAACAGCATCACCGAAGCTGTCTGCCGCATCGCGGAAACCCCGCCCAGCCGTGGCTGGTTGATCGGGTTTTTCATTGCCTCGCACTTGGCCGGTATGTTCGGGCTTTGCGTTGCCTACCTGATCTACACGGGCGTCGGTGTTTGGGGAAACCGGGCACCGATCTTTTGGGGTTGGCCCATTGTGAACTTTGTTTTTTGGGTCGGCATCGGTCACGCTGGAACGTTGATCAGTGCGATTCTGTATCTGTTCCGGCAAGAATGGCGAACTAGCATCAACCGTGCTGCCGAAGCGATGACGATTTTTGCGGTGGTGTGTGCGGGGTCCTTTCCCGGGATTCACGTCGGTCGCGCTTGGTTGGCTTATTGGTTGGCGCCTTATCCCAGTTTGAACTTGTGGATGTGGCCCCAGTTCCGCAGTCCCCTTCTGTGGGACGTGTTTGCGGTCAGCACTTATGCGACCGTGTCCTTGTTGTTCTGGTACATGGGGATGGTGCCGGACTTGGCGACGTTCCGTGATCGCAGCAAAAACCCTTTCCGTCGCGCCGCCTATGGCATCCTTTCGCTTGGCTGGAGCGGTTCGTCGCGGCACTGGATGCGTTACGAAAAAGCCTACGCCTTGTTGGCCGCCTTTGCGGCGCCTCTCGTGCTGTCCGTGCACACCATCGTGTCGTTTGACTTCGCGGTGTCGCAAGTTCCGGGGTGGCACACGACCATCTTCCCGCCTTATTTCGTCGCCGGGGCGATTTTCTCGGGATTCGCGATGGTGATCACCTTGATGGTGCCTTGCCGCAAGATTTTCAGTCTCGAGAAGCTGATCACCATCCGGCACTTGGAAAACATGTGCAAGGTGATTTTGGCGACCGGCTTGATTGTGGGCCTGGCTTACGGAACCGAGTTCTTTATCGCCTGGTACGGTCAGGTCCCCGAAGAAAAGTTCGCGTTTATCAACCGAGCTTTCGGGCCGTACTGGTGGGCTTACTGGACGATGATCACTTGCAATGTGATCAGCCCCAATCTGTTCTGGGTGAAGAAGTTTCGCACGACCCCTTGGATCATGTTGATCGTTTCGATCTTCGTGAACATTGGGATGTGGTTTGAACGCTTTGTGATCACGATCACCAGCCTTTCGCGTGATTACCTGCCCAGTGCCTGGGCGTACTTTTCACCGACGTGGGTCGACTGGGCGATGCTGGTCGGCTCGTTCGGCCTTTTCTTCACGCTCTTCCTGTTGTTTTGTCGCTTGATGCCCGTGGTGAACATGGCGGAAACGAAGGCGACATTGGCAAAAGAACTCCACATGGCGCACGCTAACCATGGCTGACTCACAACCCCAAACCATCACCGCTGAAGACGGCAAGACCGTCCACGGGGTCGTGGGCGAGTACATGGACGTCGATTCGTTGCTATCGGCGTGCGAGCGCGTTCGCGACGCGGGCTATACCAAGGCCGATGCGTTCACGCCCTTTCCGGTTCATGGCATCGACAAAGCGCTCGGCATCAAACCGACGGTTTTGCCATGGATCGCGCTCGTCTGCGGCTTGACGGGGACGTCGATTGCCCTGCTGATGCAGATCGGCATGAACGGGGATTGGTTCAGCTCCTGGATCAAGAACTTCAGCTATGAATACATCATCTCGGGAAAGCCGTATGTTTCCTTACCGGCCTTCATTCCCGTCACCTTCGAATTGACGATCCTGTTGGCTTCCTTTGGAACGTTCTTTGGGATGTGGGCACTCAACGGTCTTCCCAAGTTCAGCAACCCCATGTTCACGAGTCCGCGTTTTGACCGCGCGACCGATGACACTTTTTTTCTCTTCTTGCCCGCCAACGATGAGAAGTTTGACGAATCGGGTGCGAAGGTGCTGTTGGGTGAACTGGGAGCGGAACATGTCGAGCCCGTTGTCGATGACGATACATCGCTCACCATCCCCAAGCCCTTGTTGGTGGGTTTGGCGGCGACAATCGCACTGTCCTTCATCCCCGCGCTGGTGGTGGCACGAATGCGAGTGACCAAGAGCACGTCACCGCGTTTTCACATCTTTCCTGACATGGATTTTTCGCCCGCCAAAGACGCGCAGCAGACGACAACTTTGTTCGCGGATGGAAGGGCGATGCGGCCGCTTGTTCCGGGAACCGTCGTGCGTGGCTATCCCGGTATTGAGGGTTTGGATGTGGACTACGAGTTCCAAACGGGTGTCGACATGGAAGCGCTTGCGGCCATCGATGCATCACGTGTGGAACGCCTTGTTGCCTTGGTTGACGAAGGTGAGACGGAAGCGGAGGAGGTCGACGGAGTCGGCGATGGCGATGTGGCAAGCGAGGCGCCTTCGGACTCAGATGAAGCGGCGCCGGTTGATGAGGCGGAGGCCGCTCCCCCAGAAGACAACACGCCTTGGCTGACGAGCAACCCGCTCCTGTTGGATGAGGCAACCCTTCGAAGAGGTCAGGAGCAGTTCCACATTTATTGTGCGGTTTGTCATGGCATGAATGGTCGTGGCAATGGTTTGGTCAATCAGCGGGCGCAGAAGATCTTGGCATCGACATGGACCCCGCCGTCGAACATGCATGATCCGACGCTTCACCAAGACAAATATGCGGATGGAAAGCTGTTCAGCACGATCAGCAACGGGATCCGTCGGATGCCGGGTTACGCGGCACAAATCAAGGCTCGGGATCGATGGGCGATCGTCGGTTATGTGCGAGCACTTCAAGCCAGCCAAAGTGCATCGATCAATGACATCCCCGAAGAACAACGCGACTCGATCGCGGAGGAGCAAGAAGCGGTGAAAAAGGCAATCGCAGACGCGGAAGCCGAGGCAGCCAAGAAAGCTGCCGAGTCCGAGTAACACATTGAAACTTGCCCGGCTTAAGGCCGGAAAATTGCATCTGATTCATTCACACTGTCACGTTCGTTTCTGAAAGTCTCATGGGTCATCATCAAGCCGTCGAGCGAAAACCCGCGAACGATCCAGCCTTTGCTCTTCCGCAAGCCGTTTCGAAGCTCACCCTGCCACTCTTGGCAGGCGGTTTGGTGGTGTTGTTGGTCGGGGTCATCATTGGTTGCATGGCCGTCGACACCCGTTTCGGAATGTCGGCTTATCTGACGGCGTTGATCTATTGCACCACCCTTTCGATTGGTTCCCTGTTTTTTGTGCTGGTGCAGCACTTGACCCGGGCGGGCTGGAGCGTTGTGGTGCGTCGCATCGCCGAATTGATGATGGTGATGATCCTGCCACTTGCGGTCCTCTACCTGCCGATCTTGGTCGCGGCCTACCAGGGGACACTTTACGCGTGGAGTATCGAGGGTTGGGCGGAAGGCCACGGCGTGCCCGCTGCGATTTGGGCTGAGAAGGAACGTTACCTGTCTCCCGGTTGGTTCACGCTGCGGAGTCTGATCTATCTCGGCATCTGGTCAGGACTCGCGATGTGGTACTACCGCAACTCGCAACGTCAAGACGAGACCGGTGAGATCACGCTGACGGAACGAATGCAGGCTCGTAGCGGTCCCGCGATCATCTTGTTTGCGTTTTGCACGTCGTTTGCGGCATTCGACTGGGTGATGAGTCTGGCGCCGATGTGGTTTTCAACCATGTTTGGCGTCTACCTGTTCACCGGGAGCATCTTGTCGGCTCATTGCGTCCTGGCCCTAGCAAGCTTTCTCTTGCAGCGCGCGGGCGCCATGCGAGACGAGGTGACCGTGGAACACTATCACGATCTCGGGAAGCTGATCTTCGGTTTCATCTGTTTCTGGGGATACATCGCCTTCAGTCAATACATGCTGATCTGGTACGGAAATATCCCGGAGGAGACGCACTGGTTTTACGTGCGATCGTCGGGTGTCTGGTCCACGCTGGGTGTGGTGCTGATGGTCTTCCACTGGGGCGTCCCGTTCGCGGGCACGATGAGCCGTCACGTTCGCCGCAAGCCTTGGTTGGTCGCCACCTGGGCGACCTACATTCTGATCATTCACTTCGTCGACCTGTATTGGGTCATCATGCCCGAAGCCGGCTTCGGGGCGGGCGCCGCGGCGGGATTGGCCGCATCGATTCTCTGTTTGGTCGGCATGTTGGCCATGATGGTCGGGGGTCTCTTTCGACTCGCTTCTGGCGTCCGAATCATGGCGGTTCGCGATCCGAGACTCGGAGAATCGTTGGCCTTTGAAAACATTTGAATTTGTAGAAGAACGAAGCGTGCCACCCGTTAGGGTGGCCTCAAAACAAACACCATCCCTTTGACTCTGATTTGATCTCCCATGGCAGCTTATGACGATCTGAACACCGGGCGAATTGCCGTTGTGAGCGTGATTTCCGTGGTGGTCGTTGCGGTTACCGTTCTGGGAGTTCAAGTGCTGTATTTCGCGATGGCCGATGCGGTTGATTCGCGGAAGCAGGCACAGTCGGACTATCGGCGTCAAAATCGCGAGTTGGAGTCGCAGCTGGAATCCGTTTCTCGCTACGGGGTCGACGAGGCGACGGGCAACATCGTGGTCCCCATTGACACGGTGATTTCGGAGATGGCGGAAGCCTCCTCGAGAGCGCTGCCTGAGACGGACGACCAAGCTGCACGTGTCATCCGATTCTCCCCTCAATCCTGAGCAACCCAATCGCGATCTCTGTGAACACTGACCGTCAGCGAAACGCAAGTCCGAAAGTCCCAATGAGGTTGGGGTGGATGGCTGTGATTTTGGTGGTGACCACCGTCGACTTGGCTTCGTGGGGGCAGCCGGCAAGTAGCGCTGTGCAGGACGCCGCTCCCGTGATGTTAAATGATTCACTGCCGCTGGGCGTGAAGGGCCTGGAGGTCGAGCAGAAGCTGGGTGCGACCATTCCAAAGGATCTGCCACTCGTCGATTCGCGCGGGCGGAAACTCCGCTCGGGACAGGTTTTTGATGGCGGGCTTCCCGTGATCCTGACGCTGAATTACTCGAACTGTCCGATGCTGTGCAACGTTCAGCTCAATCAATTGTCTCAGTCGTTGGAAAAGCTCGATCTGCGTGCGGGTCGTGATTTCCGACTTCTCAGCGTCAGCATCGACCCGAAGGAGACCGACCAACGGCTCCGTGAGATGAAGCAGCGCTATATTGAACAAATTCCCGCTCAACAGGGTGCGGACGAGGCATGGGTCTTCGCGCGAACCAACAAAAAAGTCGTGGACCAGCTGTGCGACGTGACGGGGTTCGCTTACCGATACGATCGTGCTTCCGGCGAGTACGCTCACCCGGCGATGTTGGCATTCTGTTCCGGAGACGGCGTGGTCACGCGGTACTCGCTTGGCGTCGCTTTCCCTCCCGACGACATGAAGTTGGCCCTCTTGGAAGCCGGTGAGGGCAAGGTCGGTGGCATCGTCGATCAGTTTGTTTTGTGGTGTTACGCGTTTGACCCGGCTGCCAACAGTTACACACCCCAGGCATGGAAGATCATGCGATTGGCGGGCGCCGTGACCGTGCTCGCCATGTTCCTCGCCTTGATCCCGTACTGGACCGGTCGAAAGTCCGCACCGCACGATCAACTTGACCGATCTGAGCAACATACCATTCCCGCCAAAGCGATTTCTTGAACGAGCACGTGATGCTTCTCGCTGATTTAAACGACAGTTTTTGGTTTCCGAAGCAGGCTTCCACCTTCGCGGGGGAAGTGGATTGGGTTTATGACCTGATCATGTATATGTGCCTGTTTTTCTT
>JBCCYK010000180.1:0-13994 GCA_039189905.1 Planctomycetota bacterium
AGCGACCGTATCTTTTCCGGGAAAGGGGAAAAGTCGAAAATTTGAATTTTCGACTCCTTGTGTCTCGCGCGTTAACGCACGGCACCAAACAACAAGATAGCACCTGCCGCGCTTCTCGAAAGTTGCGTCCGCCTCAGCGCTGCGCGTCGCTCGAGAAACAAGGAGTCGAAAATTCAAATTTTCGACTTTTCCCCTTTCCCGGAAAAGATACGGTCGCTCCCACGGCAAGCCGCGGGAGGGTGATCTTGGTTTGGCTGCGTTTCAGTGGTGGCGATCGGCGAGAAGTGGCGAAAGTCTCAACCAGACTGAAGCGTGCCAACGATCTCCGTCACGGATGAGGCCCCGATCTCATCGAGTGCGCTTGGCAAACGGTCCACGAGACGTGTCGACAGCTTGGGGTCGTAGTAATTGGCGGTGCCAATCTGCACCGCTGATGCCCCCGTTACCAAGAACTGCATGACATCATCGATGCTGGCGATGCCACCAATCCCAATGATCGGAACGTCCACCGACATCCGCACTTGGTGAACACATCGCAGGGCGATGGGTTTGATCGCCGGACCGCTGAGCCCTCCCATGCCGTTGCCGAGCATGGGTTTGCGAGTGCGCCAGTTCACCGCCATGGCCAAAACGGTGTTGATCAGGCAGACCGCGTCCGCACCGCCGTCGGCTGCGCCACGGGCGACATCGGCGATGCGTGTCACGTTGGGGGTCAATTTAGCCAGAACGGGAACCGCGCTGGCGTCACGACAGGCCTGGACGACCTTGCGACAGGACTCCGGGTCGATGCCGAAATCAATGCCACCACTGACGTTGGGACAGGAAAGATTCAGTTCTAGCGCAGCAACGCCATCCAGGTTGCCAACGCGCATCGCCAGCGATTGAAAGTCCTCCGCCGTCCGGCCAGCAATGCTCACGACGACGGGCGTCGACAGCTTCGCCAAGTAGGGCAGATGGTGCTCACAGAATGCGTCGACGCCATCGTTGTCCAAACCGATCGCATTGAGCAAACCCGCGGAGGTTTCCACGGTTCGCCACGGAGCGTTCCCCATTCGCGGCTCCGCCGTGATGGTCTTGGGCAGGATCCCCCCAATGCGTTCGAGATCGACAATGTTCTCCATTTCGCGGGCGTACCCGAATGTGCCGGACGCGACCAGGATGGGGTTGGGCAATCGCAGTCGGTTGAGCGTGACGGATAGATCACTCACGTCGTCGTTTCTTTTTGAATCAGGAGGTCATCGATATGGTGTAGCAAGCGATCGGCCACCTGAGCCTTGCTCCCGATGATGGTGTCCACCAACGCACCAGATGCGTTGATCAGTTCCACATGGTTGTTCACGGCATCGATCGCGGCGGGCGTGTTGCTCACGATCAGGTCGCAGTGCTTCCGTTCCAATTTGACAATCGCGCGGAATCGGTGATCGTCGGTTTCCAGCGCGAATCCGACAACCCACTGATCCGTCCGTTTCTTTTGTCCGAGGGTGGCGATCACGTCCGCGGTCTCCAGTAAATCCAGGCGCAGGGGATCCCCGGTCTTGGCGATCTTCTCGGTCAAGACTTTGCGCGGCTGGTAGTCACACGGTGCCGCGGCTCCAATCACCCCGTCACAGTTCCGAAAGCGATCGCTGGCCGCTTGAAGCATGTCGTCCGTCGTCACGACGTCGACCACGTTCGCCTCGGCGGGATAGTCGACGGTCACGGGCCCCGAAACGACCGTTACCTTGTGTCCACGTTGCAGAGCCGCTTGGGCGAGAGATGCCCCCATCCGGCCACTCGATGCATTGGTGATGTAGCGAACGGGATCGAGATATTGACGCGTTGGGCCGGACGTGATCAGGATATGCTGCCGTCGTTTCAAAGGCTTGCTCACGAAGACGGGCCCGACACGGCAGCGATGATCTCACTGAGCTTCTCGGCGGGCACGCCCATTTTCGCCGCCGCCAAGGCAAAGAGCCGCTTCTCAGATTCTTCCAAGACACCGTCTGCCGCCATCATCCGAATCAGCTCACGCAAGAGGGCGTGCTGCTGCTCCGGTGTATCCGGTAGCTCCAATGCGGCATCATCGGAGAGTCCATAGGACAGCGCCGCTTCCAACTCAGGCTGTCCCATTCCCAGTTCCAAACAGCGATCCGCCAAGAGGTTGACCTCGCGTTGGCTAAAGCTGCCGTCAGCCAAGGCCATCACAACCATGTTGCGCAGCAGGCGAGATTTCTGGGAGGGGGTCATGTCAGACATCGAAGCGTTTCCCAAGGGTCAGATAATGGATGACTCACAACCCGATGCGTTAGCCAGTCGCGGTCGCAAACAAGGCGTCGAGCGCGATTTGGCTCCATGTTTCCAAGTGTTCTCGTTCTTCGAGTAGTTGCTCCACCGAAACAAAACTACCCTCGGCCAAGACGGCTTCCTTGCTGGTCACATCCGGCCGCTCAAGGACAAAGCGGTGCAGCACACCCAAATGCACTCGCCCGACTTCGTTGGATGGATCGTAGATCAGACCCTCGGTTGACTGCGTGTATCGGGCTCCGATCTGGACTTCTTCACGCAGCTCGCGTTCCATGCCGGCTCGGTACGCATCGGCGTGCGTCTCCGCGGCATCTTCTTGGCTGATATGGCCACCGACCCCAATGCTGCGTTTCGCGCGCAAGCGAGATTCGCCCGACCCGCCTCCCCGCGTGTAGGTGAAGCACTTCACATCCTCGTTCTCATCGGTCCACTGCATGACGACGTAAGGGATCAGTTGCTTGTAGGAGGGGTCCTTCTCCATCGTGCTGCGAGGACGATAGGAGAGTTGATCACTTGACAGAATCGGCTGTAAGAAACGATCCGTGTCACGTTCGAAGCCGTCGATCACCCCGATGGCCTTGATCACGGATTCGGGAATCACGAGAACGTGCTCTTCGGACATGGACAAGCTCGGCAGCAAAGAAGGGATTCGGTTCGGCAGGAGCCTCACCCTCCCACTTGCTCGATAGCTTAGGCGATCGGTTTCAGGCTTCCGACCCGGGGCAGGTGATGGTCGGACGCGCGCCCACTGACGAAACGGTTTCCATCCACGAAAAACCGGAGCGGGAGCGTTTGGGATTTTGAAATTCCGATCCTAGGACCAGCAGCGATGCGATCGGCGTTCACGGTGACGCCGCATTCCAATCGCCAGCCAGCTGACTCGCGGAGCTCATCGCCGTCGTGCCGACGAACGACGCCCAGTGCCTGGCACAACATCCCGGGGCCCGAGGTCAAACGCCTTGGCTCATCCGTTTTGCGGCGCTTCACCATTTGCGAGACCCCGTCGGTCGGCTCCAAAGCGCGAATCAGTACGGCCGCGCCAACACCTTCCGCTTCCGTCACCATGTTCAAACAGTGATTTGCGTGAATGGGATAAACGTAGAGCGTGCCAGGTTGCCCGAACATGGACGTGTTCCCGCCGGTTTGACCACGGGCCGCGTGGCTGGCGAAATCACCCTCTGGCAAATACGCCTCCGTCTCCACGATCAGCCCGCCACACCAGCGGCGACCGCTTCGCTTCAGCAGTTTGAGACCGAGCAATTGTCGCGCGACGACGGTCGTGTCGCGAGCAAAGAATTCCGGTCCGAAACCAACTTGCATGGGATCACTCAAAAGGGAGTCCTAGGCGACATCGCAAATGAGCCGACCAACGCGCCCACATGGGTCGCGTTGTAAGCCCTATAATGCGTGACGTCGGCGGCGTAGGGAACCTGCGGTTTCTTCAGCACGGTCGCTGCGGCGGTTCTTTTCTGTACAGACCAGGGCGGATTGTGAAGCTGAGCGATCGTGAGCTGATCGGGTTACTGGAAGAGATTGCGGGCGTCACACGCCAAGGAAGGTCGTGGTCCGACGGTCTGACGGTGCTCCGAGATCAACACGTGGGACGGATCCGCCGTGCGACCGACGCGGTCCTGAGGAATCTCAGTGCCGGGCAGCCGGCTGAAGACGCGATTGCGGATATGACAGGTGCGCGTCGCCCCATGGTTCGCGCCGCCATGTCAGCATCGTTGCAAACCGGTTCAGCAGGGCCGGTCGCGGATCTTGCACGCGCCTTGCGAATGGATCGCGAACGCGAGCGACGTGCGCTTCGCGCGTTGGTCTATCCGGTGACCTCGCTGATGCTGACGTACGCGTTGTTTTGGCTGGCGATCCGATTCGTGTTGCCGCGTTTCATGAACACAGAACCATCGGCTGATGCGGCACTGGACCAAATTCGTCCGGCGCTCCCGCTTTCGGTCGTCAACGCGTTGCAATGGGTCAGTGAGCATCCGGCAGGACTTCCGCTGTTGGCGGTCGGGGCTTGCGTGGTTTGGTGGTTGTGGAGCCGCTTGCGCTATGGGCGCTTTCAAATGCCCCTGGTGGCGAGCCCCGGGTTCGAATCGGCTTGGGCTCTTTTCGCCGATTGTTTGGCCGTTCATCTGCAAGCCGGAACGCTGCTGGATGACGCCGTGGCACAATCGCGCGCCGTTGCTGGCTTGTCGGCCACGGTAAAGATGCCGGGGTTGCTGGATACAACGGTCCATCAGTTGGAGCGTCCCGTCGATGTCCACACCGCGGCCAAGACACTGAAGACGCTGTCGGATTGGTACGACGAACGCGCCATGCGACGCGAGTCGTTTTGGTGCGAGGTCTTTCCGTCGTTGGTTGGCGTCGTGGGGATGTCCGTGATTTGTTTGGTCATTGGTATGGGATTCATGATTCCATTGTACGAGGCGGCGTTGGAGGTGGCTTCTCCGTGAGCGTACTTGTTGACCGCGTGAAGGCAGAACCCGCAGCGATCCCGGTTGATCGCCTGCTCAAAGGCTTGCGAGAAAGGCCGGGCTCGCTAGCCTTGTTGCATGGGATTGCATCGGAGCTAAGCGGTCCCGGCAAGCGGCTGATGCATCAGATTTTGGCTGGGTTTGAGCGAGGAGATCCCGTCGCAGATGCCTTGCAGCGGGACGGCGCGGGGCGATGGTGTTTGGGAGCGATTCAGGCCTCCGTTTCGGGAATGGATCAGGAAGCGACACGTCGCCTTGCGGAAGAGTTGAGACTCGATTTGCATCGACGTCGCATGCGGGGGCGTTGTCTCACCATGATGGTGATCGGCAAGCTCTATCTACTCGTTTCCGCATTCGTGGCTTGGTTTGTGACATGGCAGACCTCGCCTTTGGTGTTCGACTACGACGGGTACTGGTGGACCTCACGGGCGCCGAGCAGCGTGATGGTCCTGGGTTTCAATCAAGACATCCAGCGCGCATTTGGCGTTCTCTTGATCGTGATCTTGGTGGCGTTGGTTTCGTTCTTCGTTCGCGTCGCCGTTCGTCGTGGACGGCGCAACGCCTGGTTTTGGGATCATGTTCCCTGGTTTGGTTCGTCCATGATGACCATCGATCTGGCGGCCATGTCCCAGTCAATCAGGCAGTCGACGCGTCTGGGGTGGACGTACCCGCAAGCCTTGATGGCGGCACGACTCAATGGGCAATCCCCGCGTCTGAACGCATGGATGAGTGACAGCGTGCTGCGTTTGGAGCGAGGTGAGTCGATGGAGACGGTGATGCGCGACCTTCCCAGCCGCGGGTCGATCCTGGACGGGGCATCGGTGTTGCTCAGTGGGTCTCCAGACCAAGCCACCATCGTGTGGGACGAGATCGCTCGCGCGCTTCACGAACAGTCGTCGATCCAGGTCGGACGAGCTTCGTTCGCGTTGCCCGCCATGTTTGTCTTGGGTAGCCTTGCCATCCTCGGTTCCATCGCGGGATTCACGGCGTGGCAGTTGCGTACGATGTTCGAGTTATTGAGTGGTCTGACATGATAGGGACCACGAAGTATGTTCTTTAATGTCATGCTCGGCGTTGGCGTCTTCTGTCTGTTGGTGGTCTTGACCATCGACGTGGCGGTTTGGCACCTGCAGCGACGCTCTCCCGAGAGAATCCCATTCGGTTGGATTGTCTTTTGGCGGTGGATGCGTTGGCTCTGTGTGCCCGTGATGGTCATCGCATTTGCTTTGGGGAGCGGCAATCCCATGCTGGGTTTGGTGCCGTTGATGGTGACCGCCGTTTGCGCGGTCGCTGGATCTCTCCGTTATCGTAGCGAACTGCGATGCGTTAATGAGTCCTTGCGATTGGTGCTGACGCATGGAGGCGCGCTGCCGGAAGCCTTGGAACGTTTGGGTCTGACGCTACGCAGCAGCCTGGCGCCAAGACTGCGGCAATTGGCATTCCGTCTGCGGTGTGGTGATTCGCCGAGCCAGGCGGTCCGCTTCGCTAGGACACCGCTGGCTGTTGACGTGGTTTATGCGATGGCGCAGCCACAGAAGCCGATCCGCGAGAATATCACGGATGCGGAGCCGCCTTCGCTTCACGAAACCTGGCCCGCACGGTGGCCGGTCCCCTCTCAGATCATCTACCTGACCACTCTGGTCGTCGCGACCTATTTGGTTGGTCTGTTCGCCAACACCCTTATCTTCCCGACTCTTTTTTCAATCGCGAGTGAGTTTGGTGTTCCCTCGAGTGCTTCCAGTGGTCCAATCGGGAACTGGTGGACCAAAGTCAATTTGGTTCGAGCGGCGCAAGCCTGGATGCCGTGGCTGATGGTCGCATTGGTGATTTGGTATCTCGCGGGCCTTTGGGTCTCACGCTTCCCAACACGTCGTCGCACGCGATGGGTTCCTGGCTTTGGTTCCGCGGTTCGACGTCGTGATCGGTTGTTCTTTTTGGATGCGGTTGCATCCGCCATTGGGGCAAGACAGCCCATTGATCGCGTCAGCGTTGCCGCTGCGGAAGCAACGCGTTCTCGCTTGGTTCATGAGTGGTGTGATCAGATCGCGGGTCGTGTCAGCCAGGGGCAGTCGACGGCCATCGCGCTCAAGGGTGCTGGCCTGATCAGCGTGGGGGAATCGCGTTGGTTGGAGGCGGCAGAACGCAATGGGAATCTCCAGCAATCCTTGATACACCTGGTGACGGATGCGCGCCGGCAACAACGCGACCTTTGGCAGCACCGATTGTCTTGGCTCGTACCTGTGGTGGTGTGTTTGGCGGGGTCGTACGTGTTACTGCACGCCCTCGTGCTGTTCCAGTTTCTTACCGATCTGGTGGTCCATGCATCCTGATTCTCCATGGCGACTTCGTTGGCGTGTCCCGCGACACGCTTTTGGCCTGATTGATAGCGTCGTTTGCCTCGCCGTCATGGCCACTGCCGGAACGCTGCTCGTGAAGACGGTGATGACACAGCGTTCTCTGGATCATACGGCGTCGCTGCGTTTGAGTCACACGTTGCAGGTGAACAGCACTGCGCACCGTTTGCGTCAAATGGATCGCGTGAGAGCGGAGGATTGGTTGACGCGTTTCGAGTCGGAGCAGTTATCAGTTCACTTCGAAAAGTTCGAGGCGGACAACGCACGCGGCCACTTCGCGGTGATCACGTCCACAGACTCGCCCACGGCGACACGGCGAGTGTGGTGGCTTGAGGGGGCTGAGTGATGCCGGGGTGCTTATCGCAAAGAATGTGGTTCACAACAACGCGTCATCGACGCGGGATGACCTTGCTAGAAGTCGTCTTGGTAACTGGGATTCTGAGCGCCCTTTTTGCGGGCAGCTTGAGACTGCTCCAGGGCCTGGATGATTCTCGAACGGCTTCCATCGAGCAACGCCGGTCGCTTGTGCAAATCGAGCGTTTATCGGAGGCATGGCTGACGGCCGTCACGAGCGCGAACGAGATCGAAGTGGATGAAGAGGGGCATTTGGTGACGTGCTTCAGCAAAGATGCCGTCGTGACTTCCTTTGCTTGGATTCATGGTGAGGAACAGTCGTTGGTCGAATGGAGGCGGACGGGTCAACCGGGAGCAGAGAAGGCCGACGCAGCGACCCATGTTGAGCGTTACATCTTGAAGGAACAGGACCAAGTCCAATGGAATCGTGAGGGGCAGAGGATCGAAATGCGGATTCAGGACGGTCGTTTCGACGACGTCAGCTATCAGGTGGAGGCTTGGATTGATGCGGCTAGCTAAACGCGTGGTGCTCGGACACTCACCGGAAGAAGGGCGAGACGTTCGAAAGCCGCGGCGAGGCTACGTCAGCGTCATGATGGCGGTGGTGCTCTTGATGGGTATCTCGGCATCCATGGCGATGGTCACTCGCGAAGCATCCCACTGGAACCGCTTTCATCATGAGACCACGGAGACGCGAATGCTGGATGATGCCATCTTGAGTGTGGAACGATACTATCGCGATACAGAGCCTCCTGACTCAGCCGCTATTCAGCTTCCCGTGACGAACGATGAGGGTCAGCGTGTTGCGGTGATCGAATTGAAGTCTCGGTTGGTGACAGGCGAGAAATGCGAGGTCGAAGCGGAATTGATTCGTAACGGTCGGAGCATCGCGATCAAGAGCAAGACCCTTTCATTGAACCAGCAGGGTGAATCATGAGACAACTTCCCAGCAACGAGCTTGGTGGTCGACGGCGGAGCTTGGCAACAAATCGGGACGTGCGATCTCGGATGCCTCCGAGCGTTGGGTTCACTTTGGTGGAATTACTGGTTTGTATTGCCATCATCGGTGTCATCATCGGATTGATGATCCCAGGGGTCCAGTCGATGCGAGAGTCCACTCGGCGAGCCAATTGTGCGTTTCAACTGCGAGTGATCTCGTTGGGGCTCTCGGCTTATCACGACCGCTTCCAAGTGTTCCCAATGGGAAGCCACGCCGAAGGCGTTCCCATCCGCGCGAGCGATCGCGATTGGCACCATAGTTGGATTGCCAGGCTGCTTCCCGATCTGGATCTGCAGGTGGTTGCCGACCGCATTGATTTCGGGGTCAGCGTCTATTCGGATGAAAACCGTGAGGTGCGTGAATATGCCATCCCACAGTTGCGGTGCCCGGCCGCATCGGGACTGGCAGCCAATACGACGTCGTATGCGGGCATTCATTCAAGTGCGGAAGTCCCTTTGTCGGGTTCGGGTGACGGTGTGTTCTTGGTGAATCGAACCATCGGTCGCGATGACATTCCCGACGGAGTCTCGCAAACGCTCCTGCTCGGGGAGAAGGTCTCTTCCCCGATGGATGACCTCGGCTGGATCAGCGGGACGCGATCTACGCTGAGAAACACGCGTTGGGGAATTGATTCCGCCGCTCCGCAGGTTTTCGTTTCGGCCGATCAACGAGCGGTCGAACGTGACATTGAACCTGAGCTCTATGTCGGTGGCTTGGCGAGTTTTCATCCCGGTGGCGCCCACCTCCTGATGGGAGGCGGGGAGGTGCTTTTTCGAACGGCGTCGATGGATCAGGAAGTTTTCCGTCAGATCACGGATCGTGCGGATGGCAGCTTGCCGTTGCCCGTCAACGATGGCAGCGACGCTCCACCCGGCAAACCAGTGGAAACAGATGATCGAAGTCCTTCGCCGTGAGTGACTCCGTCCACCGCGTCTTACCTCTCGGACTGTTTGCCATCGTGGGATGTTGGACGACGGTCCAAACGATCGGCGTTCGTTATGCCGGTGTGACGGTGAACGTTGGGATGGGCGCGATCTGTGGTGCCTTGGCCGCAGGTTGGATCCTGGTGCCGCAATGGTGGCTAACGGGCGACTGTCAAACCGAGGACGCCGATGAGAGTCGGCGCTTGCGATGGCGTTTTCGCTGGGGCATCACGACGGTGTTGATGCTCCAGATGATACTGGTTGGCACCAAGCCCCATGGCGGGCCCCTGTTGGGACAGTTTCTCGTTTGGGCGGTGTTCACGCTTTCGGGACTCCTGCTTTATCGTCAGCTGACCGGGAGGCTGCTTAGCCTCAATGCCACGCAGCGCGCGGCCGCTTTTGACATTCGCGGTTTGATGGCGCTGACGACGATCGTGGCCATGGCCTTAGCGGTTGCGATCTGGGTGATGCCGATCGATACCGCACGATTCCAAATCACCATGCTGGTCGGCGTTTTGTGCGCACCGACATGGCTGGCGATGAACCTTTGGTTGTTGGGCGGACGCTGGCCGATGCTCCTGATTTCCTTGGTCATGATTCCCGTTACGATCGCGTTGTCGCTCGCGGCGGTTTACGGCAATGCCGCGTTCGACACCGAGCAATCCTACGCGACCCTCGCGGCGATGATCGCCTTGTTCGCTCAATCCCTGCTCTATCTCGGTCTCGGTCGTGCAACCGACATGGTTTGGCGATCGGAACCGCATCCGAAACCCTGAGAACCGCATGTTTTCCACAAGCCGTGTCACGCGCGGGGTCCTTATGCCGCACGCGCTGGTCATTTCATGGGCCTTGATGGGACTTACCGGAGCCACCGCAGAGCCCTTGCGATGGAAAGGTTCTCGCCCAAACATCCTGTTTGTGATGACCGACGATCAAGGTTATTGGGACACGGGGGTGACTGGGAACCCGCACATTGACACGCCAACCATGGACGCATTGGCGGCGTCGGGCGTGCAGTTTGATCGCTATTACGCCGCGATGGTTTGCGCGCCGACGCGCGCGGGTTGGATGACCGGCCGGCACTACTTGCGCACGGGACTCTACAACACACGCTTTGGCGGTGATTCACTGGGACTCGACGAGGTGACCTTTGCGGAGATTCTCCGCGACGCGGGTTATCGAACGGGCTTGTTCGGGAAATGGCACCTTGGGAAGTACCCCGGCTATCAGCCTCAGGATCGGGGTTGGGATCAGTTCTTTGGGCACTATCACGGGCACATCGAACGGTACCAGCATCCCGATCAGTTGTTCCACAACGGACAACCGGTGCAAGCAAGGGGTTATGTGACGGATTTGTTTACTTCGGCAGCCATTGACTTCATGGCCGCAACGGTGCAACAAGGCACACCGTTCCTCTGCGCCGTCACCTACAACGCACCCCACTCCCCATTTGTGCTTGACACTTCGCACCGGCACCAACCGGAAGGTGACTTGCTGATTGACAAGTATCTCAATCGCGGTCTCCCGCTTCGCGAGGCTCGCATCTATGCCATGGTCGAACGCATTGACGAGAATCTGGCTCGTTTGATTCAACACTTGAACGAGGCCGACCTACGCCGTGAGACCTTGGTCGCTTTCGTGAGTGACAACGGGGGCGTCAGCAGGTTTGAGAAGTGCGGGATGCGGGGGCAAAAGGCGGGCACTTACGAAGGTGGGACACGGACGCCGTGCTTCGTCTCATGGCCTGGTCGGATCGCTGGGGGCATCAAGATCACGTCCCAAACGTCACACTTGGATTGGTTGCCGACGTTCTGTGACTTGGCGGGGGCAGTTATTCCTGAGGATCGCGTGATTGACGGCAAGAGCCTGCTGACCCTGTTGCATTCAGGTCAATCCTTACCACACCATCCCAGGATCTATCAGACGTGGGATCGCTACACTCCTAACCCGGATCGACGATGGTCAATCAGCGAGCAGCGATGGAAACTGCAGTGCCAGATCGGCTCCACGAGCGTGCCGGGACGTCAGCACTGGCATCTGTTTGATCTGGAAAATGATCCGGGTGAGTCGACGAACCTCGCAAAGCAACACCCCGAAACCGTTGAGCGACTGCGGGACGAATTCGTACGTTGGTTTGAGGAGGTAACGGAGGGGCAAGCCTATGCGCCCATTCGCATCCCCGTTGGAATCGAGGGACATCCCTGCGTTGAGTTGTCGCCCAGTTGGGCTACCGTCCATGGGGAAAACATTCAGTATGTTTTTGACGGCTACGATTGGGACACGATCGAGGGGTGGCGTGAACCGGGTGAGAAGGCGACGTGGGAGTTGGATGTACGCAGTCCTGGGAGCTATCGTTTGCAGGTCTCATACGGGTCATCCGAGTCCAATGCCGGTGGTTGTCTTAGATGGTCGGTTCTCCGTGCGGAGGAAGCTACGGCTGTCGAAGGCACTGTTTCCTGTCAGCACCGGATTGAGGCAACCAGTACGGCCGACCAGTTCGACGTATTCGAAGCCGGTTGCCTGGATTTACCAGCAGGGAAGCTCACTTTGGTGGCAAGCGTCCAGGAGTGCCGCACAACCGAGGTCGTGCGTTTGCGCCACGTGCGGTTGGTTCGCGAGAGCGCGCCCTAGTCAGGTGACCCGCCGTGGTGATGTCGGAGCTCGGTTCTTCTGGCAAGCCTCGCCTCACTCACTTGGCTGCAAAACGCTGCGATTCCGCGTAAACCCGTAGCGCCAAGTCTTCGCGACAGCACTCCACGAGCAAGGCGATCACCCTGGCAGTCTTGGCATCTTCGGTTTGGCCCATCAATTTCGACATGGCCGCCTCAAATCCACTGCCAACGCCGCGCACGTATCTGAAAAGGGGCTCACGAAACCGACGGAGGTAACTGCGGCGTGCGCAGTCGCTTGATTCCCCCGCCGCTTGATGAGCCCAGAATCGCGGATAGAGGGAGAACCACGCATACACGCCGAATGCAAGTGTGCTGATCAGTGTTGTGGCAATGATGATCGGCAGGTAACCCGATCGGCCCGCCGGGGGCTTCATCGCGACGGGCCAGTAGGCGACCAATGCCGTCGCGATGCCCCAAACGAGTGTCCAAAAGACGGGAGTTCCGATTCGATACTTCTGTTCAATGGTCGCCAAGTCGTTGGGAAGGGAGGTGCGCCACAAATCTTGAATGAACGCGTCAGAGAGTCCATCCGCCTCTTGCTGATCTGTCGCAAACTCCTGCCGTGTATGTTGCCGCAAGTCGCGAAAAGCCATCAAGGTCAAAGACGCGATGGCGCCCTGACACTCAGGCTCCAACAATTCGAAGGCTGCCCGTAGGCCGTGTTCATCGCTTGCAATCGCGTTCGCATGGCGAAGGATCTTGATGGTTTCCGTCCGTTGATCGGCACAACAATAGGCACGCAGGAACCTTCGGATTTGATCGATCGTTGGATGCGTGTCTGCATTCAAGCGAGGGTCGAAAACAAGCCGCTCCAGAAGGTTGACGAAATCCAGCTCGTCGTGAAACTCCATCGACTGCGAAGCCGCTTGGGACTCGATCACATTGATTTGTTCCGTCACCCACTCCCGCGGTGCTTCCCAAATCAGTCGTTTCAGCAAGCGAACGCGAAATGTGTCCCTCGCATCCAAATTGACCAAGCGAAGACGCGACTCGCATTCATCCAACAAGGAAATGAAACCTTCAAACGAGAGCAACTCGACGAGCTTGAACCAGAGCCCCTCGGTTACCAGGTAGTACTGTCCGTCATTCAAATGACGTGCAGCCCGCTTCACGAAGGATGCGGCGGAATCGACGCGAACCAATCGGCTGGCGTACTCACTCAAGAGCGTTCGAAGCGAGAGGTCGCGTGGGTGAGCATTTAGCCCGAGCAGGAGCCAGTCCGAGAATGACTTGCGGCGTTCCCCAACCTGTGAACCGACCACATCCGAAAGCAAAGCAAGATGATAGAAGTCGAGCGGGGACGGAGAAGGCTGATCGAGCAGACGCAGGAACACGGAGTCGATGTCGCTTACGATGGTGTCAAATGCAGCGTCATTGGCGGCACCATCCTCGCTCGGCTGCCAACTGTTCCGCTGAAAGCGATCGCTTTGGGGCGTGAGCATCCCCGCACCTGCATCGCGATCGTACCGGAGTAGGGCTTCGAGCTGTTCGTAGGCAGCACGAATGCGTTGAAATTCGTTCGGATGCGTCTCCGGTCGAAAACAGCGAATGAGTCGACCGTAGGCCCTTTTCAGGTCACGCCGTTCATGAGCAGGTTCCAGACCGAAGAAGCGCAGAGGGTTGCCGGGTAACTGATTCCAGTCAGGATTGAGATCTGGCACGTCTTCGAACTCGACGTCATCGGGACGATATTAGGATACTAGGTAGAAAACGAAGAACAACTTGGCAATAACGAACGCGAGAAGAATCGCGTAGCCCAGATTGATGTCGCGTGGTCGTTTGTTTTCCTGGCATCGAAGAATGGATTCCAACCAATCCCTCTGCAAGAGATGGATTTCGGGATAGCGATCGCGAATCACCCGAGCGGACACCGATGCTGAACGCTTGCGCTCGGGTGAAATGAGTTTCTTCAGGTAGCCCTCTTGGAT
>JBCCYK010000181.1:0-13984 GCA_039189905.1 Planctomycetota bacterium
CTGCTCGCGGATCGCCACCAAATTGACCCCCCCACGCGCAGCTACGGGTGGGTCTAAATCGAGCCTCACGCGAGTTTTCGGGGCGGGAACGGTTTTGACGTCTTGCGTGAACGTGATTGTCTGCATGAGACTTGCCCCCCGGCGACGCCCCCACCACAAGCCGCGGGAGGGTGATCTTGGCTGGCTAATCGCGTCAGATCGACTTCGCAAGTTGGATCAGCGCGTCAGCTCCACGCTCAAGCGTCTCATCGGAAGCCGCGAAACTGATGCGAAAATGGGTGTCGTGCTGACTGAAAATGCTGCCAGGAATGACCAACACATTCGATTCGATGGCCTTCGTGACAAACTCGGTTCCCGTGATGCCATTCGGGGCCTTGGGGAACAGATAGAAGGCCCCTCCCGCCGGGGTCAGCTCAAAGTGCGGCGAGAGACGCCCGACCATGTAATCTCGCTTCTGTCGATAATGGTTGAGGTGGGCATCCAAACGAACTTCCATCGCTCTCAGGGCTCCCCACTGAGCCGGTTGCGGTGCGCATACGAACGAATACTGCTGGATCTTTAGCATCGTGGCAATCACCTCCGGCGGTCCATGAACCCAGCCGACTCGCCACCCCGTCATCGCATGGGATTTGCTGAAGCCATCGATAACAATCGACTGCTCATTGAAAGCCGCCGCTGAGAACGCGGGTTCATCGTAATGAAACCGGCTGTAAATCTCGTCGGACAAGACGGCAATGCCGCGGTCCCCCGCCATCTCGGCAACCGTTTTCACATCTTCTTTGCTTGCCGTGACCCCGGTTGGGTTACCAGGGCTGTTGATCAATATCAGCTTGGTACGTTCCGTGATGGCCGCTTCGATCTTTCCGGGGTCCAAGCGAAAGTCGGGATAGCTATCGACCAAGACCGGCACACCACCACAGAGTTGGACGAGGGCCGGGTACATGACGAAGTAGGGATCCAAGAAAACCACTTCATCGCCGGGGTTGATCAATGAGAGCATCGTCAACATCAACCCACCGCTTGTACCCGATGAGACAAAAACATCGCGTTCTTGATCCGGATACTGTTCCTTCAGCTCTGCCCGTAGAGCTTCTCGAAGGGGGCCGATGCCCTGCGTCGGGGAGTAGGCGTTGCGTCCCGACTGGATCGCCTCGACGGCCGCATCCTTGACAGCGTCGGGCACATCGAAGTCCGGTTGACCGATCGACAGGTTAATTGGATCTTCCAACTTCGCTGCGAGATCAAAGACACGACGGATCCCGCTCGAGTCAAAGGAACGCGTTCGATCCGCGATCCAGTCCGATACATTTGCTGGGCTCATAGGACGGGCAATGATTCCGGAAGCGTTCGACCATTCTTATTCACTCCCCGATGGTATCGTCGTAGCCCAAACAGGACGAGCGGTCGGTCCCAACAAGCAGATTCAAAAACCGATCGCATGGCCGACACAAAGAACGTGGAACCCGTCATTCGATTTTGCGCCATCATTGGCCGCGACCCGCTTCACCGACGCGTGGTGCGGGAACGCCTCACTGAGCGTTGGGGCGATCCCGTTGAAGTCGCTGAGTCGCTCCCCTTCGTAGCCGGCGGCTACTACAACGAAGCGATGGGCACAGGGTTGGAAAAAGACCTGATTGGATTTCGGGGAGTCGCAGACCCAAGTGACTTGGCCGATTGGAAGCATGAGACCAATCGGATGGAACGCGAGTTCGCATCGGATCTCGCGTCCGATGTCACTCGCCCTGTCAATCTGGATCCTGGCTATGTCACGCAGGCGAAACTAGTGCTGGCGACGACCAAAGACCGTGACCACCGGATCTACCTACGCAAAGGAATGTTTGCGGAGATCACGTTGAACTATGTCGGCAAGAAATGGGTTTGGCACCGCTGGACCTACCCAGACTATCGAACCGAGAAAGTCGCCGCGTTTGCGACTCAATGCCGCATTCGATTGCGAAAACACCTCGCTGCCGATGGGAAGCAACGCCGTGCGTAGTTCGGCGATTCAGGCGAGTCGGTTTTCGCCGCCATTTTCATCTTGGTGGATCGTCACCGGCCAGCCTGGAAACTCGTTCTCGGGGTGGTTGTCGGTTGGATCGACCAGGAATCGAAAGCTGTGAACCTCATAGGTTCGCTTCTCGGGATCGATCAGAACCCAGCCGAACCCACTTCCCTTTTGATGAGCCTTCTCGTAACGGTTCTTTGACTTCCCCACCTCTGGATTTCCAACAGCATAGACGTACACCAGGTTGTCCAGACCGTCTTGGAACTCACCCGTGTTGGCAAGACCATGTTGGGGGCGGTTCGCATGCGACATCCCCATTTCGTCCGGACGCCACCAGCGGGGATAACCTGCCGCGATCGCGGGTGTGCAAAACGACTAATTCGAATCGCGTTGTTCTCCCACACCATACTGCGTCAGGGATGATTGGTGCTGATCGCCGTTGATGTGCAGCGCTTTGGACGCACGCAGCAGGTCGATCGCGCGATCCCGTGCGGTCTGCGGCCAGCCTCCGGAATCCAAGTCCGCTCGCAGGAACTTGTCATAGCCACCATGGTGGGTCGCCACACCGGCGAACACGGTCTGACTCAACAGCACCTTCAAACTTGCTCCACGCCAGTCTTCCGCCCAGGCCTTCAAGAACGCTTCCTGGCGTTTGCCCAGAAACTCCAAACCCGGCTTATCCAGCCGCGACACGTCGAAGCTGCGATCGTGAACGTGATCCGCACGTCCGCTGCCGGTCTCAACCCGTTCCGGTCCACTTTTGAATTGACGATCGCCCAGGATCGCGAAGCTGACATTCCCGTAGACCATATCCCCGTAATAAACCGACATGTCTTGTTTTGCGGGCGTGGGATCAAAGGGCTCAGGGTGGTGTCCCGCATTGGTTCGATGGACGACGTTCACCATGCGAACCGGTTCACGATAACCGCCTTTGGAAGAGGCTCCCTGATCCAGGCCCTTCATCTTGGCACCGCCCTCACCCCAGATGTTTCCTTGGAACACATCGTGATCGTCCGGGATACAAACGGTCGGCGCATGGCGCATCGGCTCACGAAGCGCCCATCCAAACTGGTAGTACTTCCGCAAGTAATTCAGGATCGCTTGATCAGCGGGATCGCGGATCAGACCATAGCCGCCGTGCCCTTCGTAAAGTTGGTCACCCGAAAAATAAAGGAGATCGGCGTCCAGCTTCCCAACATTCGTGGCGACCGGCGCGTAGGGAAAGCCGTAGTCGTTTTGGCAAGTCATGGCGTCTTGGGATCAAAGTTATTGACCAAAGCAACATTGCCGCGGACACGATCCCATGGGACTGCGTTTGCAACCGTTGCAACGGGGGAGCCCGCCGCGTCCATCACGGTCAACTGAACGTCGTACATGGCTCGCCCAGGCGAGGGTGCCGGGGTCGCCCGCACGCTCAAGGTAATGCCTTCGCGCGCAACGCCAGCTGGAAGGGCGACTGACTTGTTGCCGACCGCCGCGTCGTTGCCTTGGAGACCAACCGGCAAGCCATTTTTGGCGAAAGAATTGCTCTTGGGTTCGTCTAACTCACTGTGGACCCCGATCAAGAACCCGACCCCGTCTTCTGTCGTCCCGCTTTGAACCTGCGTGACGTTTTGGCCCACACTTGACCGGTCAACCAAACCCGGTCATGCATCCGCTCCCAGTCGCTGACAAAGGTCGGCTCGATCTCGGAACGACTGTCTTGCGCGCCCGCGCTGATAGCGGGTCCGGCCGCGGAGAGAGCACCAAAAACCTTGAGCGAATCACGACGCGAAAATTGAGACATCTGCTTGCGAACCACCTTGTCAAAACGGAGTGTTTTCTTGGGGCCAATCATAGTCCAAGCGCACCGTTCCGGTGGTATGCGAGCCAGGGCGCTTCCCAGTGAACTCCTTCCCTCGTGTTCCGGCACCGCAACTTGCCGTAGCGAAAGACGCCAAGACTTTCGACTTTCCAGGGCAAGCCAAAACTCGTGGAGGCTTGTCGATTTAATCAAAATCACAACCCGAAGCGTGAGCGAGGACACCTTGAAACAGCATCAATGTCGAATCAGGCCTCGCTAACGCTTCGGGTTATGAATAGATCGACAAGCCGTTGGCGAGTTTCGCTACCCGAACATCAAGCTGATGTGAAGTGCTACGTTGTGCCGCGATCGCTCCCCGTCTTTCGCGATGGCATGACAACGACGATAACGTGCATCGATTTCTGTTGCATTCGTACGCCACACGTACCCGTTAGTCGCTTGACATGATCATCGCTTTGTCTGGGGATCTCATTGGAGTCAACGAAACGTCGGCCATCATCGGTTGCCCCCCTTTCGAGTACGAAGTCTATGTGGGTGACCACACGCGGCGTCAGTTGCAATCGAGCGTGGGGAATCCGATTCGACTTCACACGCTGGACTATATCGAAGGCAACGCGCAAGGAGGGGGCCGTTTGACACCCCGACTGATTGGCTTTCAAACCGAGCCGGAGCGTCAGTTCTTCGACCTGTTCTGCAGCGTGGATGGCGTCGGCGTTAAGAAAGCGCTGCGGGCGATGGTGCGTCCCGTGAAAGAACTCGCTGTGTTGATCGAAGAACAGGATGCGAAGGGACTGTCCGCTCTTCCGGGCATCGGCCCCGCCACCGCCGAACGCATCATCGCGAAACTGCGTCGCAAGATGCCTCGCTTCGCCCTGATCGTTGCCGACAGTGCTGTCTCGGAAGATGGTTCCGGTGTTAGCCCCGTCGTGGCGGAGACCTTTGACGCTCTGCTTGTCTTGGGGCACAGCGAAGCGGACGCTCGCCGCCTCGTCGACGAGGCAATGCAGTCCGGCAAGAAGTTCAAAGACACGGAATCCTTGCTGACCGCGATTTACCAGCGATCCAAGTAGCTCGTTGAAGCGTCGATTAGCGCGGCAATGCCTTCGTACGACGTTGCGCGTATCCCAACTCCTGACTCGGTTTGGTCTACAATCGCGGGCTGACGATGACAACCGTCGCCTCGCCATCTCACGTCGCTCCCGCGATCCCCGCCTCTTTTCAACCCACCACGATGCCCGCCATGCGTTCGCCTCTTCAAGCGTTTGTGTTCTCGGTCGCGTTGCTGTCGACCCATGTGTTTTCGTCCAACGCTTTCTCGGATCGCCCCAACATACTCTTCATCTTCTCCGATGATCACGCCCCGCAAGCGATCGGTGCTTACGGCTCCAAGATCAATGAAACACCCCATCTCGACCGCATTGCAAGAGAAGGCGCGGCCTTCAAGAATTCGTTTTGTGCGAATTCGATCTGCGGTCCGTCACGGGCGTGCATCCTGACCGGTAAGCACAGTCACCTCAACGGCTTTCTTCGCAACGGCAATCGCTTCGACGGCTCGCAAACGACGTTCCCTGGTTTGCTTCAAGCCGTGGGCTATGAAACCGCCATGATCGGCAAGTGGCATCTGGGCACTGACCCCGTCGGCTTCGACCACTGGGAGATCCTTCCCGGACAGGGAAGCTACTACAACCCCGACTTCATTCAACAAGATGGTTCACGGAAGCGTTACACGGGCTACTGCACGGACATCATCACGCAAAACTCATTGCAGTGGCTGAAGGACCAACGCGATTCTGACAAGCCATTCTTGCTGATGTGCCAACACAAGGCACCGCACCGCAATTGGTCGCCGCCGCCGCGTCACTTCGGTCTCTACAAGAACGATGAGGTGCCGGAACCTGACACGCTGTTCGATGATCTCTCCGGTCGCAGCCGCCTGCTGAAGGAGAATGAAATGTCGATCGCGGAGCATTTCTATTGGGGACACGACATGAAGTTCCACGGCGAAACGCAGTTCCCGGAGCACTTTTTGGGTCGACTTCGCAACGGCGAGTATGCCCGGATGAATGCAGAGCAGAAGGCGGCATGGGACGCGGCTTACGGACCCGAGAATGAGGCTTTCATCGCCTCGATGCAGGCCGGGAACCTCACGGACGAGGAGGTCGTTCGCTGGAAATACCAACGCTACATCAAGGACTACCTGCGATGCATCCAGGCAGTGGACGATGGCGTCGGTGAATTGCTCGACTATCTCGATGAAGCTGATTTGGCCAAAGACACCATCGTGATCTACAGCAGCGACCAGGGTTTCTATCTGGGCGAACACGGCTGGTACGACAAGCGATGGATGTTCGAGGAATCCCTCCGCATGCCGTTCCTGATTCGCTGGCCCGGCGTGATTCCGCCGGAAACGCAGAGCGATGCGATGATTCAGAACATTGACTATGGGCCCACGTTTTTAGACGTCGCTGGAGCGGAAATCCCCCAGGAAATGCAAGGACGGTCGCTCGTACCGGTCTTTCGCAACGGCTGTGAGGCCGTTTCCGGATGGCGCGACGCGATTTACTACGCCTACTATGAGAATGCGGCTGTTCACGCCGTGCCCGTGCATGATGGTGTTCGTACCGAGCAATACAAGCTGATGTATTTCCCTCGAACGCGAGAATGGAACCTGTTTGACTTGTCCAGCGACCCGCAGGAGTTGAACAGCGTTCACCAGGATCCCGGCTACGCAGTGATCCTGGCTGGTTTGCAAAAACGTTACCGTGATCTCAGGCAGTTCTACGATGTCAACACGGCGACGATTCCCGCGACCCGCGGTGATGAACGTCGCTGGCGTGAGCGCGACGCCGCAATGACGCAAGGCGCCAAGAAGGCAAAGCCCCGACTCGTCTTCCTCGGCGATTCCATCACTCAGGGCTGGGAAGGGAGAGGAAAGAACGTTTGGAACGATTTCTACAGCTCACGCGACGCGTTCAATCTCGGCATCGGGGGCGACCGGACCGAACACATCATCTGGCGCCTCACCCACGGGAATCTTGGCAAGATGAAACCGGAGGTCGTCGTCCTGATGATTGGGACCAACAACACGGGCCACTTCATGCAGTCTCCTGATCAGGTTGCCTCGGGCGTTGAAACGATCCTTGCAATCTTGAAAGAACGCCTGCCCAACACCAAGGTCGTTCTGCAAGCCATCTTCCCACGCGGACAAACCTCGTTTGACGAGGCACGCTTGAACAATGTCGCCATCAACGAACGCATCCGTCGCTTTGCCGACGGTGACACGGTTCATTACCTCGACATCGGTGACGTCTTCTTGCAAGACGATGGGAGCATCTCACCCGAGATCATGCCAGACTACTTGCATCTGAACGAAGCTGGCTATCGCATGTGGGCTGAGGCGCTCGAGCCAACACTGCAAACGCTTGGCCTCTGAGCACCGGGGCTTTACCAGCTGCTTCGCCTGCATGAGGATCGATGATTCGATCCTGCGCGGCGCGGTCAACGAATCAAGCCGATGTCCTTTACGTTTGGCGTCAATGGAATGGGCGATTTCCATGGATGAGGCCAAAACACCATGAGGGCGCGACCAACCAAAAGGTCGCGGGGGACATACGGGGCGTTCGCAAACTTATAGGCATCGGCGTCAACGCTGCGGCCGAATCCAAAACGCTCCTTGGTTCCAGCCCAGCACCGGGCGTCCAGGCTCTCGGGGCTGTTGTCGCCCATCGGAAAGAACTGGTCCTTTTCTAAGCGGAATGAAACCGCCCTCCGTGTGGACCACAAGGGGAACTGATCCCAGATGGCTGGCTCTGCCATCACCTGCTGGATCTCGACGGCCCGTAAGGGTGCGCCGTTGATGCGATACAGATCCGAGGCGTCGTAGTCGATCATGTTGTCTTCGGCATTCTTCGTCGCGATGTAATATTTGTCGCGATGAAGTTCCAATCGGTGTAGCGTGGCGGTGCCCCCGATGACGGACAGGCCAACCGGTGCGGCATCCAGGGGATTCCCCGGCCCGTCGTAGTGCGGCCTGCGTTCAGCGGGAGCCAGGACATCGTCGGGTTGGAACTGAGCGAAGACTCCGTCCTGCTCCAAGGGGATGACGGCGCCGTCGACCCATAGCATCAACTCGTCGTCGCAGTTGCTGAAGCCTACGGTGTATCGACCACCTGCCCGCACGGGTGTTTCGACCACGATCTCATCACGCCGTCCATCTCCGCTTGTGAAGTCGATTCGGGCGTCGCCCGCCACGGACACGGTGGCTTGGCCGGTTGTCAAATCAATCACGCAGCGATGGCGCAGGCCCGCTTCGACGATTTCGAAGGTTGCCTGTTTGGCGTCCTCACTGGTTTCCAACTCAAAGTCCGCGATCAAATCGCCCACCCAGTGCATGCCCTCGGACGCCAAGTCATAGAGGCCGTATCGCAATGACGATCGGAACTGGTTCAAACTCTCGCCCGATCGGTATCCCGGTCGAAAGACGCCACCGCCATGCGTGGTGCCAAGCAGGCGACGTAGACGACTGACCCGTTGCCGCGAAGGAGGGATGTCATAGACACGGCTGGAAGGAACAAACAGGTAGGCGTCATAAGCATGAAAATCCGTGATCAGCCGACTGCTGTATGGGTCCACGTTGGTGAGCGGAACACCGTTCTGGGCCTGCGCCCATTCCGCTTTGCTCGGCCACCGATGGAAGTACCTCAGCCAATGCTCGTTCCCATCCGTGGCGTCGACGGTCGCGTTCAAACCGCTGTCATCCCTTTCAACCCGCCAGGAGCCTTCCGGAACTTCCTCGGCGCCTGGTTGCCACGGCTGCAAACGCGACGGGTACTTGGCGGCAAGCAACGCCGTGGCTTGTTGGCGGCTGTCATAGACGTCGTGTGCCATTGCCCTGAGCGTACGCGCGTCCTTTCGTAGAACCTGCCCGAGCCTCCGATCCGCACTTGAGTCGGCCAAAGGCCGTTCCTCTAGCCGATCTGCCTCCTGGTTGGGCATGGCGAAGACATCGCCGTTGTGGACCGTCAAGGTTTCCCCAGGAAGACCAACCAGCCGTTTGATGTAGTTCTGTTTTGGATTGACGGGCACCTTGAAGACGATCACGTCCCAACGCTCGGGGTCACGAATCGTGTAGGCGAACTTGCTGACCAAAATGCGGTCGCCATTGAATGTCGTGTGGTTCGGTTCGCCCGCCAAATCCAGCGGGTTCTCAAAGCGACAGTTGGGGCAGATCCCGCCCACGACAACGCGTTCCGTCGTGTCGGCCTTGTATTCCAGGCTGGCCCCGATTTGAAATGCGTGGCCACACTGGGAACACGTGATGTCCTTGTGAGCCCCCATCAGCGACGGGGCCATCGATCCCGTGGGGATCACAAAAGCCTCGGCAACAAACGCTCGAAACAGCAATGCCAAGATGAAAGCGACCGCAAACGCCTCCATCGTTTCGCGACCAGCTTGCATCCGGAAGATGGCCGCCCGCTGCTGAGTCACAGACATCTCGTTGAACTGTGCAGCTTGCTTGGCCTGCAGGCTCGTCTTTGCGTCGTCGGTCATGGGCAAGAAATCGTGGGGCGCAAGGAGATTTGAGACAACGGATGGGCGGCGCGGCGGTGGCACTCGCGTGCAGAGCGACACTGTAGCGATTCTGAGGCGTTTTTCCCATGCAGATGCCCCATTCTCGTGCGGACGACCCAGCCCGCAGCATCCGCATCAACGGATTGATCCGAATCACGGTGTCGCGACTCGATTCCGCGCTGCTTATTCGTCGATTCCTCCATGGGATTGGAGTTGCATCTCATGATTCAGCCTCGATTTCCCAACGCGCGTGAAACAGGCTGGCACAAAACCCATTTCGCGTTCGTTTATTGCCGATCACGACGCGGATAGCTTGGACGCCTGCTTCAAGCTCATCGGCACTCGGGAAACCGAAACCAATCAACCATCGCAGGACGCGACTCCTCAATGAAAGCCACCATTGGCATTACGCTCGCTCTGCTCACGCTGATCGTTGGTGTTGCGCTGGCAACGCCATTGGAGCTGCGCAGTCCGATCGAGTGGCGCAGCGTGGTGGCCGCGGATGCCGAGCCGACGATGGGGCTGGAATTGCCCATCCCCGCGGTTGATGACCCGACGCTGTCATCAAGCCATTCGGATAATATCGCACCGCATGTGGTGACGTACCAGCGTGCTCAGGTCATGTGGTGGGCCTATGCCGCCAGTGCCGACGGCGCTTTGCTGGAAAGTGAAGCAGATGCCGTCGTGAGGAACATTGACCCGAAAGACGAGGACGCATGCTGCTCGGCGCGACTGAGCCAGAAGGTACTCCGCAAGCTTGCGCTCGGACGACGGATGGAGGACGCGTACTCGGCCGCGCAACGCTATGACCAATTGGTTGCGTCCATCGAAGCCACGCCGATCATCGAGACGGCGATGCGACTTCAAGACCAACTGATGAAGATGGCGGAGCAAGCGGAACGGCTTGAGATTCCCGATGGGGACCTGCTGCAACTGCGACAACAACACTGGGATTTGGTTGATCAAGCCGCACAGCAAAAGTATGCGGGCGCGAAAGCGCGGCAGGATCTTGCTCGATTGACGGATCGCCCGGAATCAGAAGTCGCCGTCGCCGTTCTCGTCGACCCCCTTCCGCGCATGATTCCAAATCACGACGGCAATGGCGTGTCCGCGGCAGCCGCCGTCGAACGCGCCCTATCGCAAAGGTACGACCTGCACGCGGCTTACGAGCTTTGTCGCGGATTGCGCCGCTGCAATCTTCCCGCAGCACGCCAACTGATTGGCATTCTGTCCCCTGGTGCCGGATTGTCATTTGGAACGGTCGTCACGGGAAAGCTCCTTTCATGTTTGAAGGACGACCACAGTGACGACGACCTGGCCGCCCGAAAACGGCAGTGCTATCAGCTGCAAGAATCATTGCGTTCGGCGATTCGGAATGAAACGCTTCAAGCCGTTCTCGATCTGCGCCTGGCGTCCGAGCGACTTCGCGTGATCGAGCAACAGCTGGGACTCGCGGAAGAGCGGGCATCACTGGCTGCGGGCCGAGTCAAGCTGGATCGTGCCACACCCGGCTCTGACCTTCTTCTCGATCTGGAAGTGACCGCCCTGATGGGCAATCAACTGGAAAGGCAGCTCCGTTTGGCGATCACGATTCATGAGTTGCACGAATCGGAGGGTCGTCCGCTTCCAAGCGTGGAGTGATCTTCGTCGCGATTTGCCGCTGACCCTCTTTTCGCCTTGACCCTGTTTTGCCTGCCGAATCGATTGATTAACGGGGCCTGGCAAACACATCATCCAGAAAACCAAGGATCTCACGCTCGTACTTCGCAGGGGCATGAGCCAGCAAATCGACATGCGCTGCGCCCTCAAATAGAACCAGACGCTTGGGTTCCTTGCAAGCAGCAAACATCCTTCGCGTCTCATTGCCCGTTGTGTGTGCGTCACTGTCTCCTGATGCAATCAACACGGGACAGGTGAGCTTCGGTAGCTGGTCAATCGGACGCAGTTGGTCCGTTGCGATTCCCAAGCGTGGGTGCAACTGAATTAACAGCAGCGGGGCGACGAGGTGGTGCAGGAAACCTAATCGCTTTCGCACCCGATTGTGCACCGCATCGCTCACCGTTGGGTAGACGGAGATGTTGGTCCCCGAATCCGATGCGAAGCGGACCGATGTGGCACCGAAATGGGCGGGTGCCTCACCTACGGCGCGATTAGCCGGCAACACCAATCGGGTACCGACAACC
This sequence comes from Planctomycetota bacterium, assembly GCA_039189905.1. Taxonomy (GTDB): domain Bacteria; phylum Planctomycetota; class Planctomycetia; order Pirellulales; family Pirellulaceae; genus Rhodopirellula. The sequence goes on from JBCCYK010000181.1 coordinate 11,564, forward strand.
CATGATGCGCCGCAGACTAAGGCCAACGAAAACGCACAAACACTCAGACTGTACTTGCTGATTCGCTTTCAGTTCATGCGCTGCCAGCCAAGGGATCACGAGTGAGCCGTACTCAGGATACTTCGATGCTTCATTGAACTGCGATTAACTGACGCGTTGTTCGGAAGTAGATCACCCCGTCGACAATCGCGGGTGTTGCGAAGCAGGGAGCGCCCATCTTGTTACGTGCGAGGATCTCAAACTCGGGTCCGGCACGAACGACACAAACGATCCCGTTCTCCGAGGCACAGTAGATCTTGCCGTCCGCTGCGACCAGGGACGAGATGATCGAGGCACCAGCGCCCAAGCGTTTCTCGTAGACTGGCTTGCCCGACTTCGCGTCAAAACAACGAAGCACGCCGTTTGTGTTTCCAAGATACAGGTGGTCTCCGTAAACGACCGGGGTCGACAAATAGGAGCCACCGCGTCGCGTACTCCAAACCACAGCATCGTTCGCGCCCGTGTCCTCCGTTGGCGTGATGTCGCCCTCGGCGTCCGGTCGAACAACAAAGATGGGTGATTCTGCGCCATGCGCGTTGGTGATGTAGATCCATCCGTTGGCTTCAAAAGGAGTGGGCACGGGGTTGTCCCCACCGCCACGCAAACGCCAGATCTCCTCGCCGGTTTCGAGATCGTAGGAAACGATCCAAGGCCAACCATTGACGACGACCTGGGTCCGTTCTGCGCTTTTGTGGATCAAGGGTGTTCCCCAACTTCGTTCGCAAACCTGCTGACGTGATGTCCTCCAGATCCCTTGGCCATCCTCCAGGTTCAATGCGGCGACAAAAGGGTGGTCCGGGTCATCGCAAACCAGGACGATTCGGTCATTGCGGATGACGGGCGAACTGGCAAAGCCCCATCCGATCCCATACTTGCTGATATTGATGACGCCCAGGTCTTGGGACCACTTGGCATTTCCCTCCAAATCAAAGCAATGGATGCCCTCTGAACCAAAGAACGCAATCACATGGTCTCCTTGGACGGCCACGCATGTGTTCGCATGCGTTGCCTTGGCATGGCGAGTTGCTCTGGGCTTGCCCTCCGCCGCTGTTTGCCGCCACATCTCAACGCCTGTTCTCCGGTCGTAGCAAAGTACCACCCATTGTTGATTGCCGTTGTCCTCCGCCGCGTCGGGCTGCCCGCCTCGACCGACCTTGAGTGGCGCTGAGCCCGCTTCCGAGATGGCGGTTGCGATGAACAGTCTGTTTCCGCTTATCACGGGGCTCGAGTGGCCAAGGCCGGGAACGGACATTGACCATAGAATCCCTTCCGGAGGACCGGCCTGTTCGTCCGCATTCCAGGTCGTGCGTGTGTGTGATCCGCTTGCCACGCCACGTGATTGAGCCCCGCGAAAATTTCGCCAATCGGCATTCGCACCCGATTCGCCCATTGCGGTCGCATGCTCAGTTAGAGTTTTTGCGTCGGGCTTTCTCTTTGGATCCTTCGTTCTTGATGGAGTCACACTCGGCCGATTCAAAAACACCTGGTTCTTCGCGGCAGAATTCCCAACGACGATGTCGCGAAAGCCATCCCCATCGAAATCACCGCTGTCCACGGAGTAGGTCGCATTGGAAGCCGTGCCAAATCGCGTCTCGGTGAAGTGACGGCCATCTTCTTGATTGAAGAAAACGGCATTCGCCTGGCCGACGTTACCGACGATCACGTCGAGGTCCTCGTCGTTATCCACGTCAGCAACGGCGAGCGCATAGGTAGCGTTTTCTTCGTCCCCCAAACGAATCGCATCCGCAAACCCGCCCTGACCATCGCCCAAGTAGATCCAATTGGGCCCTCCAATGTTGCCCGCGACAAGGTCCACGACGCCGTCGCGGTTGAGATCTGAGGCTGCGATCGCACGCGTCTGATCGTTCGCGTCCCCAAACTCGATCGCCGTGCGAAACTTCATGTCACCGTCGTTGATGAGGATCGCATTCCGCTGATCGTCTCGGTTGGCCAAGATCAGATCAGGAAACGCATCTCCATTCCAATCCGCGACCGCAACGTCGATGGTCGAATCTTGCGCAGACCCAAACGACCCGGCGGTTGTGAAGCGACCATCACCCTCATTCAGATGAATCTGATTCGGCATGCCGCGGCACGTCGATAGGATGTCGACGTCCCCATCGCCATCGATATCAGCCACGGTCAAGCTTCGAACACTGGCGATATCGCCAAACAGGGAACCGGCTTCGAACCTTCCCGTTCCGTCGTTGAGGAAAACCTGGTTTGGCGCTTGGTCGTTGCCCACCGCGATGTCGATGTCTCCATCACCATCGGCGTCGAGCGGTTCGGCTGCGTAGCTGGTACGATGATCGACTCCAAGGTGACGCAGTATTTGAAACCGAGAACGTCCCTGATTGAGATGAATCGAATTCTGACCAGGCC
>JBCCYK010000182.1:0-13965 GCA_039189905.1 Planctomycetota bacterium
AGGCTCGATTTCGACCCTCCCTTCGCTGCGCGTGGGCGGGTGAATTGAGTTCCGACTAGCGAGGAGTGCCCAAACGAGACATGAATTCTTCCCCACATCTTGGCCTGTCACTCCTAGTCGTCATCGCGGCTGGTCTATCGTGCAGCGCGGCTGAAGGTGTGCCGTACGCACTCGATTCGACGGTAAACGCATACGTCAAGGCGTATTGTTACCAGTGCCATGGGGAATCGACGCAGAAGGGCGACCGGCGATTCGATCAGTTACCCGATTCGATGCGAGCCACGAGTGATGCGACGGAACTTCTGGAAGAAGCTCTGGATGCGATGAATCGGGGCGACATGCCACCGACAAGAAAGGGCGTTCGGCAGCCGAGTGACGCCGAAACGCGTGGTGTGTTTCAGGCGATCACCGACCACTTGTCGCGTTTATCCGACTCCTTTTCCGAGAGCACGACCGTGCTGCGGCGTCTCACTCAGTTTGAGTATGTCAATACGATGAGGGATCTCCTTGGATTGCGACGGGAGTTCTTCTCGTTCACATCCGACTTTCCGGCCGATGCGATCGAGCACGGTTTTGACAACAATGGAGAATCGCTCACTCTATCTGACCATCAATTGCGGCGGTCTCTCGAAGTCGCCGAAGCGTCGCTTGACGCAGCCTGTTTCTTTGACGTTCAGCGTCCGACTTCTCAGCGTTGGCATTACACAGCCAAGGACTTCAATGGCGTCGACTCCTACGAGCGTGCGCCTGTCACATGGAGGCTAATCGTCAATGACCGGTATTTGGAGATCGGTCATGGACAACCGAGTGAGCGTCACGCGAACTATGTCAAAGAGTTTGTCCGACGAGGCGGCGTTCCTGACGACGGTTGGTACACGGTCAGTGTGCGAGCGGCGGCAGCCAATCGGGTGGATCATGGATACGATCACGAGGAGTTTGAACGGTACCAAGATGAACCGCTAAAGATGGCGCTCTGGATCGCTCCCAATGAAGCTTTGTTGGCGAAGAATGCGGCTGATCAAAGGCAGCTCGTGAAGGTCTGGGATTTGCCGGATGATCAACCCAAAGTGTTCACGCAACGCATCTGGCTCGACAAAGGCGGCATCCCCTTCATGAGTTGGACCAATGGGGTGAGCTCCAAAGGAAACATTCGTCGCGTTGCTGAGAAGCATCATCCGGAAGTCATTCGTGCCACGAAGACACAGCGCGACGCCGCCAAGCTGGGAAACGGGCCACTCGCTGCTCAGTACGGCATTGAAGGGATCCATGGTGAACCCTTTCGCAAAGTGGCCCTGGAACCCGAGGACCATCGCGGAGGACTGCTGGGGCAGTGTAGCGTGCTGACAGTAACAGCCAATGGCATCGAGACTTCGCCGGTCGTCCGAGGCATCTGGGTGCTGGAGAACATTCTCGGCACACCGCCCCCACCACCGCCTGCGGACGTTGAGCCGTTGGAACCGGACACGAGGGGAACAACGACGATTCGCCAACAGCTCGAGAAACATCGGAGTGTGGCGACCTGTGCTGCGTGTCATCGCCGCATCGATCCGGCGGGATTTGCACTCGAATTTTTTTGATCCGATCGGAGGGTACCGAAAGCGTTATCCTGCTCGCGGAGATAAGGGACCCGAAGTCGACGGCTTCGGCGAGCTTCCCAGTGGAGAATCGTTTGAAGATGAACGCGGCTTGAAGAAGCTGCTGATTGCTCGAAAGCACCGGTTCACGGAAACGTTAACCAATAAACTGTTGGCCTATGCGACGGGGCGTTCGATGACGTTCCGCGACGACGCCGAAATCAAGCAGATTGCCGGCGCGAGTTCCAGGAACGGTGACGGCCTTCGTGACCTCATTGTTCTCGTTGCCAATAGCCTGGCTTTCAGGAGTCGATAATGATGACTCACCGTACAGATCGGATCAACAGGTCCGCTATCCAAAGATGTCGAGAGCCTTTCGTTTTGCCGCATCTGAATCACCTGCCGGCATGAGATGATTCAGATTGTTACTGCCGTTGTCCACGAGAGCAACCGGCGGTACGGAACTGTTGCGTAGAAATGGACAATCATCGGGTGCGGGCCTCTTCGACGTTTCGCGTCCAATCGGTCAACGACTGCATGAGCGAGCGGCTCAACACAGGATGTTGAGAGGTGACGTCGTGTTCTTCAGCGAGATCTTGAGCAAGGTTATACACTACGGACCGCTCATTCGAACTTCTCTTTGGAATGTTTCGCGTGACGAAGGGACGAACCAGTTTGAACGGTCCATCTCGAACGGCCGCGTTGTGAGTGTAGTTGGGGGTTCCGCGATTCCATTGCCAATACAACCTTCGCGGTCGAAGCCGGACATTGTCGAAGAGCAAACCGCGTAAACTCACACCGTCGATCGGAAGCGCTGGTTCGAACTCGATGTTGCAGATTTCGAGCAGTGTCGGGAACAAATCGACGAAATGGACCGCCTGATCCCTTTCCCCTGGATCTAGTTGTCCGGGCCAATGGACCAACAGCGGAACCTGAATGCCGCCCTCGTAAACCTCGTACTTCCTGCCTCGGCGATCTTCGTTAAACCGCTCACCCGTGATTGGGTCGGGACCGTTGTCGCTCGTAAAGATGACGAGAGTTTTAGCGGACAAAGCGAGTCGTTTGAGTTCCTCCAACAACTCACCGATACCGTGATCCATGATCTCAATCATCGCGTAGATCGTGGCGGTGCTTTCATTAAGACCTGTTTCACGATACTTGTGAACTATTTCGGCTGGCGCTTCGAGCGGGCGATGAGGTGCGTAATGGGCAAGATGAAGGAAGAACGGCTGGTTTTTGTGCCGCCTTACGAAATCAATCGCTCTCCGAGACAGGTCCTTCGTCAGGTAGTTGCCTTCCACTCGGTCGACCTGACCGGCGACGTCAAGCATGTAGTCGAAATACGACAACTCCTGAGAACCGCTGAAGCCCTCGAACTCCTGAAATCCGCGTCTAAGTGGATGACACGCGTCGCCCGTGCCACAATGCCATTTGCCAATCAGACCGGTCACGTAACCATTCTTCGCGAACACGTCTGCGATCGTTGTCTCGTCCTGTTTCAAGCGAGTGAGTTGAGGAAAGCGATTCATGTTGAGCGTGACGACACCTGTGCGATGGGGATATCGTCCCGTTAGCAAAGCCGCTCGCGCTGGGGCGCAGACACAGGACGCACTGTATGCCTGCGTGAACTGAACACTTTGCAATGCCAGTCGATTCAGATTGGGTGTGTGCGTGATGCCACCGTTGCGAAAAGCGAGGTCGCCGAGGGCGAAATCATCAGCCATTATCAGAATGATGTTAGGGCGCTCCGAAGGTGGCGAAGCACATGCGGACTTGGACGCGACAGTACCCACAAAAACGACCAACAAAGAAACGATGCCTGTCACCCAATCTTCTCCTGATCATTCGAATCGTCGTGGTGGCATTCCATTAGTTAGAGAGGCCTTCCCAGGGCCGCTCGACGTCCCATTCTTCCCGCTTGACCGAGTCTTGGCGCAAGCAGATCGCATCCAGATGCTTGATCGTCCACGGGCCCCACTTGGTTGCGGGGAGTTGTTTCACGAAACCCGCGATAGCCGCGATGGGACCGCTGTGAGAACAAGCAATAACAGGTCCATCAACACCTTCTTGATCGCCAAGCCATTGGACCATGCGTTGCTGCATCTCAGAAGTTGTTTCGCCTTCTGGCGGGCGGTAGGTCTTGGGCTTCTCAATCAAGTCATGGAAATGCTCCGGGTCACTTTCGTAGGCTTCATCCCAGGATAGACCTTGCCACTGCCCGTAGTTGCGTTCCTGCAAACGGACATCCTCGCGCATCACCGGATTGACCTGGGCGAGAGACGCAATCTGTTCGGCCAGATAACGTGTTCGACTCAACCCGCTGTGATAGATAACTCGGGGGCTCACGTCGTGCAGCAGTCTGCTTGCGACGCGCTCGGATGCAAGCTTGCCGGCTTCGCTCAACGAAACATCCAGCGATCCATAACAGATTCGCTTCCAACGCGCTTCGACCTCGCCGTGCCGAACGATCCATACCTCTGGAAACGAGCTCACGCGACACTCGCTCCGATCATGATCACAAGCTGTGCGAGATATCCACTCGCGCCCAGAATATCGCCGGTCGTTCCTTCAAGGCGTCGCAACACCAAGTTGCGATACCAGACAACGACTCCCAGACAGGCGATGAGTGAATAAGTGGCAACCCACGGGAACAGTGCGATCCAACCGATTGCAAAAGGCGACGCGATCAACGCTGAGAGCATGACGCGGGACGCAGATTGCGTGCCTGATACATCGCGCGCCTGTGAATGACGACTGGCTATGGGTGCGGTGGTCGCCATGAAGACCACGATGACGAAACGGGCGATCATGGAGGCAGCCACGACGGATGCAAACGTCCACAGCGCGCCCTGGGCTGACGTTGCCTCCGTGGCCAGTCCACGGCAGGACACCCCAATGACAAGCGAGATCGTGCCGTAGGTCCCCAAACGACTGTCCTTCATGATCTCCAGTACGCGTTCTTGGGTCCAGCCTCCGCCCAGTGCATCACACGTGTCCGCAAAGGCGTCCTCATGAAAAGCGCCGGTAACATAGGCTTCGACCCCAAGTGCCAGGAAGGCAGCAAGCAGGGAAGGGATCCCCAACCAGACGAAGCCCGTCAGAAGACTCGCTGTGAAGACGCCAAGCAAGCCACCGACGACCGGAAAGAACACCACCGCGCGATTCAATGCGCGGGCGTGATCGAAGTCCTCGCGTGTCGCGAGGGATTTGGAAATCGTCACCCGGGTCAGAAAGTGGACTGCGGTTGCAAAACAGGTCCAGACACCCAGTCGTTGAACGCGTTGAAACTCTGCCTCGTTCATGGTCATGCTTGCAGTTCGTCAATCGATGCCATGTCATTTATCATGCTTGCCGCCAAGTCAAGCAACGGGAGAGCCGCGAGTGCTCCCGTCGCTTCGCCCAATCGCATTTGCAGGTTTAGAACGGGTTCGAGCCCCAAGGACTTCAGTGCCACCTGCTGAGCGGGTTCCGTGGACCGGTGCGCAGCCATCATCTGACGTTGGACTCCGGGTTGGACTGCCGCCGCCAAAACTGCGGCAGAGGTCGCGATGACACCGTCGATCAGAAGAGTCGCCCCGCGAACGGCACCGCCCACGAAGTAACCCGCCAACGCGACGATCTCGAGGCCGCCGACGTGGCGTCCAATCTGCTGTGGTTCCTCGATTCCAAGCGACCGAACACGTCCGACCGCGTCACGAATGGCCGTCTGTTTTCTCATCATCTGCGATGCGTCCGCACCGGCCCCTGTCCCGACAATGGCATCAATCTCTGCAGTACTCTGCAACTGACAGAAAAGAGCGATCAGGCAGGTAGCGGCTGTTGTGTTCCCAATGCCCATCTCTCCGCCGAGAAGTAAATGATTGCCCGCGTCAATAGCATGGGAAGCTCGCTCCTCTCCGACCTGCCAAGCGTGTTGAAAATCCTTCTCGGTGAGCGCGGCTTCGCAACGCAGGTTGCCCGAGCCACGGCGACGGGCACAGTTGAGAGCTCCATCGCCATACTGGCCTAGCGGCTCCAGCAGCCCGACATCCACAACCTCGTAATGACAGCGAAGCGTATCTGCAAAGACCCCACTGGCGGTTCGAGAATGCTGCATCTGCTCGACGACGGACCGTGTGATGGCACTCGGCCATGCGGAGACGCCTTCCTGCGTCACGCCATGATCGGCCGCGAACACGGTCACACTTCGCGGCTGCGTTCTGGGAAGCAGCGTTCGCTGAGTCATGCAGAGGCGTTCGGCAACCTGCTCGATCACGCCAAGGCTTCCAGGCGGCTTGCAAAGACTCGCGATCCGAGCCTTGATTTCTGCCTGTGAAGGCACAGCGGATTCAGGGTTGCTCATCCGCGGGAACCTTTCTTCGCGGCGAATCGAAGCAAGCGAACGATCGCCCCAATGAAGACAAGCCCAATCACGATGATGAACGTCCAGCGCTGAGGGCGCGCGGAGTCGCTTTCCGATAGCAAAGCCGTTTCCTTGGGAACGAGTTCCAAGCCTCGCACCACCGCGGTATCGGTGGAATCACTCGGAAGTGTTCCGGTCTGCGTCGTCGCCGAAGGAGCATCGGACCGAGCGTTTGGCGTTTGCATCGTTGGGTCGGAGACAAGGGATCCCTCCGACAACGGATCTGAGTCGAGGTCTGGATACGTCTCTTCAACGAAAGCGGCGACCATGCGGTTCTTCTCCATCAAGCCGCTGGCTTCGACCGCTTGCCGATACACACGAGCAAGCGATTGCTGGGTCTCCAACGAAGGCGTCCAATAGTTCAAGCGAATGGCTTCGATCATTCGCTCGGCCATTTGCGCTAAGGCTTGATGGTTGGACTGCTCAAACCATGCTCGCGTGCCGAGGTCGTATTGATCCTCGATGTAAACGTCCATCAAGGCTTGCCACTGATCGGAACGCACTGCGTCAGGGCTCATCGCCTGCCAACCCCACAAGAACTGCGTTGCTTTCAAGACTTGTAACGTCCCACTGTATCCCTCCTGCTGTTGTGTCTTGATCCACTGAGGATGCAGATACCTGGTTTGCATCTCCTTGGCAATCGCCGTCGCGACAGGGTCGATGATGACCTCCGACGAATCACGCAGATTCTGAACGGCAAGCTCGGGCGCGTCTCCGCGAATCATGCGGGAAGCGAGCGCGAAGCCACCCAGGTATGCGAAGGGGTCATCGCTGGTGAGGACGCCGTAGGTGTTCGATGATCGCGACAAGAAGACCGCATCCAGTTGCTCGATCTGCCGGGCAAACAGGTCCGCCGCTTCAAGGCCATCCAAACCCTCGCCATAGGCATGCCCCATCCGATGCAAGAACAACTCTGTCATCTCCGCATCACCGCCGCCGCGATCCTGGGTTTCCCATAGATCACTGTGATAGACCGCGTTGTTCAGACCGGTGCCATAGGTGCCCGATTCGTTTGAAAAGACTCGAGCCGTGGCTCGGCGGCGAGCAGTCTCGGGCTCGAGTCCCTGTGAAACCAGGTCCTCCATCAAGCTCTTGGCGTGCTGCGAAACAAAGTTGGGATGCCTCGCTTCCGCGGAGTCCGCCTCAGCGGAAGGTTCTATCCCCGCGACCGCCACAACGGCTTTGTCGATCCACCTCATCAGATGTGGGAATTGGTCTCGATACGAGCCCGTGACATTGGCGAGGACATCGATTCTCGGTCGGCCGAGCTCCTCCGAGGGAATGACATCAAAGCCATCCATCCGTCCGGAGGCGTCCCACGTCGGCTGAACTCCCAGTGCGTGGAAAACTTGCGACTCCATCACGCCATGATGACGCATGGTCTCCCCAGCCCAGAGTGTGAACGCAATCTGTGTTGGGAAGGCGTCCTCATGCTCCACTCGGTAATTTGCGATCCAATCCTCCAACACACCGACACCGATCTTCCAGCTCTGCGCGGTTGGCACGCGAACCGGGTCAAATCCGTAAAGGTTGCGGCCCGTAGGCAAGCTGTCTGGGTTGCGGACGGGATCGCCGCCGTATCCAGACGGGATATGCCCCCCGTCCAGCGCTTTCAAGAGCGCGTCCATCTCTGAGTTGGAAGAAAGTACCCGATTGAGCCGCTGTGCTTCTTTGGCTAGGGCCAGCAACTCATCTTGATCAAGCTGCTTATCTTCAGCGCGATTCGGCACTGAGTTGTGGCGGCTCGTGTCCAGGCGATCGATCTCGCGCAGATCAAGCTTGCTGGCCGACTCGGGATCAGACAGCGCCAAACGAAGCCAACGGGCTGGTCGAGAATTCTTGACCTTGTCCGCATCGATCAAGAAGACCTCGTCAATGTCTTCTCCCAGGGCATCAATCAACCGAGTCCGAAGAATCTGCATCACCATGCCAAAACGACGCTCCTCGCTTGGGATCGCTCCAAAGACCGCTAAACCTTGCGGCTGCGCGGATTGAGCGATGTCATCCAGAAAGGGATGCAATACCTCCATAAAACCGGGGAAATCGACGGCGATACGCTCCGGCGACCAACCGACATCTTTGTCGAGTTGGTGCTTCACGAACTCTTCGATCAACTGCCGCTCGATCTCCTTCTTGACCGGGCCGGGATCGACCGTCTCCCAGTCATGCATGATCACATGCATGTCATGCAAGCCCGGACGAAATCCAGCCGGCGTGAACATGGGTGTCAGATGACTTACCATCGTCGCGCGACCCCGACGCTTGGCAGTCGTGGCCTCCCCAAGGTTGTCCATAATGTACGGGTAGATATTGGGAACGCTGCCTATTGCCAGCATGGCCTCATCATCCATCGCGAGTGCACGTCGCTTCCCCGGCGCCCATTCTTGGGTGCCATGGGTGCCAAAGTGAACGACCGCGTGCGCCTCAAAGCTTCGTTTGACATACAAGTAAGTGGCGAAATACTGATGACTGAGCGGAACAACGGATTGATGATTGATGCGTTTTCTTCGCAGGTCCGGCTCCGTCGACGTGGTCAATTCGTGACGCAGAGGCTGCGGCAATACCACGACGTTGCCGAGTGAGACCCGGGGGATCACAAATCCCTTTGCTCCACCATACTGTTTCAGTGAGATGGCCGTCGAATCAGGTGTCCCCCAGTAGTCCACGATGCGTTGCCGTGTGGCCGCGGGGATCTCCCGAAGCCAAGCCTCGTATTCCTCAAGTAGAACAAAGTCAGCCTCACCGCGATCGATCAGCGCCGCCAATTCACGCTTGTCATAGAGTCCGCGAAGGCAACCCTGGAGGCGATCGATCAATGCCTCCGCTTTCGGCGTTTCGGTCCCGTAGCCCGCATCACGAAGCGCACGAAAAGCGTTCTCCAAACTCTTGGGGACGTTCAAGAACGAGGCGCCGAAGTTGTTCTCTCCGGGCGGGTAGTTGTACACGAAGACCGCGACGCGGCGTTGATCGGTCGAAGTTGCACGCAAGCGTATGAATGCAGCGGCACGATCCGCGATGCCGTCGACCTGCATGGCGATGGGATCCAGCGATTTCTTCTCGGCGTGCCGCGCGCTCAACAGCACCGGGTCGACCATGCCAGCCAGCTCGCTGGACGCGTAGTAATAGGAGATATCCGCAAGGGGCAAACCGTCGGCGCTTTGCCGCCATTGGCTGAGACTGCGATTCATGGAGGGCATGGTTTGCAAGACCGGCACGCCGATGCGATCGAGTTCCTGTTTACGATCCTGGGGACGAAACACAAGAACCGAGTTGATGATCAGATCGACGATTGGCTCGACCCGCGCGTCGCCGACTCGACAAGTCATCCGGGTGAACCGATCCGGTTCCTGCCGCGGTCCATAAAACGCATAACTCGACAAGCCGCGTGATCTCAACGCGTCGATCAATGCGTCGAGCCAGGCGGTGTCGCAAGCACTGACGGTCGCTCGATTGATCGCGATCGCGACGACCGGCTGCGATCCTGAATCCAACCTGCTCTGCACTGCGGCTAATTCGGATTCGATCTGCGGCCAACCCGGATGATAGAATCCACGTTCCGGGATCATCACGGGTTCGGGTGCTTCCAGATAACTCTCCAAGTTCGGGTCGACCGCAAGTGCTTTGACAAGGTGCTTCAAGTTCGCGGCGCCACCGAATCGGTAGTACCTTCGGACGATCTGAGCAAACTTGTTCGAGACGCCCTCGCCGTCCATCTCCTTTGCTACCTCAGGCTGCCGGTCGCCCCGAACCGAATCCAGATCGCCGATGTACACGTAGGGACATCCGGCCCGTTGAAGGGGTCCCGATGATTTTCCTGCCACGCCTTCGAAAACGCTTTCATGCGCGACATCAAGCAGCACCAAGTCCGCGTCGGCAATCAGGCCCTCGATCTCCGCTGGTGCCATTGAATCTGCCGCGGCGAAATTGACACGCACAGCGTTTGTCGCCGATGCATCTTCGATCTGCTGCGCCCAGGAAGGCGGCAGCAAATAGCTATGCAGGACAAGCACGCGCCGACCTGTGGATAATTGGTCTTGAGCCGGGGCCTGGTGCGCGACCATCAAGAACATGAGGCTGATAAATGGCCAACACCGTGCCGATTTGGTCTTCATTTCGATTCGCAACCTATTCATTCTGGGCAGAAACCTCCGCGGAATTTGGGACATAAACCATCGTCCCATCCTCCATTTGATAAGCCGTCCCGGCCTCCACCCCGTTGCCTTCGGATGAACGACCTGTGGCTTGAAACTTTGTCAGACGTTGGCCACGCTTCACCGTGATCTCCATAGCCGGCGTCCCGGGATTGCGAATCACGGTGAAGTCGCTGTCTTGTAGATCCAGCATCGGATTGCTCAGCAAAGCGATCGCCATCATGACCATCGCCACCATGAACACGTCGACCAGGTTCACAGACGACAGCATGGGGTCGCTGTCGTCTTCGTGCAGCACTTGAAATCGTCGCTCCTTCATGACGCGCCCACGTCGTCTTCACTGGTCCTTGCCAACCACTGATGCAATTCGCTCAACAGCCAGCGCCTCCGAATCGTGTAAACGCAGAATGTGATGGACGCGGTCAGCAACGCGATGATCACGATCGAGAAAGAATGACCCAGCGTTTCTGTCTGCGCGCTTGTATTCCCTGATGACAAAGCCATGAGCGCCGGCCCAAGAGGGATCATCGTTGCCACCAGACCAAGCATCGGTGCGACGCGACTGCACAGTCGCAGGGACTCCAGTTGGCGCAGGATCTCAAGCTCGATGGATTCGACCGTGCTATCGCTGGGGAACTCTAGCAAGCAAAGAGCTTCAGAACGCAATCGCCGTTGCATGGCCTCGACGAGGAAGCCGCCAAGACTCACCAGCGCAAAGGCAAACATGGCCAAAACGCAAACAACGATCGGCAAGAAAAAGGCCTGGCAAAGACTGTTCAAAACGGATTCGAGAACACCGACAGCCGCCGGCTGACTCGTGACTACCTCGTGATCCATACATCCTCCCGTGCTGAGCGCAACTCCCAACCCTCTTTCTCCAAGGTCGGCGTCTCATTGTTCGAGTCCCAGGGGTAGCCAATGCACAGATAGGCGATCAATTGATAGCGATCCGGCATACCCAAGATCTCATTGACATGGTCGACGTTCAAGATGGAAACCCAACCGACGCCCACCCCTTCCGCTCGTGCGGCGAGCCAGAAATTCTGGATCGCCGCGACGACGGAATACTCCACGGTTTCAGGCATGGTGCGTCTTCCAAGCCCCCGACCTTTTTCTGGATCTGCTTCGACATACACGGCGAGCTGCTCTGGGGCTTCCTGAATTCCCGCAAGCTTAAGGCGGAGATAGTGAGCTCGTTCCGCGTGCTCATAACCCGTTGCCGCGAGCGCGTTCTGTTTCTCAAATTCGGATGCGATTTTGCCGCGGATACCCTCATCGCGAACCGATACGAAACGCCACGGCTGCGAGAGCCCGACCGACGGGGCCATGCAAGCCGCGTCGATCCACCGCTCAACCGACCCACGAGGGATGGCATCGGAACGAAATCGTCGAACGTCGCGACGCATTCGAAACAGTTCATGGAGCTGGGCTCGAAACTCCGCTCCCCATGCTGGCGTGCGATCGGGTATCTCCGCCGATCGGCCGATGACGGGTGAACCAGAAGGGCACGCGTCAATCGCCGACAGCAGGCGATCGATGGCGACATCATCTCCAATGGCAATGCGCACGTGGTGCGGAAGCCCAAACGAACTGCAATCGCGTACCAAGACCCCATCTTGCAGGAGCCGGTTTCGAAATTGGGCCGCGTTTTCGAACGGTTTTCCGACTGGAACGAGTAGAAAGTTCGCATCACTCTCCAGCGGCTTTAGCCCACGTTGTCTCAACTCTGTCAGCAGTCGGTTTCGGTTTGCAAGCGTCGCTGTGACGACCTCTTCGTAGTGCCACTGTGCGTCCATCACCGCTACGCCCACGTCTTGAGCAATGGCGTTCACGGACCATGGCGGACGATGGCACCGAAGTGAATGCAAGATTCGTTCCGAGGCGACCACATAGCCAAGACGCAAACCAGCCAACGCCCGTGACTTGGTCAGTGATCGTAAGCAGACCAGGTTGGGTAGCGTCGATCCCATGATCGACTCCGTCGCTTTGGCAAACTCGATGTACGACTCATCCACAGCAAAGACAGTTGATGGGTTGTCGCGTGCCAGCTCTTCGATCTCCTTGCGATCACGCGATGTTCCGCAGGGATTATTGGGGTTGCAGATCCAAACAAGCTCGATTGGGTGTTGATCAAGGCTGGCTCCTAACGCGGACACCCAACTGGATGATCGATCGCCGGGTTCCATGAAACATGCCTCGATCTCCGCACCAGCCAATCTCGAGGCTCGCCGATACTCCGAGAACGTTGGTTCCAGAACCAGCGTTCGTTGTCCTGGCTCCAACAGCGCCTGTGCCAACAATTGGATGAGTTCACAACACCCATTCCCGAGCACAATGCTCCGTGCGTCCACGCCGTGTTGCTTGGCAAGCCTCTCCCTTAAGGCCGTGCACTCGCGATCCGGGTACGATGAGATGCAGGCCATCTGGACCGCGCGACGAACCGAGAGAGGATGCTGAACCGAAAGGATGTTGGAACTGAGGTCCAGAACCCGCCTCGGGTCCTGAGCTCGTTGTTCCAGCTCCTCGAGATCGATACCACCGTGATATTCCTCGAGCACGTGTGACCGCTGTTGGCTCATGGATTCAGCCCCTCGCCAACGAGACAGAGAACCAAAACAAACGACACGGCCAGAAGCACCGTGCACTGGAAGAGTGAGTTCATCGTGGCGATGTCCTCATGACAAGGAGATCGCAGACGCTCACCAAGGACGTAGTGGCCCTCCTTCTCCAGCCGGATGCCGATCAAGCCAGCCGCAACGCTCATCGGATGACCCGCATTTGGACTCTCGGTCTTGCCAGAATCAGCCCACCAAATGCCTAGTGCTCTGGAGAAGCGATGGCGTTTCGGAAGACTCGGCAGCAGCATCAGTGCCGCCGTGATCCTGGCTGGTATCAGGTTCAGCAAATCGTCCGTGCGAGCTGGAACCTTTCCTAACCATTCTAGGCTGGGGGTCCGGTAACCCAGCATCGCATCGCACGTGTTGATGTACCTGTAGACCAACGCCCCCGGCATGCCGGCGACCAGATAGAAGAAGACGGGTGCGATCACCGAGTCCGATGTGTTCTCGGCAACCGATTCGATGGTGGCCGCTGAGATCTCTGACTCACCCAGGTTCCGAACGTCTCGACTCACCAAGTGATAAGCGAGGCAACGCCTCGCTTCAGGCAGGTCACCAACTGAGAGAGCGTCTCTAACCGAATTCGATGCGTTCCATAACGATCGAATGCCAACACATGATTTCAACATGGAGGCATTGAGCAGCAGTCCGAGAACAAGCAACAAGGAAACGTCATGCTCACGAACCCTCGGGGGCGCGGCAAACTCCACCACGATCCCTAGGAACATCAGGACAACGCTACCAGCCACCGTGATTGCCAACCCCCACATCAAGCTGGCCAGCCAGTTGCTGGAAGAACCGAACCGCTGCAGATTCCCGATGATCGAACCCATCCAGGCGACCGGGTGGAACCGATTGTGCGGTTCACCAAACAGCAGGTCGATCCCAACGGCCGATACCAAGACCGTCGCCTTCCATTCGAGCATGGTCATTTGGATAGCATCCCTTCCGCAGGAACGACGAAGGGCTTGCCGGGGATGATGTCATGAACAATGGAAACGTGAATCCCAAAGGTCTCCAGAACATTTTGTTCCGTTAAAACATCCACAGGAGGGCCAACGGCGAGCAATCGTTGCTTGGCTAGGATCGCCACTCGGTCAGCAAACATCGCGGCATGATTGAGATCGTGGAGCGTTACGACGGCAATGAATTGCTTTTCATGGACCAGCGACTGGATTTGCCTCAGGCACTCGAACTGGTGCCGTAGGTCCAACCCACTG
>JBCCYK010000183.1:0-13879 GCA_039189905.1 Planctomycetota bacterium
CCGCCGATTCCAAAAACCCCAAAGCCGGGCAAGATGAACGCCTCGATCGCCAGGCAAGCGATTCCCAAGCCAAACGCTAGCAATTCCAACCATTCGGCCGTGCCAGCCAAGAATTTGGCCCAGAAAAAAAAGGCAAAGCAAAGCATCGCAAAGAAACCCGGGATCCCCAAACCGGGGGCGCTCGCTTCGGTGGTCAACAGCATGAAGCCAACGATCAACAAGGTCACCGCCAACCCGTCGTTCCTACCGATACGCTCGACGAAACGAACCAGTTTGCGGTCCCCGAGTTCGTCCGGCAAGCCATTGAAGCCGATTGCGGTCGCTGCCAAGGAGGCGCTCCCGCTCTCACCCTCCGCGAGGCCCAACTCGATCGCGCGTGACGCGGACAGGCCCTCCGTCAACTCGATCCGGTCCCCGCGTGCCCATGCCTCGGCATCGTCACCGGCACGGACTTCGTCGGGTCTTGCGTAGCGGATTCGTCCCGTGCGCACATGTTCGTATCGGTACACCTCCTCCTCCGGTAACAGAAGCCCGCGAAGCAACCCCTTGCTCCGCCCCGTCGATTGGGCAATCAATTCAATCAATTCGGATTGCACGTCCACATCGCCCGTGGTGATCGCATCTGCCCCAGGCCCACCGATCACCGCTTCCGGATGCAGGCGCAGGGGTTTTGTGGCCAACGCGAGCAGGGCAGCATCCCCACGAACGGTGCCTTCCACGAATCCACCGACTCGGCCGATCGTCGGACCCGGGTCGGACAGAACCGAAGCCAAGGCGACGCTCTGCGAAAGATCACCGCCCGGCGAGTCCAAGACAACCATCCACGCATTGACATCCGTGGACTCCGTCGTCGCGGCCAGATTGGATTGCCAGCGTCGAACGCGCTCCGATGTGATCGGACCTGTGACGCGGAGCAGACGCGCGTTCCACTCCTGTTGCCCTACCAGAGATTGAGACTCCAGGTCCGCCAAATCCAAGAAATCGGCGACTTCCTGCGCGCTCGCCGTGACAGCGCTTGCCCAACCCAACGAACGCAGTTGCTGCGACGTCAATTGGAGTGGCTGACCGGGAGCCGCAAGAATGTTCTCCTCCACAATGGCACCCGACTGTCGTTTCGACCTGAGATCCGCGTCGGCAAAGACGGAGCTGGCCCCATCATTCGTGGTTATCAAGGACACTTCCGAGGATGCGTCTACCAGAGCCTGGACCAAGCCGGGATTGACCCTTCCACGCGAAACGGCGATCGCCTGATACATTGCCGTGACCGCCGGGTCCACGTCGGCCGAGACGGATGCTCCGATCGAACCGGTGGGAGACACAACAACCAACTCCATCGCCAAGAGCGGCAGCACGGTGTGGCCCCCAAGGGAACCGTCGATCCATCCCACAAGACGCAGCTGACGAAAGCGATCGCTGCTAAAGAGCCTGGCAATGCGAACGGCGTCTTCAAATTCCGTCGCCTGGTCTGGGTCGGATGACCACCGAATCACGACGGTGGTTCGCTCCCTTGCTCGACGGCTTTCACCGGAGGCTTGCACCCGCTGCAGAAATGACTCTAGCTCACGAGCGCCCCTCCTCCCCAACACGGGCGGCAACTCAATGAGCAACCCCTTTTGCCCGTTCCCGTCTCTTTCGAAAGCAATCGCTTGCTGACGATCGCCTGCGTCGATCGGGTCCGTTGCCGGCGCACGCTCGGTCGACTGGGCGGAGAGCGGCGGGGAACCGTACACGCTCATCACCAGTGGCAGCAACGCCACGGCAACGCAGTGGGGCATCATTCGCGGCCGGAGAACCCGAACATGAGTCAACGAACCGGTCGTCGCGCGTAACCATCCAAACAATCGTTTCATGCTCCGATTATACGGGTTTGAGGAGTTTTGGGATCATCAGCCTTCCTTTCCGAGTCGGCGATCGAGCGGGGGGCCGAGCAAGACCGTGCAAGCGCCGCCCGCATACAGCGGGCACATTCCGGCGTCTCCACGGGCGCCCACGCCCGTCTCAAACGCCTGAATGGCACGCTCGGAGTCCTGCGAATTCCGGATTCAATCTTGCGAACCGAGGTGGCTTCGACCTAGCTTCCGATCATGGAAGAATTGCGAATCGGTCCTCGACACTATCTCACCTGCCTGTGGCCTGGCCTCAGCGAGTTGTGGTGGCGTGGACGCATTGCCGCACTCCCGGCCGCCATCGCCTTCACTGCCGTCGTCAACGTGCTGCTGGTGGCCCGGTTCTTTTATGAACAGTGGCTGGCAGGCCCCTTGGTGTCACTGGCCTGCTGGATTCTCTTCGCCACCTGGTGCGTGTTGACCATCCGCAGCATTCGGGAACTCCCACTGTTGCTGACGCCTCGCGCCGCCAGTGAAACCCCCGATCGATTTCCCGAGGCACAAGCCGCCTTCCTACGCGGTGACTACGACGTGGCTGAAACCGTCTTGACTGCGGCGCTAAAGGTGGAGCCCCGCGATCCACCGTCCCTGCTTTTGCTCGCATCCGTCTACCGACACACGGGGCGACTCCACGCTGCCGAATTGTTGTTGAAGGAAACGGGACGCATCGAAGCAGCCGATGCGTGGCAACTGGAGTGGCGAGCCGAGAACGAACGCTTACGGCGTGACCGTGAGGAAGCATCACGAGTCGATGACCAAGGCGTTGAAAACAGCACCGACCCGGCGTCAGCCGATGTCGCCGAAGAAATCGGTGGTGAACAAGCGGCTGCGTGACGGCCTGTCGGCTCTTCCCGCGATGCGGGGTCGGGCGAGACATTGGCGTAGGACCGCTATTGGTCGCCCGCTTTTACGATTGGAATATGTTTTTGCCACCGATCCAAGGGTTCCATCAAGCCCACCGCACCGGTGCCCTGCAACCAAGACGCGGCCTCCGCATCATCCAGCAAATGCGCGTCCCAAAACGCCGTCGACAAACCAAGGATCACGCGATGGTGATTGGGATTTCGATTTTGCCGCTTGTTGCGATCACCTTGTGCTAAAGCTTCGGTACCTTGTGAAAAGGCACTGTGTTCTGCGTCGTGCAACACGACTTCGTATTTCGAGATGGTTTCCGGCAAGGCCGGGTAAACCGTAAGACGGTCCTTAACCGAACTGTTTCCGATCGGAGAATGGTCGCGAGTTCCGGTCATCAACATCCAAGGAATCGAAACCGTTTGGAATGCCGCCTTCGCGTCGCCCCGCTGCGGCTTGCTTGGGCTGAACATGATCGCGGCGGCGATCCGGGCCTCCGTCGTCTGCATGCGAACACCCGGTGCGGTTTGGCCGCTCACCCACTGGGTCGTCACGGCGCCAAACGAATGGCCGGACATCCCAATACGGTCGGGACGCAGCCGCTTGTGAAGCTGGCTGTCGGGATCGGAGTTCCACCGTAACAGCTGATCAATCACTGCAGGGATGTCGGCAAATCGAGCGCGCGCGTTCTCAATCGACGCCGCGTTCCGCATCGCCCGAAATCGCAGTAGTCTTGGCGTGTCTTTCCAAACCGCCTCGTCACTCCCGTGGTGCTGTGTGAAAACCGCGACATAACCACGGGCTGACCAGTGTTCCCCCAGATAGGCGCACCCGTTGCGGGACCCGCCAAGCCCATGGCTGAACAACACGATCGGAGCAGGATCTCGCTGTTCGGGCAGATAAACCTTGACTGGGATCGCCCGATCACGGCGTGCATCCTTCACATCGAGCAACAGCACCTGCCCGCTCGACGAAGCAACATCCAGCGGGTTGTATGCGTGGCCAGGCGTGGGAGACGTGATCCAATGGCACGCCACCGCGCCAAGAGCCATGAGGATTCTCACGTTTCAAACTCCGTGGGAGACGGGAAATCAATGTGTTCCGGCGCACGCCGGTCGTGTGGTCGGCAGTCCTGGGAAACCTTGCGAAATGCAATACTTCCCGCCGATAGCCACCGTCGAAACGTAGCCGAACCACGTTCACCCTCCCGCGGCTTGCCGTGGGTGGGTCGGCCCGCGTCAGCGAGGCCGGGGAGTGCCAGTCGCAAGAGAACAATCGCGTTCACAAGACGTCAAACCCGTGCCCTCCCCGAAATCCCGCTTGAAGCTCGATTTCGACCCTCCCTTCGCTGCGCGTGGGAGGGTCAATTTGGTGGTGATCAGTAAGAAGTGTCCATAATCGTTCCTTTCCGCGATGACCTTCCGACAGTTCGTCGGTGGCGTCGACTTCTTGCGAGGCAAATTCGAAATTGGAATCGGTTTCTCAAAGTCCCCGTTTCTCAAAGTCCCAGTTTCTCAGAGTCCCAGTTTCTCAGAGTCCCAGCCACCAGAGTCCGACCGCAATCCAAACGGGAATCAGCACGATCCCCATCAAGGATGTGGATAGAACCACGCGCAGAGCGGTGCTGACGTCGCCCTCATGCATGCGCACGAGCACAATCGGGAAGACGGCAGCGGGCATGGCGGCCTCCAAAACCACGACGTGCTGAAGGTCGATCGACAAGGGGAGACACGCCGCCGAAACCAGCATCAGCATTGGCATGAAGCCTTGACGAAAAAGCAGTCCCATCACGACGATCCCTCGCGAGCCCTTCCAGTCGGCTTGTTTCAAGAAATCAATGATGATGGCTCCCGAGAGCAGTAGCCCCATGGGGATCGCGCTGTCAGCCATCCATCCAATGGGCTTCATGATGGACAGGGGGATTCGGTCGTTCCATCCCAGTGTCCGCAGCAATAACGCAAGGGAGACCGCGATGAAGGGAGGACTGACCAGCGAACCAAGGAATCGCGCGGCACGCAGAAGCAGGTTTGTTGCTGAACGCGTTGAATCTTGGCCGGATTGAACCGCGTCAGCGCCAGCTGCAGGACGCGTGATCAAGGAGATCCCCACGGTCCAGAGCGCCAGATCCACACCCACATTATGTAGCAGGAGATCTACCTCGGCGGTCGGGTAGAACGACTGCGCTAGTGGCAAGGGGATGTACCCGTAATTGCAAATCCCCGCCGATAATGCAAACGCACGATGAGTGACACCGTCGCGAATCCCAAGCAGCGGTCCGAAGGATTTTGCAAACAAGAACGCCAACAGAAAGCCGATGGCCGTGCTGACGAATCCAAACACGGGCGGTTGCCAAGTGTCCGCGAGAGACTGCAGTGTGGCGTCACTCAGCAGGCGATCCAAAAACAACGACGGCAAGAGGATGTTGGTCGTGATCTTTGCCAACGACACATCCGCTTGTTGTGTCAGCCAATGCCGTCCGCGCGCAACGGCACCCAAGACCATCACAAGGAACACGCCGAGAACACTGGACACGATGAGCAGCGGGCTGACGTCGGTCTCCATCCCGTTCACGATTTGACCTGATTCAATCGAGACTCCATCGGCCAGCCCGCCTGACCCAACATGGGAACGCGAGCCAGTCTATCCCGATCGACACGAAGCAACAGGCGGCACTAACGGTCTGCCCCACGGAAGGTGAGGAAACACGCGTTGCGCCGCCGTCACGGTTCTCAGGGCCAAT
This sequence comes from Planctomycetota bacterium, assembly GCA_039189905.1. Lineage (GTDB taxonomy): Bacteria > Planctomycetota > Planctomycetia > Pirellulales > Pirellulaceae > Rhodopirellula. The sequence goes on from JBCCYK010000183.1 coordinate 5,479, forward strand.
CGAAACGACAACGAATGTTGGCGTGGAAGCCGTTCAAATGTTGTTAACGCGGCGATAGCGCCAGATCGCGGCAAGCGTTCGCACTACGTTGCGAAGACGACCATGAAGCGTCTGTTCACGGTCAACCACCTCGTGATGCGTTGGCACTTCCATGACAATCGCATCCGAAGCGGCAACGCGTGCGGTCACTTCCGCATCAAACCCCGCGTTGGTTTCACAAAGAGGCATCCCGCGTAGCATCACTCCGTTGAAAGCCTTGTGGCCGGTACGAACATCGCTGAGACGCAGGCCCGTCAGGCGATTGCTGACGAAGGTGACCAAACGATTCACCCAGCGACGACTGACCGAGTCGAAACTCGAACTGCGTCGCGTCATGTACCGCGAGCCATAGACGACGTCCGCCTGGTTCTCAAGGATCGGCCAAACGACACCTAGCAGGTCTGCGGGGTCATAGGCCATGTCCGCATCCTGGATCACGACCACGCGACCTTGGCTGTGACGAATCGCCATGCGAATGGCGGAGCCACGCCCGTGATCACGACGCCGTCGGATGGCTTTCACCGTCCGTCCCGCGCGTGTTCTCGCGTAGTGCCAGCTTCCGTCTTCGCTGGCGCTGTCGACGATGATGGTTTCGGTGGCCGGGGGCATCACTTCATGAATGCGGTCGATGACTTCGGGCAAGGTGTCTCGCGCGTTGTGCACCGGGATAATCACGGAGATGTCAACGTGGCCAACGGGCGTCCGGCCATCCGCAACCGCATTCGCTTCTGCAATCAGATCCAGCGTTTGATCGATTCGCTCCAGCATCGCATCGGCATCGACCCCGCTGGTCTCATTGTCACGAACCGCCGGCGCTTCGGGCGTCGCCACAACGTGATCCGCGTCGATCCCCATCGCGGCGTCGGCATCACGAACGTGGATGGGGGGGGCGCTGAGTGCCGGTGCCGACTTGGTCATCGTTGCCATGGTTGTTCACTGTCCCTTATCGCATGAACTCAGGCGACGCCGTGCCACGCGAAGCGATGGGTGGCCAAAAGAATCGGCAGACGCTTGCCTTGGGAACTATGCGGCTCGATCAGGATCGACGTGAAAACAAACCCATTGGATAGGCGTTCAAGCATTTAACACAAGAACGGCTTTAACGATTGTTCCAGTTGGTTCAGTCGGCGACCAAGCAATGGCGATTGGCCATGGAGATACCACTGACAATGGCCCCCACGATCCCCACGAATCCCTGGTCCGTCCCACACAGAAACAGGTTGGGTAGATGGGTGGAGCCATCCAGCTGCTTTTGAGGGGCGCCATACACAGCGCCATTGTCATGCCAAGTGAAACGACGAATCGTCTTGGGAGTGAACACATCGGTGTCGATCACTCGCGAACGGAAATCCGGCATGAAGCGAATCGCGGACGACATCGCCCGGTCATATTGAGTCACCTTCTCGGCCGCGTACTGGGCGTCGTTGAGCCCGCACCATCGATCATGGTCGGCGAGTGTGGTGATGCGAACGACGCCATCAGGCAAGGTGCCCTCATGATCCTCGTACACGTAGTTATTGGGGCTGCAGATCACGCCCGTGCGTACATCACAGATATCGTCGGTCGGTCGCGTCCAATGAAACTTCTCCGAGTCATTGTAAAACACAATCGTCCGATCGAAGCCCAAATCCGCCGGTTGGCAATCCAGGATGCTGATCGATTCGATGAAGGAGAGCTTCCCGGCACGAGCGACTTCGGGTTCGGTGACGTCATCGCACAAACGCATGGTTTCCAGATTGCCCGCCGAAGAGAGAATTCGCTTGCCTTCGAGTTCGGTGCCATCGTCCAAAACAACCCCGGTCGCACGTCCATCCTCGACATGGATTTTTGACACGCCGCTGCGGAGCTTCAGCTCGCCACCCAAGCCACGGAACTTGCGGACCAGGTTCTTCAAGATCACGCGCACGCCTTTGAAAGGCCTCCCAAAACCCTCCAAATAACAAGCGCGGAACATGATGCAGAACTGTCCAAAGTCCATGTCGTTCTCACGCGCGTTGCCGTACCACATCAGCGGGCACAACAGCATCTCTGCCAGCAACGGGTCGGTGATGTACGTGCCGACGACCTCACGTGCACTGGCCATGAACTGAGGCGCATCCCCATCCATGTCCGAATAGTCGAGGAGCTGATCGCACAATCGATCGAAGCCATCGATCTGATGCGGGAATTCACGCTCGATTTCGGATCGCAACAGCTCGACGTCATTGCTGAAATCCAAGGATCGGTCCGGAAAGCGAATGGAGGATCCCACCTGCTCGGCCAATCGAAAGTCTTCCCAGCTGAAACGTAACTGACGAATCAGTTTCGCCAGTGGCCCCCGCTTGTCCCCTTTACGCGCAAAGTTCGTGACCGCGTGAAGTCCCACGTCGTAGTCGCGTCCGCCCATGCGGTAAAACGAGTTGAGTCCACCAATGGTGTAATGGCGTTCCAGAATGCAGACGCGCTGATCGAAGTGGGCCAGGCGGATGCCAGCGGCCAAGCCACTCATGCCCGCCCCGATGATGATGGTGTCGTACATCGGGCTTTACCGGGCGGGTGAAGGGAAAGAATCCCGAAAGCTCATCGCTCGAGTCGTCAACGCGATACGCCCCTCCAGGAACGCTGCGAAACCCTTGCTCATCATCGCGGTCTTCGGTCTCGACTCAAATGTCTTTCATCTTGGGTTCCAGGTACGTCACCGTCGACTCCATGCTGGCCAGATTCCCATAGTCTTCTTCAGGGATCTGAACGCGGTGTCGCTTCCTCAGTTCCATCACGATATCCAGAAAGTCCATCGAATCCAGTTCCAATTGCTCCCGAAACGGTTTGCCGTCATCCAGAGAATCAAGGTCTTCGTCGGGTGAGATGTCGTCGAGGATGTCGATGATTTCGTCGCGGATTTCGGCAGGGGTCATTTATCGAGCAAGCAGTGCGTGGGGGGAATGATTTAAGTGAGGGGTTTTCCCAGGGTCAATTCCGCTGGGCCAGGTCAAACACGTCCGATGATCACGACGGAGTTGATCCCAAGCATGCCGAACGAATTGTTGAGCACATAGTCCGCACGCTCACATTCTTGAGGGTCGCCAATGACCAATCCGGGCAGATCGCAATCCGGGTCCAAGTCGTCCACATTGAGCGTGGGGTGCGCCACCCGATCCCCGAACGCGGCAAGGTTGCCGGCCAATTCCAGTGAGCCGGCCGCGCCCATCGCATGCCCGATGTAGCTCTTGGTGTTGTTGATCCGCGTGGACTCACATTCGCCAAACACGCGCCGCAAAGCGCTGCATTCCTGCGCATCGCCGCTCATCGTGCCGGTGGCATGTGTGCTCACAATGTCAATGGCGTCCGCAGGCAAGCCCGCCCGCTGGAGCGCCAGTTGAACGCATTCGGCCTGGCGTTCGGGATTAGGGAGCACAAAGTCGGTGGCATCGGTGTTCATGGCATAACCGACCAGTTCCCCATGAATCTCAGCGCCACGTGCCTTGGCATCACACAAACGCTCCAAGGTGTACAGGCAACCACCTTCCGCAACCACAATGCCGTTTCGGTGGGCATCGAAGGGGCGAGACGCTGCCGTTGGGTCCGCGTGGGATGCCAAGGCGTTCTGGCTGTTGAAACTCGCGAAGATGCCGAAGGTGTGAATGCTCTCGCTGGTTCCACCGGCGATTGCCACGTCGCATTCCTGGAGTCGGAGCATCTGGGCGCCTTGGATGATCCCAGCATTGCCCGCGGCACATGCGGCGCCGATGGTGTAGTGGGGGCCCGTCACACCTAGGTTCAGGGCAATCTCACCTGCCGGGTTGTTCGCCACCGTTCGCGGGTTGTGATGATGCGACCAGCAACTGGTGTCGTAATCGAAGCCCTTGATGACAAAAATCTCATTCTCGGTCTCGACGTTGCCGTGCTCCGTCACGCCGACGTAAATGCCCACCCGCGACTTGTCCGTGTTTTCCCAGTCCATTCCCGAGTGCTGAATCGCCTCGTTCGCCGCGTAGACGCCCACACTCCCGGCCCGCGTGCCGCGACGAAGATCTTTCTTCGTCTGATAGCGTTTGGTGTCGAAATCACAAATGCCCGCAAGCGTCTCGCCGAAATACCGGATCTCATACGGCTGGACGCCACTGCGTCGCTCCAGCAAGGATTCTCGGTAACTCTTCCAGTCGTTCCCGTTTGGGGCTGTCAATCCGATACCCGTGATGACAATCCGTTGATCATCGGGCAACTGTGCGGCACGGTTTGGAGCGATCAAGGTGATGGACCACCTGAAAGGCGGTGACTGGACGGCGACGGGACGAAAGTGGGACGCAAAAGGTACCCCGATGCACGCGTTCCCTCAACGCCCAGAGCTGCGGCGGAGTCCGATTCCAGGCTCCAGCACGTCGGGTTACATGGACTGCTGAGGTGAGACTGCCGAAAGTTTGGACGACGGATCCGAGTCAAAGGTCACGGGAAAGGGCCGCAGGTGGACCCCTTCGTCCAAGGTGGGCTGAGGCGATTCGTCGCATTTCCAGCGCCGTTTCGTTCTCGCGGTCCACTAACGCAAGAAATGCAGCTGCTCAAGGTGTTTTCTGAGCACGACCCCACCGCGTTCTCGTTACAGAAGGTGTCGCGTTAATCCTACCATGGAGGGTAAGATCCTGCGAAAGGTCATGATCGAGGGGCCGCCCGTTCCCGATCGGAGACTGTGGGGTTCTTGCTATGCAAGAATCCCAAGTCGAGTGGTTGAAGGTGCCGACATTGGATCAGGCGACCGACCCACTCGTCCAGTGCAAGCTTGCATTCACCTTTCGCGGCTGATTGACGTCCCGCCCTTGCCATCTTTGCTGCCATCGTCCATGCCCGAACCATCCCCTGCTTGGTCCGTCGCACAATGTCGCTTTTCGGCGGCCGGTCGCCCTTCGGTGTCGGCAATCTGTGTGGCCGCAACTTGGGTGGCCCTGGCCCTCAGCCTGGGCTGCCACAACGACGAGCCAATCGTGACGTACCGCGTCCCGACGACGGTTCCCGATGCGTTGGAAGCAGAACCCAAGCGGATGCTGGCTGCCATGATCCCGCGCGGTGATCAGTCGTGGTTCTTCAAAATCATGGACGATCGCTCCCTCATCGAACCCATTGCCGAACCTTTCAAGGCCTTCGTCCAGAACGTCACGTTCAAGAATGACGAGCCGGATCTGTCGGAACTCCCCGAAGGATGGCGTTTGGGTGGGAAGCCCGCGATGCGATTTGCAACCATTAATATCGACACGGAAAACAAGCAACTGGACCTCAGCGTCTCGCAACTCGCGGCGCAATCCGACTGGGATGATTGGGTCGCCATGAATGTGAACCGTTGGCGCGGCCAAGTCGGACTCGGTGACAGCGATGATCCTTGGGCTGGGGCCACGGAACTGTCGTTGACGGACAGGGAAGCGAATTCGCCGAATGTCGAAGCGACTCAACTGGCAGCGGTGTGGGTCGATATCACCGGGGACAAGCCTGTGGAGGACTCCGGGATGATGCCGATGTCCGGGGGACGGCCGCCCTTTGCAGGGATGGCAGGCGCTTCATCTGGTTCGTCCGCGGACCCTCATGCGGGCTTACCCAAAGATGCCCAGGAAGCCGTGGAGAGAGAGCGTCGTGAACGGGCGCGAAAAGGTAATTCCTCTGGGCAACCGCCTCGAATGGCAGCATCCAATGCGACGCCCGCGTCCGGGCCGTCGACTCGCTCGAAGGACCGCATCTCGTATGAGCGGCCGCAGGGCTGGCGCGATGGTCGCATGTCCAGCATGCGGGAAGCGGCGTTCAACGTTGGGCCGGAGGACGCTTCGGCAGAGGTGACCGTCATCGTGGCCGGGGGTGATCTCCGGGGTAACGTCGCGCGATGGATGGGCCAGGTGATGGGAGCGGAAGCGTCGCCCGAGGCCGTCGACGCCATCATGAGCGACGCTGAGTCACGCACCGTTGCCGGACGCCAGGCTCAACGGTTCGTCATGACAAAGAAACGCATTGATGCGGGAACGGAGTCGGCGACCGGTGATACCGGCATCGACGCAACGATTGTGGAACTTGGCGACGGCATGAGTTTGTTCATCAAATTGACGGGCCCAACCGAAGTGTTGAACGAGCAATCGGAAGCCCTCGGGAAATTCATGGACAGTTTGAAGTTCGACCCTGAAAGAGACTGACATGGCAACCGCGACAAACCCATCCACTCGCGACTCGGGTGCAACAAACTGGTTTGGTTCCGAAGACTCACTTGTGGGCAAGCTCAGCGTCCCACGTGTTCTGGAGGCTGCTGGTTCCCTGAAGTTGACCGTCGTGCTGTTTGCCTTGTCGATCGTGTTGGTCTTGGTCGGCACTTTGGCGCAGGACGAAATGAACATGCAGCAGGTCAAGGAGCGGTATTTTCTGTCCTGGATCGCTCCGATGTATGTGGATGATTTTTTTCCGCAAGCATTCTATCGACACGCGACTCCCATCCGGGGCATCATCCCGTTTCCGGGGGGCGCGTTGATTGGCACGCTGCTGATGGTGAACCTGCTCGCGGCCAAAATCACTCGGTTCAGGCTGCAAGCTTCGGGAACTCGCTTGGTCGCAGCCTTGGCATTCATGGTCTTGGGCGTGACCGTGGCGGGAATGATCGTGTTTCTTGGTCACAGTGACGAGGGCCTCCAGGGAACGCCCCCCATCAGCTACGGGCAACTCTGGGCCGCGATGCTTGCCAGCACCGCGATCGCTGCGGTCGGATGTGTCATGGCTGGCGCAAGCTCCCAGTCCAAGATGGTGACCGCTGCCGCGTATGTGACCGCCTTCCTTCTTGGTACCGCGGTGCTGGCCTGCCTTGTATCCGGTTGGCGCATCGGCGACCCAGGCCTGCGGATTGTGTGGCAATTGGCCAAGGGTCTCGGCGCGGGGGTCATTTTGCTGGTTGGCTGTCAGCTCGCGTTTGGCAAGCAGGGCGGCAACGTTCTGCTTCACCTTGGCGTTGGCCTCCTGATGGTGGGGCAGTTCGCATTTGGGGATCGACAACTGGAACAACGCCTCTCCCTGGTGGAAGGGGCGAGCACGAACACGTTCGTCAATTTGGACAAGGTGGAGCTCCAGATCATTCGCTCGGTCGACGAGGCACAGGAAGTCATTGCCGTGCCCGCATCACGACTTTCCGCGGCCGCTGCAAGCGAGGCCGCGATTCGTGACGATCAACTGCCGTTCGCAATCCGAGTCCATTCCTATTTCCCGAATTCCGGGTTAGCGGAAGTCAAAGAGTCTGAAGCGGAGAACCCGGCCACCGACGGCATGGGGACCGAGATCGTCGCCGTCCAACGTGAGCCCACAGGAGGTGCGAAATCGGAGATCAACTTGCCGTCCGCGTATCTGGAGCTGATAGACATTGAGTCCGATAAGCCCATCGGAACCTATCTCGTCAGCCAGTTGCTCAACGATCGCGAGATGTTGGTACCGGGTGACACGACAAAGGATTTGATGGACACGATCCAAGTAGCGGATTCGGAGTTCCAGCTTGGGCTCCGAATGCACCGCGAGGTCAAACCCTATTGGGTGCACTTGGAAGATGTTCGCAGGGTCAATTACAGCGGCACGGATACGCCGCGAGATTACTCCTCATTCATCCGCATCGTGGATCCGGAGACGGGGGAAGATCGGCGCGAACGCGTTTGGATGAACAACCCGCTTCGCTATCGAGGCGAAACATTCTACCAGTCCAATTACACGCCTCTTCCTGGCGGCAAAGAACTGACTGGCATTCAGGTTGTCCGCAACTCGGGGTGGCTTATCCCCTACGTCGCCTGCAGCATCACTGGGCTGGGCATGTTGGTTCACTTTTGGGGCACGCTCACCCGATTCATTGCGCGTCGTCGACGCGAAACATCGCGATCGTTGGTTTCAGACTCACAGCACCTCGACCAGGGCGACGACGCACCCAAAGGGGTTCGTTTGGCTTGGGCGGTGCCCGCCTATGTCGCAGCGTTGGTCCTGGCTTGCGTGTTGTTTCTGCTGCCTCCCACGTCGACTCGGAATGCGATGAAGCCGGGGGATCGGGACACGGAATTTGATTTCTATCGTGCGGGGCAGATCCCGGTGCAGTTTGGCGGTCGCGTCATGCCGCTGGATGCCTACGCGAGGCAGACGGTCAAGGCGATGACCAATAAAGAAGCCATTAAGTTGGAAAACGCGCCAGGCAAGATCAAAGACCGGACACAGGGACGCTCGCTAGCCGCGATCCAGTGGTTGATGGAGGTGGCCGTCGACGAACCACGACTCAGCAACCTGCCGATGTTCCGCATCGACGCGGACGAGGTGTTGACGGAACTGGGGCTCGGTCGTCGCAGCAGCAAACTGTACTCACTCGACGACCTGCGCAAGAACCTGGACCAGTTTTCCAAAC
>JBCCYK010000184.1:0-13805 GCA_039189905.1 Planctomycetota bacterium
CGGCGGGGCCAAGATAAAGCCTCGATGCAGCAAATCGAATTCCTTGTCGCCCACCGTCACGATCCCGCCGCAGGCCGCCACCGCATCGAACCCTTGCTTTTCCAACAGATCCACCACACGGATCTTCTTGCCGCGATCCACTTTCGCGAGATCCCGCACAATTCGAGCCATGGCGATCGGTCTCACGAACCATCGAAGTGTGGACTTCGCATCGGGACGTCCCGCGTCCAGGTCCATTGCGAATCGATCATCCAGTTGCCGAGAAACATCTTCGAAGTCCGTTGCGCAGGCGAGGCAGGAAGGATGCACGCCCTCCTTCAATGCTGACACCACGTCCTTGACGACGCTTTCGCGGTCGGAAGCGATGATGCGTTCGCCATCATGCATGATGGCAATCTGTTCAATGCGAAGCTGACCCGGCTTTGTCTTCGGCTGGTAAACCTGGATCGTCGCCCCACGATGGCTCACGTCTTTTCGCGTCGCTCCGTCCTCCGTGAGTTCTCGGTCAATCCGATCCACGACTGCCTGGGTCGCCTCCTCGTTGCCACGGATGTCCGCAATGATGCACATGGCCGTCGGCATCCGAGCGTCGTTGGGAAAAGGAAGCCAGCCGATGGCCACCTCTCCCGTCGCCAGGTCGTAAAGGTCCTTGGGCCGCAGACCGACACGCGATTGAAAGCGTTCCAACAACAAACCACTGTCACCCAAATAGGCCTCCAACAGCGGTTCCATCGCGGGTTCGTCGGCAAGCTTTGAGATCGATGTCCGTTGCCAAGCATCGCAGAGGCCTGGGAAATCAATCGAGCGAACCAGGCCGGCCGTCGAGTTTGGCAAGAGATTCTGAGCGGGAATGAAACCGTCATCGGCAACCGGCGGACGCACGCCTTGCCCTTGTGTGTTTGCTGGGGGCCCTTGTGTGTTTGCTGGGGGCCCTTGAGTGTTTGCCGGGGGCCCTTGGGTCTTTGCTGGGGCCACCAAGATGGAAAGCAAAAGAACGGCCAACAACGGCTGGACGATATTGCGAGAACTGGCCAGGATCATGTCCGCCCTTTTGAACCTCAGTTGCATCCCTCATCAAATTTTCCCCGGGGCCCGTGACCGCCGGTGGCGACATGGTATCGCAGGGGACCCCGACCCGAAATGGCATCCAGGGGCGACACCCCGCGACGCCGGGCTCTGCCAGAGGAGCCGCCCCAAGCTGAGATTGTCCCTCTTTTTTTCTCCGACTGACGATATCGATGGTGACCCCTCCGGATTCGACCTACCAGAACCCGCTGATCAAGCGCTACGCATCCCGTGAAATGGCTTCGCACTGGGGGCCGCAACGTCGCTTCACCACTTGGCGTGCCCTGTGGATCGCGCTGGCCGAAGCCGAAAAAGAGCTCGGCCTCGCCGTGAGTGAGACGCAGATCGCGGAACTAAGGCAGTTTCGCGATACGTTGAACCTCGAGGTGGCCGAGAACTACGAACGGGAGCTCCGGCACGACGTGATGGCTCACGTGCATGCCTATGGCGATCAGTGCCCCAGCGCCCGCCCCATCATTCACTTGGGGGCGACCAGCTGCTTTGTCACCGACAATGCCGATTTGGTTCTGATCCGCGATGCCTTGCGTCTGATCGCGCAACGACTGGCTTCCACCATCACGGGTCTTGCCGCATTTGCGCGACAACACCGCGATTTGCCCTGTTTGGCGTTCACGCACTTTCAACCCGCGCAGCCCACCACGGTCGGCAAACGAGCCTGCTTGTGGATCTATGACTTGGTCTTGGATTTGGAGGCCATTGAACATCGTCTGGAAACGCTGCGCCTTCGCAGCGCGAAGGGAACCACGGGAACCCAGGCCAGTTTCCTAGAGCTTTTCGAGGGAGACTCCGATCGAGTCGCGCGGTTGGAAAGACTCGTCGCGGAAAAGCTTGGCTTTGAACAGGTCTACGCGGTCACGGGCCAAACCTACCCTCGTAAAGTGGACGCGCAGCTACTCGATGTGTTGTCAGGGATCGGTCAAAGTTTGCATAAAATTGCGACCGATATCCGTTTGTTGGCGGGGCGCAAGGAGGTGGAGGAGCCATTCGAGAAACAACAGATCGGTTCATCCGCGATGGCCTACAAACGCAACCCGATGCGTAGCGAGCGAATCTGCAGCCTGTCGCGGTACGTGATGAGCCTCCAGTCCAGCCCGGCCATGACCGCCGCAACGCAGTGGATGGAACGAACCCTGGACGATAGCGCCAACCGCCGACTCGTGATACCACAAGCCTTCTTGGCGATCGACGCTTGCTTGGTTTTGATGGAAAACGTGGCCGATGGGATGGTCGTTTACCCGGAAACCATCGCCAAGAACTTGCGGTCGGAGCTACCATTCATGGCGACCGAAACGATTCTGATGCAGGCTGTGACCGCGGGGGGCGATCGGCAAGACCTGCATGAGAGAATTCGCGTCCACTCTCAGGCGGCTGCCCAGCAAGTCAAACTGCATGCCGCAGACAATGATTTGTTGACCCGGCTGAAGGACGACGACGCCTTTGCGTCCATCGATTGGGAATCAGCAACCGACCCCATGAAATTCGTCGGACGCGCCCCCCAGCAGGTGGACGAATTCATGAAACACGTCATTGCTCCCATTCAAGAACGTTATCAGGACGCACGCGACCTGAGCGTTGAGGTGACTGTCTGACTCCAGGGTACCGTCCCATCATTGCGTGTTGAGCGACCAGTCATAATCGGCATAGCGGATCGAGAGCCCGGTCTTGGAAAGTGTGGACTGAAAACGCTCGGGCCAAAACGGTTGGATCCGTCGCAGGATCGTGTTTTGGTCCGAACCAAAGTCTTCGCCAAACCAGTCGAGGATCGCAGACAGGGTGATCTTGTTCCCTCGAATGTCGAGGTTCTCCTTCTGGGCAAAGAAGTGTTTCGCGTTGGCAGTGAGCTGTTCCTCAAGCCGCGCCGCGACGTAAGCTTCATCCCGCAACCGTGGGCAGCCGACGGACGCACAGACGATCGCAAAGTGAATCCGCGGCTCGCGCATCGGGCGTAGCACTTCGTGCTCGATTTGGTTGAGGGAATACGGCTTCCCATCCACCCAAACCTGCAAATCGTCCCAGATGTTGTAGCCAAAGAACCGAGCCGTGTGATTACGAATACTGTCGGTCGGGTATTCTCGCAGGATCCCGTGAATGGTGAGCGCGTTGTAGGCGTTGATCCAAAAAGCCAGACGCTGCTTTCGGTCGCTGCCGGCGAGCTGAACGCGCGAATAGGAACGCAAGTATTTCTCTAGCCGAGCCCGATCCGCTGGGTTTCGATGCCACGCTTGGTAATCGACACGACCCGACGGATCGACGTACTGCTGCAACAGGTCATGCCAAGGCGCCTGGTCCACATCGGCGAGAGAAATGTTCGGACGCCCTGATGATTGAGATCCCACATAGACCGTCGCCACCGCATGCGTGTCCCCCGCATGCAGGGTCAACAGCGCAGCGCATGCCGAGAGCGCATGCACGACATGAGCGAGGGCATTTTTTTCCATCGAGATTCCGAATCGCATGACCGAAAGCCAATCGCAAAGTTGGACCAACCCGTGAATGACGCGACCATCGAAGTCGCCGCCCTGCAATCGCGGTTCAACCCCGCCGCCCGCCGTCGGAATCCGCCCGCCGCGCCAACCCGCACTATTTGAGATCTTGCGAGCTGAAAAGGGCCGCTCGCGCGGCCACCCAGGTGGTCGACACCGTTTCGAGCCGATTGAGCCCCAATTCATCCAGAGTCGCCACCGCAGCCTGTCCCTGGGATGCCGCCTTGACCGTGCTGCTAGCTTCATAGATCACGAAGCAGGCAGAAGGATGTGTCGCATCATCGAAGTCGCCATGGTGCCACTTCTTGGTGGCGATGCAAAGGTAGAGCGGTCTCAGCAACTGCCACTGCGAGGTCGCGCCGTCCGCCTGAATCGAAATCGTTTCCGAAACGGATTTTGGTGACTCGATGGAGTAGGCCTTGTAATGATCGAGTCCATGCGGCACTTCTTTCGGTGTCCCGCTCCCCAGCCGTTGTGCAGGGAGGAACACCAGCTGTGGGTTGGCGATGTCCACCTGGATTTCGGTCTCGACTGCGCCACGAACCGTATCCATGACATCGAGCGCCGTCAGTTCGGCGTTTCTTGGTTCCATCGCCACCTCGTAGCCCGTCAAGAACGCGACAGATGGCGAGGCTTTCGAATCAACCGCGTTGCAGCCAACCGCGTGAAATCGGGGCCCACGTAGATCCGTCATGACGCGTGCCGCATCAAACCGGTCCTGCAACTCCAATCCGTGCTCGATAGCGTTACCAGGTTGGACCTTCGTGACTAATAAGAACTCCGCCGGGGAATGGGCGTTTGTTACACCGCAAGCGATGCACAGCATCGCTAGGACGCATGTCAATGTCGTGATCGTTCGAATCAAAGCTTCAGATGGCATCTTTCACCTTCTCTGGAGTGCGGGTGAACAGGGCGTGCGGAGCAAACGCTTGCGTCGTGAACAGCATAACGCAATGGACTGCCCATGAATGAAAACACCCGCCGACGGAAAGACCGTCGGCGGGCGTGATTCCCAGACAAAGAGCCATCGCTCTCATCCCTTCACGGAGTTCACTCCGGAAGCAACACGGTATCGATCACGTGGATGACGCCATTGCTGCTGCGAACATCCGCCTTGGCCACCTTGGACTTATTGATCATGACCGTGCCATCGACAACCTGGATTTTCACATCCTTGCCCGCAGCGGTCGTTGCAGAGTCCAGCTTCACAACATCCTTGGCCATGACCTTCCCGGGCACCACGTGGTACTTGAGGATCTCGGTCAACTTGCCCTTGTTCTCCGGCTTGAGAAGGGAAGCGATTGTCCCTTCTGGAAGCTTGCCGAAAGCGTCATCGGTTGGGGCGAAGACCGTGTAGGGTCCTTTCCCTGCCAGTGTCTCGACCAAACCCGCAGCTTTCGCAGCCGCGACCAAGGTGCTGAACCCATCGATTTGGGACGCGTTTTCAACGATGGTCTTGTCACAAGTGCCACAACCTGCGTGTGCGGGAGTCGCCGCAAAGCCAACAGCGATCGACAGGACCGCAGCGAAAGCGATGTTCGCCAGTTTCATCTTCCAATACCTGTAAGTGAGGTGCGAGGTGCATTTCCAAACCGCTAGGAGCATAGGAAGTCGTCAATCCGGTTTCAAAAAATTCACCCCTGGTTGTCATCCAGCCGAAACCAAATCGCGACGGGCAAGAAGCACACCGCCATGAATGCAAACAGGGCGCTTCGCGGCCAATCCTGCGAGGAAATCAGTCTGTCTAACACGATATAAACGATGCCGGAGATCACAATCGCTAGGAAATTGGCCTGGTTCATCACCGCGATCATGCGGCCTTTGAGATGCTCGGGAGGACGTGCCTGCAAAAAGACCTGAATCGGGATCGCGAAGAGAGCAGCCGCCGCGCCCAGAAGGATGAGCACGGGAACCGACCCACCAAAGCCCAGCAAGTGACCTCGACCCGGTATCGTCACAGCCAACAAGCCACACAGCAGCACGACGCCGCCGGTCCCGATTCGGAGGAGATGATTGGGTGAAAGTCGCCTCCCCAGGGCCCCAGCAACTCCGCCACCCACGGCAATTCCGACACTGATCAAGGCGACAAGCAAGCTCGTCCTGGCATCCGAAACCTGCAACTGCGTTTTGCCGAGTGAATTGACGGCTTGAAGTGTGAGCCCCGATATCAACCAAAAGACGCAAGACGCTAGAAGCGCCGACAAAAGGGCGCGGTCCCGTTTCAGCAACGCACCCACCTCACCCCGGATCCCGGCCGAAGCCCACTTGAACCTGGAGTCTGGATCCGCAGCTTTGATCGGGCGAATCAACAAACTGGTGCCCGTGCCGACCACGGCGATGCCAATGCAAGCGAAGGACGCCAGCCACAAACCTTGAGCGGCCTCCATCCTGGGCAGCCCCGGCTCGATCACCGAGTCCTTCAGAGGACCTGCCACGGCCGTGCCGACGATGATCGCAATGAAGGTGGTCATCAAAACCCAGCCGTTGGCACGATCCAAGTCCTTGGGAGCGAGCATCTCGGGAAGGATGCCATACTTCCCGGGACCGAAGAACGTGCTTTGCAGGCCCATGAGGAACAGCACGACCCAGAGCCCGGTGAAACCCAAGACCGGTGCAAACCAAAAGGCCGCCAAACCGAGCATCATCACGCCAATTTCTGCCACTTTGCTGGCAACAATGATCGCCCGCTTGTTGATCTTGTCTGCCAAGAACCCGGCGATACCGGCAAAGAGGACAAACGGCAGCCCAAAAACGATGGTGGCCTGCCCTTGGAGGTCCCCGCCATCGCCCGCCGTAGCCGCCGCGGGGATCGCCAGCAGAAGCAGGAGCTGCTTGAAGAGGTTGTCGTTGAAGGCACCGCAAAACTGGGTGGCCAAGAACCCCAGAAAACCTCGGTCGGTCAGCGGGGGGCCCGCGGACGTTTCGTCCTCCAACTCCATGGCGGAACGTGGGTTTTCCATCAGATCTCAATTCGCGCTACAGGGACTGGGCTGAGTGGATTCCGGGGCGCCCTCTGGGACGAGACCAAGTTAGCCGATACGGTTTGGGCGTCACATGAGGTGTCAGCACCCCTGTCGGCCGCGTCTTGCCGCTTCTTCTTTTGCAACTCCCATCACGGACATGCCACTCGGATATCACGCGGGCAGTCTTTGGCTTCACGACCCTCCGACGGCGGTGAAGTTGCTGTCGGACATGGGTTATGACACTGTTGTCGTTCGTCCACGGCGCGGTTCCTTGAGTGTTTTTGAAGACGCGTTCGCGTCACAGTGGGCGTGTCTTCGGGATGCCGCCCGAGAATCCGCCTGCCGTTTGATCGTCGACACCGAGGCGGCTTTCGTCGCGGACCCCTTTTTGCCCACGCTGCCGAGCCTGGCTTCGCCTGGCAAAGACGCGGATTGGACCGAATCCTGGATTCACCGTTGGATCCAGGTCGTCTCCGGTTCCGACCCGTTGCCCATCCTGACCTTGGCGTCCGGGAGGGGCGATTGCGAGAACCCTGAGAGCGATCTGGAAGTCCTGGCCGATCGTTTGGGTCGGCTTCGCGATGCTGCCACCGAGTCTCACGTGCAGCTCGCGATTCGACCTGCGAGCCAACATCTGATTCGGAGCGTCCCCGCGTTCGAGCGATTGTTGCAATGGCTTGAGCCGAGCCAACACGGGTCCGCATCAATCGGACTGGCGGCTGATGTGGCCGAGATGGTGCATCAGGGGGAGGTTCCTATTCTGGAACGGCTCGAGCGCGTCCGCGACCACCTTTGTCTGGTGTACGTGGCGGACCCACAATTCGACGCCTCGGCCAGTCCTGAGACCCCGACGTTGGAAGGTCCGACGGTTCAAAACGCTGTCTCGAGTCGGATGCCAGGCTCTTGGGATCAGCCGTTCGGAGAGGGTGCGTTGGACTTGCCGCGACTGATCCGTGGGCTTACCCACGCATTGCCAGCAACCCCTCTGATCTTCCGAGCGGAGAAGCAAGCCAGCGCAGGTCTGGCCCATGCGAAAAAAGCTCTCTCGCAGGCCGAGGCCGATATCCGGAAACTCACGTGAAACCCGAAAAAACCGGGGCCAACGACCATATTTGGTGGACTGCCTCCCCGGGACAGGCGTATGATGCGAGGGCTGAGGCGAGGCCCTGATCCTACCGCTTACAACACTTGATGCTGAAACGGCGATTGGTCGCTCCATGCCAGATATCGGTAGCACAACGGCGATACAGATTGGCGTCTTGCTAGCGATATTGATTGGAATGATTGCCGGAGCTTTTTGGCTGTTGGCAAGGTTTCGCGACTACACCGCTCACGACCAGTTCGAGCAGCCGCCGCTGCTGACAAACCTGGAAGAAATGCGTTCGCGGGGTGACATCAGCGATGAAGAATTCCGAACTATACAGCGGGCGGCCGAGCAAGGCGTCACCCGCACCCCTTCCGACGACGAAACCGCCGGTATGGCGGACTCACCTTCGACAGGAACGAATCTGTGAAAACCGGTTCGAAGTCCCTGTCGATGCTCCCATCGTGAGTCGGGAGAGGGTCACCTCCGGGTGATTCCTTGCTGGCCAGCCTTCATTGGTTGACTTCCCCTTCCAAATCCAACTTTCAACAGCGTTCATCACCCCTCCCTCTTCGATAACATCCCCACTCGGGGCTTGTCTCGTCTCGGGCATTCGATGATCGCTGCTACCAATCCAAGTCCCCTTCCACGAACCGCTCGAGCTTACGAGGACACGGATGTTCCTCCGGCCAGCTGCATCACGCTTCGGTCAGGCGTGTGCGCTCGTCGGATAGCATGCGAGTCGTGGGCCGAACCGTTTGCAAGGAGCCCTCTCATATGCCCACCAAGGATAGTTCGAATTCAAGACGTGGCGGTGCCGCGACCAAGAAGAATGCGTTCTGCAGTTTCTGTCGCAAGAGCTACCGTGATGTCGGGCCGCTGGTGGAGGGACCCGGGGATGTTTACATCTGCGGTGAGTGTATCGACCTTTGCCAATCGATCCTGGATCAAGAGCAACGGCGCCGAGGCCCATCCAAACAGCTGTTTCAAGAGATCCCCTCACCACGCAACATCGTGGAGCATCTCGACAACTATGTGATCGGGCAGTCAGCCGCGAAACGCGTGCTCGCCGTGGCGGTTCACAACCACTACAAGCGGCTGACGAGCGAGTGGGAAGGCGAAGGTGACGTTGAAATCGAGAAGAGCAACATCCTCCTGGCGGGACCCACCGGTTCCGGGAAAACGTTGCTGGCACGTTCCCTGGCACGCATGCTCAACGTCCCGTTCGCAATCGGCGATGCAACCACGTTGACGGAAGCCGGCTACGTCGGCGAAGACGTTGAGAATCTGTTGCTGAAACTGTTGCACGCGGCCGACTTTGACGTCGACGCGGCCCAGCGTGGCATCCTGTACATTGACGAGGTCGACAAGATCGGTCGCACCAACGGAAACGTTTCGATCACCCGCGACGTCAGTGGCGAGGGCGTTCAACAATCCCTGCTTAAGATGCTCGAAGGCACGGTCGCAAACGTGCCACCGCAAGGCGGACGTAAGCACCCCGAGCAGCAATACATCCAGATGGATACGAGCAACATCCTGTTCATCTGCGGTGGAACCTTTGTCGGCATCGAAGACATCATTCGCAAACGCCTGGGACATCGAACCCTCGGGTTCGGCGAAGGGGCGACGCTCCGCAATGAGATGACGACGTCGGAATTGTTGACCCACACACAGACGGAAGACATCCTGCAGTTTGGACTGATTCCCGAACTCGTGGGGCGAATGCCGGTTGTCAGCTACCTGCAACCGCTTGACGTCGAGGGCTTGGTCAGCGTCCTGACCGAGCCGAAAAACTCTTTGGTGAAGCAGTACCAGGCTCTCTTTGAGATGGAAAACTGTGAGCTGAACTTCACGGAAGGCGCCTTGCGTCACATCGCACAAGAGGCGATGGACAAGGGAGTGGGGGCACGCGGTCTGCGCGGCATCTTGGAAAACGTGATGTTGGATATCATGTACGATCTGCCTGAACAGGGTGGGGAGAAGGTCTATACGATCGACGAGAAGGTCGTGACCGGCGCTCACAAACTGTTTCACATGCCAACGACCAAGAGTGCCTGATCGACCGTTTGGCTCCAAGCGAGGCATCGCGGCAAATGAGTCCTAGCCCCCATGGCAACTCCTTGACGGACGATCGAGTCACCAGACGCTCGATCGGTCGTTTCGTCTTGTTTGTGTTGCCGTTGTGCCTGGTTGCCCAAAGCTCCTTCGGACAAACGACCCCCAGCGCCGCAGGCTGGGATCGGGGCGTCGCGCGGGCTCCGATTGGATGGACGATCCCACCTGAGCCGGCTGTTTCCGATCCGGCGAGGGAAGGCCGCGTGGTTCGGCTCCGGCCCGCAACGCCTCAGCAAGATCAGCCAGATCGTCGCCTGCTTTGGTTGTCGACGCCGAGACTCGCCCGGGGCGATGTTGGTGCCGTGCTCCCCGCCATCAAAGAAGCTGCCAGTCAGTTTTCCTTGGCTATGGTCGCGACGGTTGATCGGGCGGACACTTCCGGTTTTCAGCTACGTGGCGTGGAACTGGGCATCGCCGTGGAGCACGAGGGACGTTGGGTCGTGACCGATGATCAGTGGCCAGCCAAGGCAGGACGAAAGTTGGGCATGATCGAGGGGCGGACCCTACGAAGAAACTTGGAAAACTTGTCGCCGCCACGCGTCCTCGCGAGATCCAACACCTTTGTGCTTTTCGATACTCAGGGTGTGGCTCGATGGAATTCAGAGAACCAGTGGACCACGTTTCGACATCTTGTATGGATGAGTTCGACGTCCGGTCGACTTGCATTTGCCATTTGGTTGTTGCGTGACGGTCCGACGTCCGATTCGCCGAGCGTTGTCGAGGACTATGGTCTTCAATTGGTACATGAAGGCACACGCGAAGACCGTGTCATCTTTGTCGCGGGGGATCAAGTCACATTCATGATGCCTTCGGAGACAGCGTTCGCGATCACGGCTTTGCCACCAGGCAAGACGCTTGGCTGGACCCAAGAGCTGCGGGCGGCATGCGGTCTTCGGGAATATCAACCCGACGACACGGAACGACTGCGACAGGCATTGAACGATGCCCTGGCCAAACCCTAGGACCGGCTGGAAGCTTGCAACGAGCGAAGACGGGCCTAAAACTGGGTGCCGCCGTCAGATTCGACCCGGAAATCGGGTGCTTCATCGTCGTCTTCAGGAAAGTCCAGTTCCAGTTCCAATGCGCCCGTGGATGGATCCGTTTCGTCCGTAACGGTGAGATCGCCCACATCAAGCGGTTCGTCGTCAACAAGTTGTTCGAGTTCGGCGGCATCGGGCGCTGCCGGTTTCGCGTCGTCCGCCAAGTCCTCGGGCCCAGCATCCACAAGGGTCACATCGTCGAGTTGCAACGCTTCGATTTCGCTGCTCTCGGGAACCGGATCGAACTCCATCACCGTGGGCGCGTCGCTATCGACCTGATCGGGTTCGTCCACGACCGTGGCCGCGGAGTCTGTGACTTTCAACAGGTCTTTCGGGACCTCCACAGTGGAGTCGAGCCCATCATCTTCGTCAGAAACGCCGTCCAACGCAGCACCGGGGTTCGACACCCGTTCACCGTCGGTTAGGACCTGGCCCTTGGGTTCTTCCATCATGCGTGTTTCAAAAAGGTCACCATCGGGCTTGGTCTCCTCCGGGTCGGACGAAGCCAGTGCGGAGGCACCTGCGGCGATGGCGACCGGAACGACGGTTGACATGCTGGTCGGCGCGTCCTCGCCCTCGGCCGGCTCCTCAACCACTGTCGCGACATTGTCGTCGACCTCGGCGTCCCGAAACGGCTTCGGAGCTGGGAAGATGTCTTCAACGTTGTCCTTCAGAACGCGCCGCCCAAGCTCCACGGCCCGGTCCACCGACCACCCACGGCCCTCAACAAAATCCGTGTACAAGATGTTCGACAGCACGGTGCGATACATGCCGAACTTTGGCCATACAAACTCCAGTTTGTAGGCGTCGCTGTAGTATCCGATTTGCTTCGTTTGTGGGACCGCTTCCAAGCGATTCGCCGCGTCATGGCGAATGATCGACGGTGTGTTGCTGTACCACCAATGGCCATTGGTGATCACGTTGGGAAAAATCCAGCTGTAGCTGACCAACTCCTGGTTGGTAACGCTCGCGAGAACAGAAACGGGGAACTTGACATTGGGGAACGCGTTGAAGAGCTCGCGATATTGAATGAGTGAAACGCGTGAATCAAACAGATCCTGTCCCTGGTAAACACCCTTCGCATACACGCCGCGATTGACACCGATCATCAAATCAAAGGGCAGCCCAAACTCATCACAGAGCTCCGCCAGCGTCCAGAACACGCGTCGCGCTAAAGCATCCTTATGCGAATCGGCCGCTGCGATCCCGCCGCGAAGAATCGCATCCAGCGCCGTCGAGGCGCGCCCGTCACTGACCTGAGTGGGCTCGAACGTCGGTGGCAAGGAAATCGCGCAGGCGCGTGCGCCGCGTCCCACAAAGTGTTCGAAACGCTGGTGCAGACTCTCGCGCAAGCGGCTCAACGAGCCATCCAAGCTGACACCCGTACAAACCTCCAAACGCGACCGCACCTCGGGTTTGGCGAGATGAAAGACCAGATCGTCCGTTCGGAGGCAAGGGATGTAGGTTTCGGTATCGAAACCCGCCAAATCGTCATCAAAGTCGTTTGTAAGAAAGACCGCTTGGACATTACTCTGATCGAGCACGGACTGGGGCCAATCCGCAGCTGCCATGATGGATTCACTTCGATCGTACAGATCTTCCCAGTTGCTCTCATCCAAGCGATCGCTGTCGAAACCAAAGAAGGTTCGACAAATGTCGATCAACCAACTGTACTGCGCCGTGTTCTCGATCGGCCCGAGGTTCCGGACCAGACGTTCCACCAGTTGTTTCGGTGTGGCATCTGAGGCTTCAATCAGTTCCTTCGGCATCCCAGCCGAATGGGCGAGTTCCGTGTAATAGTGGTAGCCCAACACGTCTGCCAGGGTGCTCGAGGCGGGCGCGTGCGGGTTGATGTGTGTGTGCGGGTCAATCAACCGCAACTCGGTGAGCCGATCAAGAATCTCTTGGCGGTCGGAATTCATAGGGTTGTGCAGCGTGCGCGAGTGAGAGGTCGCCATGAGCGAACGGGGTATCCACCATGTTACTCGCTTGCTTCCTTGGGATCGATGGAGCCGACAGGGGCAAAAGTCGTCTGCAGCGAACGCGTGCCCCGTCTCATGATCCTTTGCCAGGAGTTTGCAGCTTCCGTAGCCCGGAGTTTGCAGCGTTTTCAGATCAAACTCGACCATGAGCCGAGCCAACTCGGACAGCCGGGTCTTGGCATGCCAATCGAGCTTCTCGGCCGCGAGCGAAGCATCCCCAATCAGTTGGAAGGACTCCTGAGGGCGCAACAAACGCTCGTCGATTCGGGAATCTCGAAGCTCACCCCAACACTGCTCTGGCCCGCCAGGTGGTAAAGATGGTCGGGTAAGATTCTGGCGATCAATCTTCGGATGGTTGTCCCGTCTTCGCGATCGCCGTAGTGCAGGAACGTGGAGCGGTCAGTCGCAACCCGCGTGGACGTCAGGCAGTTGGAATATGAAACGAGGGATGGGCTCCTGTAAGCAAACGGCTCCGCCCAGGACGATCACCCGAGAATCTCCGTTGAATAGCAACATGAATCAACCGGTCCAATCCGTTTGTATCAGCGTCAGCCCCAAAGCCGGCAATGGCGCAGGGCGTTCGGAATTGTTGCGGCTTGAGGGGCTCCTAAACGACGCGGGAATCCGCTGCCTGATGACCTCGGACATCGAGGAACTTCGAGCGTGGGGCAGTCTCAATCACTCGCGGGGGGCTCCAAACCAAAAAGCGACTGCGACCAGCAAAGTTGTGGTGGCCGCGGGCGGTGACGGAACGATCGCCTTGGTGGCCAACAACACGCCGCCCGGCGTCGGCATTCTGCCCATGCCGATGGGAACCGAGAACCTTCTGGCACGGCACTTTGGGTACCGTAGCCAGGCGTCCGATACATGGGAGCGGCTCCGAATCAACGAACGATACGTGATGGATGCGGGACGTCTCCACCCGTCCGGTCGCCTCTTTCTGGTGATGGTCTCCGCAGGTGTGGACGCAGAGGTCGTCCGGGCAATGCACCTGACCCGACGCGGTCACATCCAACGATGGCACTATCTGCGTCACGTTCTCCGGGCTTTTC
>JBCCYK010000185.1:0-13610 GCA_039189905.1 Planctomycetota bacterium
CCCGTTCGTTGTCATGGACAAGTCTTGGAGGCCTTCGATCCTTGCCAGCATTGTCACCAGCTTCGCGCAATCGCGTCGCACGAGAGGCTCGCCGCCCGTCAAGCGGATCTCGTTGACGCCAAACCGCGTCACGAACAGAACAGCCAGGCGATGAATTTCCTCGTAGGTCAACAGGTCATTTCGAGGCATGTAGCCTGGATCACCTGCCGGCATGCAATAGCGGCAGCGGATGTTGCAGCGATCTGTGATGCTGACGCGTAACGCGTCGTGCACACGTCCAAAACCATCCACCAAAGGCAAGCGATCGTGGTCTGTCTCACGCATTGAGGCAGTGGGGCGACGGGCAGGGGTCAATGGGTTCATGGCGATCGCATCATAGCGTGCCGCCATCGAATCGGGCAGGGATTTGCCGTGCCCCCCTAGCATGAACAACATGCGCCAAGCGGATCACCAGGATCATTTTCTGAATTCGCCTTAAACTCGCCTTGACCGACTCGAACCAGCGTCGCTATTGTCCCCTCATCGTCGCACGGCGGACGGATGGCCTGGCCAAGCGAGGAGACTCTTGTGAGTTTCTTTTCCTTTCCCGGCTCTTCGCCCTACGTGATTGACGGTGCGAACGCCAGGTTTTTGTGGCTCTGCATTGGTCGCAGTTCAACGCTGTTTTGGCAGCTTGTTCTTGTTGGCTGCGGGGCGGTGCGTTGGCTGATTGTCACGGATTGACAGTCGTCGCGTGTTAGCAAGTCCACGTTCGCGTTCGCATCGGTGACCAACACGGACGTTGGTTCGCTGTGCGAGCACCCCCGATGGGCGTGTCCCATCAAACACGACCACCGGCTCCCGGAATATTGCGCGCTGTCCTCCGCCCCCCTAGGACTCCGTACATTCCGGGGGCTTTTTTTATGCGCCGTCGGATCGGCAACTGGGGAACGACTTAAACTTCCCTTCGTCACGCTTCTTGAAACGGATGTCAAAGATGTCGCGTCGTCGCTCCTCATCATCTTTCGACTCTTCGCTCGATCCCCGTTACGAGCGTTCTGCATCCCGGTCGCGTTCCTTGGACGGGGATGGTTCCATCGGTTTCGAAGGCAAGCGAACGCGTCGGAGACGGGATCAACGTTCGCAGAGGCGTCGTTGGACCGCGTTGGTTGCTCTGGGCTTCTTTGGACTGCTTCTGCTTGCGGCTCCGAGCATCCTCTGCAGCATGCCGTACGCGCGCGGCATGGCTGCGACGCAACTTGAATCGTTGGGTTGGGAATTGGAATCCGCCGACATCCAAATGGGATGGATCACCCCTTTGCGAGTGTCCGACTTCAAAGCCCGCGGTCAGGCAGCGGGGTCAGCGGTGAGCGTCGACGACATTCAAACAGCCTGGACCCTGCTTGATATCTGGGCCGGCGACCCACAGGCAGGACGATTAAAGGAGATCACCGCTCGTGGGATCCGCATTGAAACATCGGCGAGCGATGAGGGCTTGGGGATCGAACGCGATCTCCGCGGGTTGGTCGCTGACGATGCCCCGTCTGAGATTCAACCAATCGGTTTGGCGTCATTCCAAGACATGGAAGTGCTGATCACCGAATCGGATCGGGGTTCTGTTTGGAAAATTGAGAAGTCCAACGCCCAGGCCAACTTCCAGGAAGATGATATCCAGGTGGGTTTTGAAGCGATGCTGACGGAACCAGGAGGAAGTCAGGGGACCCTCCAGGGGAGCGCTAGCGTCCCAACGGAAGCGTCGTCTACTCCCGTCCAAGTTGCCGTTGCAGCGAGCAATGTTCCCATCAGTTGGGTGAATGTACTTGGTCGTACGGGACACTTAGGAGCGTTTGCGACATCCGTTGAGGGTGACTTCACGGGGGATGTCAGTTTCTCTGTTCCGATGGCAACGGTCATCGGGTCGCCGGACCCCTTTTCAGGTCCGCCGAGCCCACCAAACCAACCCACTCCCGAGTTGGCGATCAACGGAGCGACCAACACGGCTCCGATCGAGGTTGGCCTCAAAGATGTGGTCATTCGAAACATGGTTGTCCGTGACGCACAAATGGGTCAACTGGTGTGGCAGAATGAACTCGCGCGGGTCACCGGGGAACTCTCCATCGCGGGCGGTTGGTTGCGAGCGCGAGGTCTCCAGGGCGTGACTGACTTTGCGTCCTTCCAGATGGATGGCGCGGTCGCTGATTCCATTTCTCTTGCGGGGGCTGCCAGCAATCCCATCGCGTGGATGAGCCAGGTGGATGCGGTTGCCGTGGCTGAGTTGGATCTGCCGTCAGTGCAGCGTGCCCTTCCCAACCAACTTCCGCTTCAACGCGGTGTCCAGCTACTGCAGGGCAAGCTGGAGATTCGCTTGGAACCCGCCGTTTCAGATCGAAACAACCCCGCAGCGCGACGACTGAGTGTGCAGAGCAACGCAATCATCGCACAAACGCAAGCGGGACGCGTGAGAATTGCTCCTGTTGACGCCATTGCTCGCGTTAGTGTGGGTGCGAATCGGTCCACAAACCCAGGCGGCCTCGTGGCCGAAGAGTTCCATGTTGCCAGTCCGTTCGCTCGGATCGATGGATCCGGTGACCTGTTCAATGGGGCCGCGAACGTCAACGTGGACTTTGGGCGATTGGCGAATGTCTTGAAACCAATCGTCGCCATGGATGTCACACGACTATCCGGTACGGTGGACGGGGACGTCCAATGGCACGTCGCGGGAGGTCGTTCTTGGAATCTGAAGGGACGAGGATCAGCCAGCAACTTGTCCTTGAATCTCCCGGGAGGACGCTTGCAACGCGATCGCTTGGACGCGGCGGTGGACGTGAAGGCCACGCTGGCGAGCGGCCGCATTGCGAACGTTGTTTTGGATGAGCTAGCACAAGCGGACGTTCGCGTGACGAGCAATGACTTGAGATGTCAACTCGCTCTTGTTCAGCCCGTCCGGAATGTGACGCGGGATCAACCCTTACCGATCCGATTGAGCTCCGAGGGACAGCTCGGGGCCTTGGCCCAGCTTGCTCGACCCTGGTTGCCGCCCTCGTTGGCCGCAGTGGCCGGTGGTTACACGGTCGACGCCGAAGGTGAGTTGAGTCTCAATGGTCGGCTGCTCGCACGCGAGGCGGCGGCGGAAGTCAACGCGTTTCGGTTGGCATCGACTTCCGCGACGTTTGAACAGGATCGCATCGAGTGCACGTTTGATGGCATTGCGGACCCGGTCAGCGGTGACATCGCCGTCAACAGCATGAGTGTCGCCGGCGATGCGGCATCCGCAGCGATCCGAGGAGAATATACCAACCGTCGGATCGATCTTCAGGTGGCGTGGCAAGCTGTTTTGGAACGACTGCAGTCCAGCACCAAGAGTCGCGTGGCGAAATCAACGCGGAATCAAACCGCTGCCTCCCGATCGAGGGGCGCGTCCGCCGCGAGAAACCCAGGCACACGTTCAGATGCCGCTGTGCAAAGCGTTGCCTATCGGGGAACGCTGCCGACGCAGTTCGCAAACACGCAATCCTGGCTCATGACGGGACACGCGGAGGGAGATGCGACGATCACCGGCGATGACGCGATTTGGCACATCGTGCTTCGGAGCACCGGAACGGACGTGGCCCTGATTGAGCCCGCGACAGCTCAGAGCACTTCTGCTAGACGTGCGAGTGCTCAGCATCGGCAATGGTTGAATGAACGGGCTCATCAGGCACATCCTGTCTGGGCGGAGTCTCAATTGAACGTGAAAGGGCGTTTGGTGCTTGACCGTGCCAAGCAGGAGATCGCCACGGAGAGTCTCGAGGTCGCAACCGATTGGTTTTCCTCCGATTTGAACGGCATGGTGCGCTGGGCGAACCAGAACATCGACTTGGAGCTGCGCGGCCCAGCGGCCATGAACATGTCCGAGGTCGCCAAGCGAGTGACCTCGTTGGCGGGGATGCAGGTGATTGCCGAAGGGCAACACACTACGCCCATGGAAATCTTGTACGCGCAGAACGCCAAGGGTGAGTCTGCTTTCAATGTCAATGGAACGCTGGGATGGGAAACCGTCGATACAGCGGGGATCCTATTTGGGCCTTCGGAAGTCCCGTTCTCCATGAACGAAGACACCATCGTTATCAACCGGAGTCGCGTTCCCATTCTGGGACAAAGCCGTTTGACACAGCGTCTGATCGGTCCTCAGGTGGCCCCGCTGGATTATGGGGTCTCGGCTTCAACGCCAGCGTACAACGGTACGGGAAGCGGTGAACTGATGTTAGCAGGCAAGGTTCACTATCGACCGGCGCTTTGGCTGGAACTGGAGCCCGGTCCCGTCGCAAGAGATGTCCGCTTGACGCCCGATATGACGGGCAAGTGGCTGAAGTACCTTGCCCCGATCGCGGCGGATGCCGCTCGGATTGAGGGCGTCTTTAGCGCGGAGCTTAATCGGGCGGTTGTTAACTTGGAGCAGCCTGAGCAAAGCGATGTTCGTGGCCGCCTGCAATTGCAAGGCGTGCGAATGAACGCGGGGCCACTGGCAGATCAGATGATTGCCGGTGCGCGTCAGTTGCAAGCATTGGTTGCGTTGGGGCAAAACGTCCGACCGCCTCGGACCGGACGCACGCTCATCACGATGCCGGCGCAAAACATCGAATTCGCATTCGCCAATGGATCCATCGAGCACCGTGCCTTGATGATGGATATCGATCGCGCCCGCGTGATCACCAGCGGACGTGTTCTCACCAACGGGGCGCTAGACTTGATCGCCCAAGTTCCCCTGGATTCTTCCTGGCTGGGATCCGATCTTCGTGGCCTTGCCGGGCAAACGATGACCTTACCGATCGATGGAACGCTCTCACGTCCTAGCTTGGATTCTTCTGGCATCCAACGTGTGATGGCAGATTTGGGAGGCCGAGCCGTTCAAGCTGCGACCGGTAACTTTCTACAAGAGCAAATCGGACGCGGTAGTCAACAGCTCAATGACAGCATCAATCGTGGGATCCAGAAAGGATTCGAAAACCTCGGTATCGATCGGCTGTTGGGACGCTGAGCAAGGCATCCAAAGCCTAGCTGGCATCATCCAGGGGAAACGAGCGTCATTTCAAAGAGCTTGATCTCCTTGATCGCGTCTTTGGTTCGCTCGCGATAGGCCTGGATATGGGCACTGTTGGTGTGGTTCTGCCACAGTTCACGCGACGCCCAGTTTTCATAGAAGAGAAAGTGCGCGGGGTTCTCGTTATCCTGGTGCAGGTCGTATTGAAGGCACCCGTCTTCCGATACCGTCGGCGATACGAGCCCCTGCAGCTCCGACAGGACGAATTCCTCCTGGCCCGGATTGGCCGTGATGCTGGCAACGATGGTGAGTTTGGACACTCAATTAGCCTCGTGATGTGAAACGGAAAGAAGCCCGCGCCCCTATGAAATTCGCAAACATGCATCAACCGAGTTTTTTGCGAACGGACGGGGTCTTTCCCTGGTCCTGGGGCCGGGGGCATTCGGTCTGGAAAATGCTGATGGCGGCTCATAATGGCGACCTGGAGCACCTGGAACAACTGGTGGCAGATGAGCCCGGATTGATTGGTTGTCATTGCGGCTACCGAACGCCGCTGCACTTTGCTGTTCGCGAAAACCATGTCAACGTGGCAAAGTGGCTCGTGGAGCACGGCGCTGACGCCACGTTCGTGACGCGACAACATTGGCATGACTCACCGCTGCAAATGGCTCGTGAACGCGGCTACCTCGCCATGCATGCGTTTCTGAAAGCGCATCTGCAACAGACCTTTGGCATTTGTGAAGAGGGAACGTCCATCGCGGCGGCGATTCGCCATCGAGATCGGCCGCTCGTCAAGGAGTTGCTCGCAAAAAGCGGACCCCACATTGCTGATCCTCGCGGCAATCGACCCCTGCACTGGGCGGTGATGACGCGCCAACGAAGCCTGATCGAGGAGTTGCTGCAGATGGGAGCTGACGTCAATGCGATGCGTCCCGACGGGGCACGTCCACTCGATCTTACCAATGGAGACTATTGGTACCGTGGGTGGCGCGACGTGCATCAAGATGCGCCGCGGGAACATTGGCATCTGACAGGGTTTCTGATCGCCAAGGGAGCGACCTACGACATCACGACCGCGTGTCGCTTGGGTGACTTGGAACGAGTTCAGGAGCTGCTGGCAGCCGAGCCTTCGTTGGCGGAAGCTGACGTCCCCTACAGCACGTGGTACTCCGGCTTTCCGCTTCGCAGTGCTGCCAAAGCAGGCCACATTCGGATCGTTCGGTTGCTGTTGGAACACGGTGCGGACCCAAATCAATCGGAATATGGGCTTGCTCCTTTCGGTGGAGCGCTTTTCGACGCTGTGCAAAATGGAAACAAACAGATCGTTCGAGTGCTGCTGGATCATGGTGCCAACCCAAACCAGGAGATCGAATCCAGTGGCAACGTTCATTCCATTGCGATTCACGAAGGGCGCGATGAAGAAATGTTGCGTCTCCTTGAGTCAGCCGGGGCAAAGCCGTTCGATCCCAACGCCCATGACGATCAGATCTACCTTCAAGCGCTCAATCGGGATGTGAACGCGACCGATTGGCATGGCATCCACAAGCTCCACCATTGCGACGCAGCGCAAGCAGCAAAACTGGTCTCGGACGGGGTGGAGATCAACCTGGTCGATTGCGAGCATCAATCGACCCCGTTGGGCTGGGCGGCGCGTCGTGGTGATGCGGAATTGACGCGTTCGCTCTTGAGCCTAGGTGCGGATCCTTCGGCTGCAGGCGCCGATTGGGCGACCCCGGTCGCTTGGGCTCGTCGTCGCGGCCATGCGGAGGTTGTCAAGATTCTCGAATCCGCCTAGCTCCATCGTTGCATCAGCCTTGGAGCATCAGCTCCCGGTTCTGCGAACACAATTTCGATCGCGTGGTAACCGGTCGCTAACGCGGTTCGGCTGAGATGCAGACTGTCATCGCGATGCGATCAAGTAAACCCCGCTTTTTCGACGTTACTCGCCGATCGCCACCGCCGAAACGTAGCCGATCCGATTTCACCCTCCCAGCGAAGCGATTGGGAGGGTCGGCCCGCGTCAGCGTGGCCGGGGAGGGCAAGTCGCAAGAAGACAATCGAGTTCACAAGACATCAAACCCGTGCCCTCCCCGAAATCTCGCTTGAGGCTCGATTTCGACCCTCCCTTCGCTGCGCGTGGGCGGGTGAATTGGGTGGCATTCAGCGAGAGGTGTTGCTCTTTCTTACATCTAGGTTCAAACTCGTTAGTTCGGATGCAATGCCCGCAATGACTCCTCGTCCACCACGGAAGCGTCGATTGTGTTCCCGGTTCCGTTTGCACATGCAGCGAGCCGATCGGCTGCAGTCACGACAACAGGTTCGCGTCGCCACGGCGATTACCGGTGTGCTCTGCATGGCGTTGCTGATCGCAAACGGAGTCCTTCCGGAGCCCCCGGCAACGCGGACCCACCCTCCCATGGACCTCGTTGTGCCTCCGGTATCCGATCGCGAACCTGCCCCCGGTCTGCGCGTCCGCTGCCAGCTCCCCGAGTATCAGGGCACTCAGTTGTATCACCTTTGATCCAGGGATGGCCTCACACCGACAAGTGGGTGCTGGCGGACAGCCCGGAGCGTGACCGTCTGCGCGAGTGGTTCCGAGCGTCGATTGCGAAATAGCATTCCTTACAGTTCCTTCACCAGCAAGTTACGAAACCTCACCTTGCCGCTCTTCCCTTTGTGAATTTGCAGTCCGAAATAGCCGGCGGCATAGGTTCCGTCGTCAATCCAATGCGAGGCCGGGATCCCGTTGATCCAAGTCTTCACGGTGTTGCCTTTGGCTTCAATCGTGATGCGATTCCAGGCATCCGGTTTGAGAGCTTCCCGTACTTGGGCGTGTTTCTTCAACCAGAGCGGGTAAAAGTAGCCGCCGCAGCTTTGGCCATAGATGCCTCCGGACCAACCGCGGCCCGTCGAGAAACCCTCCATCTCTGCTTGGGGTCCAAAGACCACCTGACGGTCCTTGCCCGAACGATCTTTTTCCATGCGATGCGCCGCGCGAAACATCACGCCTGTGTTGCCGTCTTCTTCCCAGTAGAGTTCGCCCGAAAAAATGAAGTCGGCATAATCCGATCGATTCGTGGAAAGGTAGGTGCTTTCCGATCCGGGGACACAGGTGCCAACGATCTCACCCCCTTCCAACACGAACTCACAAGTTCCGCCGCGTGGTGTCCACGCGCTCAAGTCGTCTCCAGAAATCAGGGACTCAAAGCCTGCCGCCGTTAGGTCCGGTTCTTGGTCCGTGTTGAGCAGCTGTTTCGCCGGGTTGGGTGCGTTCTCCTGCTTCTTGTAGCGAGCGTGCCAGCTTTCTTGCGAGGGTTCAATCTGGGCAGGCAGATCGGAGGAAGCGTCACTCGCCTTCTCCTTCGCTTGCGCGATCGTTGCAACAAAAACTTGGCATGCCAGGGCAAGAGAGGCGACGAGACAGACGGTACGCGGTGGGTTCATCGTGTTGGGTTCCATGGAGATCCGTGCGTCAGAGAAACCGCATTCTAGCAAGCGGCGACCCAAGATGTCTCTGACGCCCTGGTAACGCATGGCTCTTACCGCATTCCTTCTCCTTGGCTCCCCTCCGCCGCAGAACCGGTCTTCAATTGACGTGAAACGCGATCTTTTGCTAGCTCTGAGGTGGAATTGCTAACCGTTCTGCCCGAGACCAGACGCTTGCCTTTTGCCCGCTATTCTCGCCGATTCTCGATTCAGTTGACTCTGACGAGTTTTCTGACCCTCATCACAGCGGGTGACCTCTCGCTACGGGTCGGATCGGTGGCTGCCCAGGGCGGGGGCAGGGTGACGGAACCGAATGCCCCTCTCCAGACACCGATTCGAGGCCCGAGCGTTCGCATGAACCTACAGGGCGATGTCCGATTGGACGTCTTGGTTGGCTATATCGCAGATCGTCTGGGCGTCTCGATCCAGTACGACGACACCATTGCCGCGCGGGAAGTGACCGTACGCACCCCGGAACAAATCCCCGTTTCATCTTTGTCGGCCCTGCTTTCAGGAGTGCTTCGAAACGAAGGCCTTGTGCTCATTGATTCCGATCAGGGCCAGTGGAAACGAATAGTCGAGGCAGGCGAGATGGCAACGGTCGCACCGATCAACGGGCCCTCGCTTGATCGCGTGCCATGGTCAGCTCCGGGCGCGTCCCAATTGGACAGCGTCCCAAAGAACTTAGACCCGGCCAGTCCACTGACACAGGTCTTCGTGCTCAATAATCTTCCGGCCGACTCGGTGGAAGAGGTTCTTCGTCCGCTTCTAAGCAGCCCCGCCGCCAGCATCACGTCGGTCGGGCAATCCAACACGCTGATTGTCACGGACTACTCAGGCGTCATTCGAACTCTAGCCGCCCTCATCGACTTGATCGATCAACCCGCCGGTCGCGCCTCACTGGCGACCTACGAA
This sequence comes from Planctomycetota bacterium, assembly GCA_039189905.1. Taxonomy (GTDB): domain Bacteria; phylum Planctomycetota; class Planctomycetia; order Pirellulales; family Pirellulaceae; genus Rhodopirellula. The sequence goes on from JBCCYK010000185.1 coordinate 9,401, forward strand.
GCCAAACACCAATCAGCGGAAACGCTGGCACAGCAAGCCACAAACCTGCTGGCGGCGACGACCACACGTGGTGACACCAACAACTCCGTCCAGATTGTGCCGCAATCGCTCGGCAATCGGATCGTCGTCGCCGGCGTGACCAACCTGGTCGCACGCGCCGAAGAGCTCCTGCGTCGGCTTGACATTGAATCCGGGGTGACCACACAGGTTTATCGCATCCGAAACACATCCGCGTCGCGAATTGACAACCTGATTGGCGGTTTTGTCGCACCACCGAACAACTCAGAGGATTCGTATCAGTCCACCGTCGACGAGGAAGGAAACCTGTTGATCGTGCGCGCGACGCCCGATGTGCATCAACAGATCCAAGACCTGATTCGGCAACTCGATACCGCTGTGGATTCCTCCGAGAGTCCGATTCAGTTCTACAAGCTCAAGAACGCGAACGCGATTGATGTGCTTTATTCCCTGTTGGCCTTGCAGGAAGCGGTTGGCACCGGGGGACTGCCCGGGGCAATTGGCGCCGGTCTGGTGGCCAATGGCTTTGGAGGCATTGGCGTCGGTCAGCCCAGCGTGCTTGGCCCGGCGGGCCTGGTCGTTCCGGGCGCCGTCAACGGTCTGGGCCCGAACGGCAACGCGATCGGCGCCAACAACGGTGTGACTGCGCTGCCCCTGACGCCGAGCACCAATCAACGCCAGCCACTGGTGCCGTCCCAAACAAACCCACTGGCACGCCCGACGTTGGCGAATGGGATAGGAGGCCGGACAACGGGCTTCAGTGACCGTGACTCTGTCGCGGGTGTGGGCGGCATTGCGAATCAAAGCATCGCCGGCATCAACAGCACCGGTTTAGGTGGGTCTGCGCTGGGAGGCAATCTTGGTGTCGGCGGCGTCGCGACGTTGCCCGGCGGGGCCCGCGTTTCCGCCGACGTCTCCACCAACAGCCTGATTGTTTATGCCCCGGCATCGGTGCAAGGCATGTACGCCAAGCTGATCGAATCCTTGGATCAACGTCGCCCCCAGGTGCTGATCGAAGCCAAAGTGATCGCTGTCAGCACGACTGATGACTATACGCTTGGGATTGAGGTATCGGCGGGGGACCGCGTCGGCGACAAACGGCTTTTCAAATTCTCATCGTTTGGACTCAGTGAAGTCAATCGTGACACAGGAGCTCTTCGCATCATCCCGGGGCTTGGATTCAACGGAACACTGATTGATCCAGATGTCGCCGATGTCGTCGTTCGCGCCCTGGCGTCTCACTCACGAGCGAGAGTGCTGGCTGCACCCAAGATCCTGGTCAATGACAATAGCACCGGGACACTGGAGAGTGTGGTCAGCGTCCCCTTCACAAGTGTGAACGCTTCGGAAACCGTTGCGACCACCAGCCTGGGAGGGACCCAACAAGCGGGAACCATCATCACGGTGACGCCACACATCAATGAGGATGATCATTTGCAGCTGGAGTTTGATGTCGAGTTCAGCACCTTTGGTGAGGGAGGCGCCGACGGACTGCCACCGCCGCGACAGATCGATCGAGTTGGTTCCGCTGTTACGATTCCCAGTGGCAAAACAGTGGTGGTCGGCGGTTTGAAACGTGTTTCTGATGACAGCCAGTTTGTTGGGATTCCTTGGGCCGAGAAGATTCCCGTCATCCGCGAATTGACCAGCCGCAGCGACGACAACACCACGACGACGTCGTTCTTTCTATTCATCCGTCCGCTTGTTTTGCGAGACTCTCGCTTTGCGGACCTGCGTTACCTATCAGGCAATGAAGCCGGTGTCGCCGAAATCGATACGGACTACCCGACCAGCGAGCCACAACTGATTCGCTAACGCTCCGCCGCGCGACGAACAAGCCAGTCGACGCGAAGCCGATTCCGATGCCGATTGAAACGGAACCGAGGTTCGCTGGCTCAGCGTGGAGCGAGCACGGCGTGCTCACCGACAGTCGCCGCGTTCGCCGAACGCGTTTGCGCTCCAATCCGCCCGTCGGAAGACAACGCGATCGGTGGCGATCGCATGCGAGGCTGGAGTATCATGCGGGAGGCCAGATCTACCCGTGACTCCGAATTGTTGAATGACCGAGCGGGTTGATTGAGCCGATTCCATTGAGACCCTTGAACTCTTAGCCGCCCCTTAGCGGGTCGGCGACCGAGGAAGCTGGCGTTGCCCCATAGCGAATCAACCTCGGATACCGCCGAGCAGCATGGCTGGGCCGAAAGACTTGGTTTGGCTGTCTGTCCCGACTTAGACGCCATGGAGGTTGACCCACGGTTCGTAGCGACCATTCCCATCGGACACGCGAGACGGCATCAGGTCGTGGGTGTGATTCAACGGGACGCCGACGCGGATACCGGAGACACGCTTACATTGGCGATCGCAACGTCCGCTGCCTGGCAACAGTGCGATGTTCTTTCGCGAAGGATCGGTGTCCGCATTGTCCCGGTCGTTGCACCGGAGAGATCTATCCTTGCACTGATCGATCACGCTTACGCCGAGCGAACAACGAACACGCAGGCCTTTCTGAGCTCGGCAGACGTGCGAGAAAGCGTCGATCGTTCGGAAGAAGCCACCGAAGATTTGATTCGATTGGCGTCTCGGGAGGACCTACTGGACGATGAATCGCGGTCCCCCATCATTCGCTTGGTGAACCAAATTCTGTTCGACGCCGTTGTGGCGGGGGCATCCGACGTGCATATCCAACCCTACGAAGACCACCTCCAAGTCCGCCAGCGGATCGACGGGGTTCTCTGTGACGTCGTCGAGATCCCCAAGGCAATCCAAGAAGAGGTGCTGACACGGATCAAGGTCTTGGGTCGAATGAACGTGGCTGAGAAACGCCTGCCGCAGGACGGTCGTGCTTCCGTCCAACTGGGGCCGCGGGTGGTTGATTTGAGGATCGCGTCACTTCCCACCAGTCACAACGAACGCATCGTCGTTCGTCTGTTGGACAAAAGCGCTCAGCGTTATCAACTGGCCGACATGGGCATGCCGAATGACGTGCTTCGACAATGGCAGGACCTGATCAAGCTGGACCACGGATTGATCTTGGTGACGGGGCCAACGGGCAGCGGAAAAAGCACGACCCTGTATGCGGCCTTGCAAACGCTCGACGCCGCGCAAACCAACATCCTGACGCTCGAAGACCCGATCGAATATCAGTTGCGAGGCATCAGCCAAACGCAGATCAACGAAAAGAAGGGCATGACATTCGCATCGGGCATGCGCAGCCTACTTCGCCAGGATCCAGACGTGATCATGGTCGGTGAGATCCGTGATGGTGAAACGGCCACCATGGCGATTCAGGCATCGCTCACTGGGCATCTGGTTTTTAGCACGCTGCATACCAACGACGCAGCAAGCGCGGTGACACGGTTGCTGGACCTTGGTGTTCAACCCTATTTGCTAGCGAGCTCATTGGTCGCGTCGCTGGCACAGCGATTGGTGCGAACCGTTTGTTCCAATTGCGCTGGCACGGCAAACCAGGAATCCGCAATGCCCACTTGCGCCGCGTGTCGTGGCACCGGGTACCGCGGGCGTCTGGGCCTGTTCGAATTGCTGATCGTCGATGAGTCCATACGAGAACGCATTCAGTCACGGGCCAGCGCGACAGACATTCGCTCGCTGGCTCAAGACGCGGGCATGCGACTGCTCCGTGAAGACGGCCAAAGCAAGATTGCTCAGGGACTGACGACGGACTCCGAAGTCGCACGCGTCACGCGATTGTCGGGTGACGGTGCCGTCTGATGCCGAACTATCATTTCCGAGGCAAAGACCGGACAGGAAAGCCGACCAAAGGAACGGTCCAAGCCGAGTCGCCTCGCGCGGGACGCGATCGTCTCCGATCCGAAGGCGTGGAGGTCGATTCACTTACCGAATCGGAACGATTTTCTCGGAGTTGGACCGACCTGCTGGCGTTTCAGTCCTCCCGTGTCCAATGGTCGGGGGCGGCCCATGAGTTGGCGATGCTGCTTCGCGCCGGCGTGTCGCTCAACGAGTCACTGCTGACTTTGGCTTCGCAGTACCGCGGACGCTTTCGGGATGCGCTGCATCAAATGCATGATGACGTGACGGCTGGCAAGTCGTTCGCGGACTCGATGCGGCAACGTCCCGAGATCTTTGATCCCGCCTCGGTCCGCTTGGTAGAAGTGGGCGAGAACGCGGGAAATCTCGATGTTGTGCTCGAAGATATCGCGGAACTTAGCATGCG
>JBCCYK010000186.1:0-13513 GCA_039189905.1 Planctomycetota bacterium
AACGAAACACCCAGTCGTTCAGGCGGCTACAATTGGGCAACCATGCAGAATCCACGGATCGATTTCCCCTTTGATATTCGATGTTATTCGCCCATGAATCTCACACGTAAACTGCTTTTGACCTTCATGGGGGCTCTGCTGGCTGGTCCGATACATGTAAGGGCCGACGGTTCCTCATTGACCGAGAAGTCAAATGTGCTCTTGATCTGTGTGGATGACTTGCGTCCCGAGTTGGGGTGCTACGGGAATCCCCATGTCGCAAGTCCGAACATAGACGCCTTGGCATTGCGAGGCACTCGTTTCACACACCATTTTGTTCAGTCACCCACCTGTGGTGCGTCTCGCTATGCCTTGCTAACCGGGCAATACGGAGCCGGTGGCAACGACGCTTTGTTTCAACGGGCACGTGCTGCCGCGCGGCGCGACCCTGGCGTGACGTGGAGCATGCCGGGTTGGTTTCGAAAGCAAGGGTTTCAAACCCTCTCGATTGGGAAAGTTTCGCATCATCCAGGCGGGCGGGGCGGGGCCGACTGGGACGACGCGGAGCAGATCGAGATGGTGTCTCCCGAGGGTGATTCCTCTTGGACAGAACACCGGATGCCGGTGGGTCCTTGGCAGCACCCTCGCGGCGCGATGCACGGACTGGCGCGGGGCGAGATTCGCACAAAAGCTGGTGAAATGGATGTGTATCAGGCTGTTGCCGGGAATGACCGCCTATATCCCGATGGCTTGACCGTCGACGACGCGACGGAAACGATCGCGCGTCTGGGTAATGCAGGGAAACCGTTCCTGCTTGCCGTCGGCATCATTCGTCCGCACCTTCCCTTCGGTGCGCCCAGCCGATTCTTGGAGATGATTGAGGGACGAACCTTGCCGTCAATCGATCACCCGCAAAAGCCTGTGGGTGCGATGACTTGGCACAAGAGCGGTGAATTCATGAAGTACAACCGCTGGGGCCGCGATCCCAACAGGGATGCTGCCTTTGCCGAGGCCGTTCGTAGACACTATGTGGCTTGCGTGGGCTACGCCGATCACCTGATCGGTCGATTGACATCGGCCTTGGACGATGCGGGGCTGACCGGCAACACGCACATCGTTGTCTGGGGTGATCACGGATGGCATCTGGGAGAGCATGCCGTGTGGGGCAAGCACACTTTGTTCGAGGAATCGCTCCGGTCCCCACTGATCGTTGTCCGCGCAAACGCGACACACGACCAACACGTGGCCAAGGGGATCGTGGAAACCGTTGACGTCTTTCCGACACTGTGCCGATTAGCTGGAATCGCTGCCCCCGAGGGCCTCGTCGGACGCGATCTCGGTTCCGCCCTGGATGGTCGATCCTTGCCGGAGAAAAACGCGTTCGGCTACCACCGCGCTGATCTCACAACGCTTCGAACCCCGACTCATCGCTTGATCTGGAATCGAAAGACCGATGAACGTGAGCTGTACGATCGAGTCGTCGATGCCGATGAGTCCACCGATGTTGCGGCAATGAACACTTCGCTTGTCGAGTCGCTGTTGACGGAGCTCAAATCGCGCGACGCTCGAAGACAAATCTTCCGCTAGTGTAGCCACGCTTTCTCACTCGGAACCAACACAGTACAGGTGTGTGTTCGAGCGAAGAAAAAGACAACCGTCGCTGATAGCCGGAGTGCCTCCAAAGCCGCTGGAATCGAAGCTCATGTCGTTGGATGCCAGCACGCTCAACTCGTCCTTGGCCTCGATCACGTGAATCATGCCACCATTGGTTGTGATGTAGATCTTGTCGTCGGCCGCGACCGGTGACGCGTAGTCATCGCCACCGCCTCCGCCGCGTCCCCCAAAGCCGCCACGGCCACCGCCTCCGAAGCCACCGCCACCACGTCCACCGAATCCTCCCCCGCCAAAATCGCCTCGGCCTCCACGATCAGCACCACCGCCGCTACCACCAGGCAGGCGTCCTTGGAACACGCGATCACCGGTTTTTGCGTCCACGCACTCGATGACCGCCCCACTGCTAACCGAGTAAAGCCGCCCCTTGAGCAGAACCGGTGTCGCGTAGCGAGGTCGCAAGCGTCCTTCCCAGACTGTGTTGGATTCGGATACATCGCCTTTCCCGTCGATTCGGATCGCGTAGGCCTCTTCACCAACCGCGTAGACCACCCCGCCTTCCTCCACCAGACTCACTTGCGCGTTACGCGAGTTCACACCGTTGGCGTACCAGCTCAGTTTTCCCGTTTCATTGTTGAGGCCCCAGATTTCGCCGATGACAGAGATCGCGATTTCGCTTCTGCCGCCGTTCTCAATCAAGATCGGCGTTGTCCAGCACTCGCCAAGCCCATCGGCTGTTGCCCGGTGTGCTTCCGTTCCTGTTTTCTTATCGAGCCACACGATTGAGAGCGATTCGTCGGCAGCGTTCACAATCACATGTTCGTCGGTGACGATCGGGCTGGCGGCAGAGCCAAAACCTTTGAAGCTGGGTTCTTGGCCAACACTTTGGTTCCAGATCTCATTGCCGTCCAAATCAAATGCATACACACCTGACTTGCCGAAGAATGCGAAAACGTGTTCCCCGTCGCTCACAGGAGTGTTGCTTGCATAGCCGTGCGTGGTGACCCCTGGGGGACGCCATTCATCTTCCGGCATCTTGGCATTGACCGTCTTGGTCCAAAGCGTTTCCCCTGAGACGCGGTCGACACAGACCAGGTGACGTTTGAGATCTTCCACGTTGCCGCCCTCAAAGCCATAACCGGAGTAGCAAGTCACGAAGACTCGGTCGCCGACCACGATCGGGCTCGATACACCCCGTCCAGGAAGCTCGAGCTTCCACTTGAGATTGTTATCCGCACCAAACTCAGTCGGTGCGTCCGAAGTGCTGATGCCCGACCCATTCGGACCTCGGAAGCGAGTCCAGTCGGCACGGGCGGATGTCGTGGTGAAGACCGCCAAGCAGCTCGTCACCATGAACTGCACATGTCGCGACGCACGAATCATTGGAAAACCTCTTCCACGGGTCCTAAGGCAATGCGAATGCCAGTTGAAACCCCGGGGCTTGGGGGCGGTATCGTCAAAAAAGCAGAATCAGGTTGCTGGGCGTGAAATCGGCGTCTCAGGGGGATCCAGGCCGCGGATTGAAGTGGAGGGATGGTTTCGCCAGCCAACGCGGTCCGACGGGTTACAATTCACGAATGAAGGAATCACGTCGAACGTTTTGTTTGGGTTTGCCGGCAACGATGATGGCCTGGCCACTCGATGCCGCAGCTACTGAAAGTGGCGCGTCTCCCTTGGACGCTCAAAGCCGTTGCGCGGGACTGCTCTGGGGGACTTTGCTCGGCGATGCGATGGGTGGGCCGCTCGAGTTTGCCGCTCCTGAGAAACGGTCCGGTCGCGTGGTTGATTGCCGTGCTTGGCCGAAATCCAAACGCCTGGATCACACAACGTTGGACGAGGTTCGCGGCCAAGCCACCTTGATGAGCTATGAAGACGTCCGGCCGGACACGGCGGCGTATGGCCAATGGACCAGCAAGTCACCCGCAGGGACCCTGACCGACGATTCACGTTTGAAGATTATCCTGATCAGGGCCTTTCGTCGCGCTGCCAAAGCTGGCTCGGAAATCCCTCGCCAAGAAGATATTGCGAGAGAAATCCTCGACTTCACGCCTTATCCAAACCACTCCCCCGATAAGCCGACAGCCAAGCTTCTTGAGGAAGGCATGCGTGAGTATCGCTATGCGGCTCGATGGATCCTTGGCGAACGCGGCCGACCGAAGGCTTTCCCGCTCGAGCGTTTGTGGGCCGGTGTTCCCAATTGTAGCGGCCAGATGATGCTCTTGCCGTTGGCGCTTTGGTTTGCTGGACAGCCAGAACAAGCTTACGACGCGTCGTACTTCTTGAACTTTGTTGATGCTCCTGAAGCAAAAGACATTACTTCGGCGATCATCGCAGGACTGGCTTCTGTCCTCGGTCAGGACATGAACTCGGCGACTCATCAACAACGGTGGGCCAAGATCGAAGACACCATGCGTTCGCTCGATCCTTTCCGGTATCGCGACGTCCCCTTCGTCGGCAGGCCCATGGAGCAATGGCTCGATCTATCCGATTCGATCTTGGAACGTGCGGAGGGGCGTCCCGCCGTTGCCTACCGATTGTTGGAAACCGAGGGGAAACCGGTCTATTTCTGGGACTCGCACTTCACGCTCCTGGTCGCGTTCACACTCCTAAAGCTGACCGACTGCGACGCCATGGCTTCGTTGAGCCTGGCGATCGATTTTGGACATGACACAGATTCATACGCCCAACTGATCGGAGCGATCGCCGGCGCGGTGAGCGGAACGGAAGTCTTTCCAGCGATGATGCGTGAAACCGTGGCCGCACGTTTGCGTCACGACTTTGACGAAGAGGTCGATGATTGGATGCGGCTGCTCACCACCAAGACGCTCGGCTAGGAAGCGATGCACACAGGCAATAGGTCTGCAGATCCGCAAGGGACCTTAAGCAAAGAGAACCCCACCCAGATCCTGGACACACTCCGGCGTTTGGGAATCTGCACGCCGCATGAAACGCTCTCGCGCGTCGAGAAGGCGGGCGAAGGAAACATGAATTTGGTGCTGCGCGTCATCACCGATCAGCGATCAGTCATCGTGAAGCAATCGCGACCTTGGGTGGAAAAGTATCCGAGCATCGCGGCTCCCGCTGAACGCTTGTTGGCAGAGATTGAATTCTATGACCGTGTTGCCTCCGACAGATCACTTCGATCGCAAATGCCGGGCGTTATCGCGGCGGATCCGGTACGTCATCTCATGGTGCTGGAAGATCTTGGTTTGTCTTCGGACTTTTCCTGTCTTTACGGCACACCGGAAGCTGGGATCGAGTCGGAAACGGTTTTTGAGCATGCCATGGCTTGGCTGGAGCGTCTTCACGATGCCCGTCATTCGACCGGTGGTGCTATCGGATGCCAAGCGCTACGCGAGCTGAACCACGAACACATGTTCGTGATCCCGGTCTTGAATCCACCCGCGATCGATCTGAATCGCGTGTGCTCCGGCCTGCATGACGCAAGTCATGTCATTCGATCAGATCCCACCGTTCAGCGAGTGCTGGGTCGTCTTGGCCAGATGTACCTTCAACCCGATGTGCTTGGTGAAAAAGTACTCTTGCATGGCGATTACTACCCAGGTTCCTGGCTCCGCACGGAGCATGGTTTTCGTGTGATCGACCCGGAGTTCTGCTTTCTCGGTCCACGCGAGTTTGATTTGGGTGTGATGGCCGCCCACCGCGTCTTCTGCCACGCAGATGCGGACATGGCGAGTATCAAGCGGCTCTGCAACAGCTACGGTCATCCCGTTGCATTCGACAGGGTCTGTGGATTCACCGGGGTGGAATTGATGCGGCGTCTGGTCGGTGTTGCCCAGTTACCACTGGCAGCGGATTTAGGCTTGCGTGTCGCTTGGCTGGAGTTCGCACGAGAGCTGTTGGCGTTCGCTTCGCAGTCTTGGAACTGATCCCGCAATGAATCATCCAACGTCGCGTGCCATGCAATCCCACGAGCGCTGCTAGACGTGGCGTTCGAGGCTTTTAGATGGCCATCCGATTTCTGGTGAAAAATCCCGTAAGGGAGCATTCGGTCCCCGCGTCCCATGAGCATCACCACGACGTCGCCCAAGGCGATCCCACCGACTGAAGTCCTCTTGATACTCATAAGGAACCGAACCATGAAGATTCCATCGTTGAACCAAACCCAGCGTCGAACCGCGTTTGCTTTGCTCGCCGTCGCGGCATCCATGCCGTTGTTGGCAACGCGTTCGCTTGCTCAGGGCAACGAAGCCCGCCACGGGGCCGGCGAGATGTCGGAACACGCCACCATGCGGGCGTCTCGTACGGGATTGGACGGGTATTGCCCCGTTTGTGTTGTCGAGGCACGCAAGTGGGAGAAAGGACGCCCCGACATTCACTCCACGTTCGATAACGTGACGTATTACTTTCCAAACCAGGCCATCCGAGCCAAGTTTGACGCCAACCCGCAGAAGTATGTTCCGGCCCTCAACGGCGACTGCATTGTCTGCTACGAGAAGGCCGGAAAACGCATTGCTGGCTCGGTAAAGCATGCCGCGATCCATCGAGATCGCCTGTATCTCTTTCCTGGCGAGGGCGAGAAGCAAGCCTTCCTAAAGGAACCGGCCGCCTATGAAGCCAGCGATCTTGCCGCCAACGGCGTATGCGTTGTGTGCCTGGCAAAAGCCAACAAGCATGTCGCTGGATCGCCAAACCATACCGTGATCCATGACGGACTTCGCTACCAGTTCCCCACAGCTCAAGAAGCGAACGTGTTTCGTCAATCCCCTCAGACCTTCCTCGAAAAAGGAATGATGGCAAGCAAGGCTGAGATGCAATCCGTCTCAAGCAACGCAGTTCAACTCGTCGGACGAAGCGGTTGTGCTGCCTGTGAATTTGGCGTGACCCCACTGGGTGCTCCGGAAGAACTGGGCCTGGCCGTCGTCGATGCGAGCGGTCGTGTCACGGTGGTCGAGAACGCCCACGAAGACTATCCGCAGATCTATCAGGATCGCTTTGAGGGCAAGCAACTGTCTTTGGAAGGCAAGATCGTCAAGAGCCAAGGAAAAATCGACTGGGTCCAGCCGACATCCCTGCGAGTCATTCACTGATTCCCGTTCCGTACCGGCGGTCTCACCAACCGGACGGATTCCGACTCACCCGCCGATCCCACCCAGCCACGTGGCTTCTCAGAACCACGTGGCTTTTTTTCTATCCCGATCCACCAAAACACCGTGTCACTGAACACCGTGTCAGAAAACTAGAAGCAGGACAGAACCATGACCCTCATTCTCAAATCAATCACGGTTGCGTTGGCGATTTTCGCCTTCACTTCCGTTCCGGCAGTCGCCCAGACACAGGCAATCGACCGCCAGCCCGACGTACGGGTTTCGGCTTCGATCGCGCAAGAGTCCGATCGGACGCAGCTGGTCATCACAGCGACGATCAAAGAGGGCCTTCATATCTATGCCCAAAGCCAACCCAAGCCATTCCTGGCAACCAACATTGAAGTCATCCAAACGTCGGCCAACATCGCATCTGTCGGCGAATTCGTTGCGAATCACACCCCGATTCTCTTGCACCATGAACAACTCGATGTGGAACTACACGAGTTCGAAGGCACGGTGCAGTGGCGGGCAGATCTTGAGATCAAGGACCCTACGCAATCAACCCATCTCTCGGGGCACTTGTTTGCCCAAGCGTGCGAAGACAACCGCTGCTTCGCTCCGATGACCTATCCGTTTGCGGCCAAAACGACTGACTCCATGGAACTCGATCCCGTCGTTGAACGAGGGGTAAAGAACGGCGCCCCAGCCACGCCAGCAAACGCGTTGCCAACCCAAGCGGCACGAGTTTCGTCCGCACCCAATGCGTTCCGTCTAGAGACGTTTCAGGTCGCCTCCGCCAGTCAATCACGTTCGGTGATCACAGTGCTTCCGTTCGCCTTTCTCGCTGGTTTCCTCTTGAATTTTATGCCGTGTGTTTTGCCCGTCGTCGGTTTGAAACTGCTTTCGTTCGTTCAGCAGGCGAGTTCCAGCCGCAAACGTATCCTGTTGATGAATGCCGCGTACACGGCAGGTTTGCTCTCCGTGATGCTCGTCTTGGCGACCTTGGCGGTGTTTGCCGGTTTGGGATGGGGAGAACAGTTCAGCAGCGCCGCCTTCACGGTCACCCTCTCCGCCATCGTGTTCGCCTTCGGCTTGAGCTTCTTGGGTGTGTGGGAGATTCCATTGCCGGGCTTCCTGGGCGCCTCTGCGGGTTCATCCCAGCACGAAGGATACGCGGGTGCCTTCAGCAAAGGCGTCTTGAGCACGCTCCTGGCAACACCGTGCAGCGGTCCCTTCCTGGGCGCAGCTCTCGCGTGGGCGGTGAAACAGCCAAGCTATTTGACCTACAGCGTCTTCATCGCGGTCGGACTTGGTATGGCAAGTCCCTACCTCGTGGTCGGCTTGTTCCCGTCCACCATCCGTTTTCTTCCGAAGCCGGGCAACTGGATGGTGACATTCAAGCAGACGATGGGATTCATCATGCTAGCAACGGTCGTCTATCTGATGAGTTTCATGCCCGTGGCGTCCGTGGTGCCGACCGTTCTGTTGCTGCTCGGGATTGGTTTGGCGGTTTGGTTTGCCTCGAGGACTCCTGCTTATGCCCCCGCGAAAAAACAGCTTCAGGCTTGGGCTTCCGCCACAGCCATCGTTGCCGTGACGGGCTTGGTTGCTTTTGGCTGGTTGCAAGGTGTGATGCAGGATCGCTTCGAACGAGCCGCATCGCGTCTGCTCGAACAGCAATCGACTGACATCAAGGAGATCGCTTCGAGCCAAAAGGAATCGAGCCGCATCGCGTGGCAAACCTATTCGCCCGAGTTGCTGGAGTCACCGGTCCGCGAAGGCAAACCCGTGTTCGTCGATTTCACCGCCGACTGGTGTTTGACGTGTCAAGCCAATGAGGCCTCGGCGATTGAGACCCAGGAAGTCGCGAACGCTCTAAGACAAAGTGGTGCCGTCGCTCTTCGGGCCGACAAGACGGAGCCCAATCCCGAGGTGGACCGTCTGCTCCGCCAGCTTGGAAACGCGGCGGCATCGATCCCTTTCTATGCGGTGTTTCCTGCGAACGATCCAACCGAACCGGTTCTCCTAGACGGGGTTTTTGCATCCCCGGAACCGTTCGTCACTGCGATCCAATCCGCGAAACAACCCGGAGTGGCTCCAGCGGAACTGGTCGCGGCGCGATGAAACCAGCTTGCTCCACCAGCGGTTGTGCTGTTTGTTTTAGCCTCCTTTGGGAAGGTCGAGCGAGGGGAGGAGACGCCCCGGTTCCTCATCCTTGGACAGGAATGGACTCTCGGCCTGCTAAACATTGTTCGATCAATGAGTGTCCGAAGGTCGCCTTTCGCTCCGCGAAAGAACGCTACTTTTGCGGGGCAAAAGGCGACAATTAATGACCGAGCGTTCCTGAGGCGATCCGTATCAGCCAAAGTCGCTACATCTCTACCTCTCCTCGCAGCGCTCGACCCTCCTGCAAGGAAGCTAAATCCCGACGCGGCGAGTTGTGTGGCCACCAATTCACTGGGGCAGGTCATGCGGTTTTGCTGCACCCTCCCACGCGCAGCGAGGGGAGGGTCGAAATCGAGCCTTTCGCGAGATTTCGGGGAGGGCGCCGCGCCCGCGTTGAGACGGCGCAAGACCTGCCGAGGGTGAACCTCCCTACGCGAGTGGCGGGCAACGGCGTTTCAAGTCCATTCCCTTCAGATGGAATCTGACTTTTCTCCGTAAGACATGCCGAATCCCATGCGTCAAACCATCCAACAAGTGTTGATTGGCCAACGGAACGTCGCGGGAGAAACGAGGATGGGATCGACCCCGATCGTAGAGAACACGGGCTCGCGAATTGTCGTCACTGCCACGGTCATGGCGACAATCACTGTTGCGTTATCGGGCTGCTCTCACGATCTGCCATCCGTCACGACGGCGATCGAGGTAGCAGATCCCGCCAACCCGACCGTCGCGTCAAACAAGATGGCCAAGATGGCGATGCCGCGACCCGAGGATATCGTCTTCAAAGACCACGTCGAATCCAATGTGGACATGCCGATCGGGCTTGATGGTCTCGTGTTCTTTGACACACAGGGCAAACGTGTGGCACTTGAGTCCTACTTGGGCCGCAAGAACGTCGTGCTTGTTTTCACGGAGGGATTTGCGGGTGGCATGCTCTGCCCATTCTGCAAAACGCAAACCTCACGTCTTGTCGCGAACTATGACAAATTCGCAGCACTCGATACGGAGGTGTTGGTCGTGTACCCGGGTGCTCGCGAACATCTCGATGAGTTCATCGACGCGGCCAAAACCAATGAGAAATCCGTGGTGGATCGCATCCCCTTTCCGCTCGTTCTGGACGAGAACTTGAGTGCGGTGGGCTTCTTCCAGATCGCTTCCAACCTGGCACATCCGTCGACGTTCATCATCGACAAACAAGGTGACGTCAGGCTGGCCTACGTAGGTGCCGACATGACTGCCGACCGTCCCTCGATCGATGCGATGCTCAGCGTCGTCGAAACGGCCAACAAGCCGTGAACGGATTACTTGACGTGGCGGATCCTGACACTCATTCGCGGAATCTCGACTTCGTCTCGCATGCGGTTGGCAATGAGTTGTTGCCGCCCCATCACGCAGAGACCATCTTGCAACACACGCAGCGGTACGGCGTCGATGCCGCTGATGCGGCACTTCAGCTCTCTCTCTTGCTACCGCACGAAGTTGAAGCACTTCAGTTGTTGTGTGACCCCACGTCCTGCTTCTCCGGATACGAACTCTCGAAACTGATTGGTTGTGGTGCAGCCGGCATGGTTTTTCGGGCTCGGCAGGTCGCCTTGGATCGCGATGTTGCGATCAAGACCATCAACCCGCATTCGCGGACGGCTCAAACGACGGGGGAACCCCGCATCCAGCGTGAGGCTCATGCGATCGCGCGTCTGCGACACCCGGGGATCGTGGCCGCCATCGACAGCGGCTTCCATCACGGCAGATTCTGCATCGTGATGGAGTTGGTGGAGGGCGAAACGCTGGTCGATTTCATTGCGCGAAACAAGCCTCTTTCAGAGTCCGTTGCCTGGCACATCGTTCGACAGGTCGCCCATGCCTTGTCGTACGCGGCCGCCAACGGCATTGTCCATCGTGATATCAAACCAGCGAACTTGCTGTTGTGCGAACCTCCCGCCGGGACGGGACTTCCCGAAGGCGTTCCATGGGTCAAAGTGGCCGACTTTGGCCTGGCTTCTGACCATGGTTCCAATCAGATCACGGCCACTGGAGCAACCCTCGGTTCACCAGCCTATGTGGCACCGGAACAACTCTCCGATTCCCACGTCAATGTGCAGGCCGATATCTATTCGCTCGGCGCCACCCTCTTTCACATGTTCAACGGTCATCCACCCTGCACCGGTCAATCGCCGCTGACAACGATCATGCGAAAATCGATTGGTGATCAGCAGTGGCGGGACGAACTGGACACGCGAGTATCCGAGGCCTCGCGGACTCTCTTCCACGAGATGACGCAATCGAGTCCCTCTGAGAGGATCGCGGACCACGCCTTGCTCGTCGATCGCATCGACCGGGTGCTAAAGCAACTCGATGGAGTCGAAGTTTCTGGGTCGAACACTCGTCACAACCCGACGCGTCAGCGAGGAACAACGGATCCTGAAATCGTCCTCGCGGACGCTTCGGGTTATGAAGAACCCATCGCGGATGCACGACCTTCAAGCGTCAATGCGATACCGCAAGCCGCCCATGAACACGCGGACTCCCATTCCAATCGCCACTCCTTCGGACTCACACTAACGGTCGGTTTAGCGACCGCGGTCGTGTTCGCAACCGTTGCATGGAAATTGAAACAAAGGTTCCAACCCGAGGAAATCGCGTCCAAACTGCCCACCACGGACTGGGTGGTGGATGGGTTTCCGCAGCCGCTGTTCAATGGTTCGAGTGTTCCCTTCCTGAGAAAATCGGGGGCCTGGTCCGTCGGGTCTGTTTCTGACGGAAGTCGCGTCCTTGTTGCGGACGAGGGCTCACAAATGACGGTACCGTTGACGACATTGGACGGCAATTCAAGCGATGTCCGACTTCGGTTCGCGACCAACTTGCCGCCCGGGAGCGAAGCCGAAGTTCGTTTTCGAATGGACGCCCCAGGCGTGAAGGAACCAGACGTGGTCATCGGCACGCTGCATCTGACCGCAAACGAAGCCCGTTTCCAGTCGAGCACCCCGACGCAAGACCGTCCCTCCGATGCGATCTCTCTTTCGTCCTCGGAAAGCGAGAGTTCGGTTTTTCACCAGGTCGTCGTCTTTCGTCGTCAAGGCGAGATCACGGTTGCCGTGGAGGGGCAGTCTCTTGGGACGATGAAAGTACCTGACCACGTCACGGCCTCGCTGGAACTAGTCAGCAGATCCGGGCGACTGCACTTCGCGGATGTGGACGTGATTGCTCTCAAACCATTCCCGTCGCTTCCCAATTAGAGCCCAAGCGTGGGCATGATTCGTCCCGTGAAAGCGAGTGATTTCATTTTTTTCCTCTCACCCAAGTAAGATCCGACTCGTGGGCGGCGTCATAAGTGCGTTCATCAATGAATCACACGTGACGCATGAAAGGAGAGTCAGCATGTCTGCTCAACACGTCAACGATCAAACCTTCCAAACCGAAGTCCTGGAATCCAGCAAACCCGTCCTGGTCGACTTTTGGGCTCCCTGGTGCGGCCCCTGTCGCATGATGAGCACGGTTGTCGACGAGCTCGCCGAAGATGTTGGCGGTGACGCTGTCGTCGTGAAAGCCAATGTCGACGAGGCTCCTGAGATCGCGGCCAAGTACGGCATCCAGTCCATCCCCACCTTTGCCGTGATCAAGGATGGCGAAGTCCAATCGCAACTCGGTGGTATTCAATCGAAAGAAGCCCTTCATCAAGCCCTCGTCGCCTGAACGGAAGCGGCTTTCGAATCCCAAACCGTGGCACGGCCCGATGCTTCCCAAGCATCGGGCTGTTTTTGTTGGCCGAGGCGGCGACCAAGGGAGCGCGCGATCAAGCTGTTGGAGTCCAGGCTTTAGCCGTTTGTAGACCCTCCGCGTGGGCGCCTAAAGGCTGTACTCCAACCACATGACAGGCAAGCGATTCCGTCCGTCGATGCCATCCCTCCTGGAATGGATGTAAGACAAACGCGCAAGCCAACGTCCAAGTAGCAGACCGGCTTTCCAACCTCTTACTGGAGCTCAATACCATGCCTCATTCACGCAAGATCGCTCTCGCCTCCGTCGTCATCCTGGCCGCCATCGCCTTCACGCAGTGGCCTCGTCCTGCGGCTGTACAAGCCAACAACCTTCCTCAGCCGGAACAAGTCGAAACGGCGGTCTTCGCTGGCGGTTGTTTCTGGTGCATGGAATCACCCTTCGAGAAACTCGACGGCGTTGTCAGCGTGGAATCCGGCTACACCGGCGGTCACGTGGACAACCCGACCTACGAACAAGTTTCGCATACGGAAACCGGACACGTCGAAGCCGTTCGAATCACCTATGATCCCACACGCATCGGCTACCAAGATTTGCTCGAAGTCTTCTGGCGTCAGATCGACCCGACGGACGCTGGTGGGCAGTTTGTGGACCGTGGGAACTCCTATGTGTCCGGCATCTTCGTCAACAGCGAAGCGCAACGCGACGCCGCGCAGCAATCCAAGGATGCCTTGCAAGCTTCCGAGCGATTCGAAAGCGAGATCGTGACCCCCATTCGCGATGCGGCCACGTTCTACCTCGCGGAAGACTATCACCAGGATTACTACAAGAAGAATCCCTTGAAGTACAAGTACTACCGCTACCGCAGTGGTCGTGATCAGTTCTTGGACCAGTGGTGGGGCACCGATCGAGACTATCAGCCCATGGAGGTCAAGGCTCGCTACACCAAACCTTCGGACCAACAGATCCGCCAGCAGGTCGCTGAGCTGCTGGCG
>JBCCYK010000187.1:0-13129 GCA_039189905.1 Planctomycetota bacterium
TCGAATTCGAGATCGTCTCGGCGAGTTTTACCGATTCAAGCTTCAATCCGATCGTGCCGACCATCGCTCCGAGCGTGACCCTGACTGCGACCGCCGTCCCAGAACCAAACTCGATGCTTCTGTGCCTTGGGCTGGGTGTCGCGATGACGCTGCGACGGCGGCGAAGACGCGTGAGCGGCTTGCAGCGCGCTAGCCCGATTATGGCATCAGCCGCGGAGCGTTAGCTCCCGGTTCTGCGGACACACTGGAGATCGCGTGATAACCGGTCGCTAACGCGATTCGGCTGAGATGGCGACTGTCATCGCAATGTGATCACGTAAACCCAGTGTTCTCTGATGCTGAGGTTCAAACTCGTAAATGCGGATTCAATATCCGGACTAGCGGTTGATCACAGGCTGGAAGCCTGTGCCACTATCCACGAGAAACGCCAGGAGGCCTTGCGTGAATCTTCGAGCTGGTGTACCAATGCCGCGATACACATGCGTGGAGGATCATAGATGCAGCTTGTGATTGACAGTTTGCGCAAACGCTACCCCAGCGGAACGCAAGCACTCGATGGCGTTTCTGTTGAGATCGGGTCAGGCATGTTTGGCCTATTGGGGCCCAACGGCGCTGGCAAGTCCACGCTGATGAGGACGATCGCAACGCTTCAGGACGCCGATTCCGGCACCGTTCTTCTGGACGAATTGGACGTCCTCCGTCGAAGAGCAGATGTGCGGAAATGCCTTGGCTATCTGCCTCAAGAGTTTGGCCTTCCGCCAAAGGTGAGCGCTCGTCGCTTACTGCGGCACTTCGCAGCCCTCAAAGGTGTGAGACCGGCCAAAGAGCGAAACCGACATTGTGATGAACTCCTTCATCGCACGAACCTGCTTGAGTCAGCGAACACCCGAACTGGGCTACCTGATCGATGACCTCTTCATGTCGATCACATTTTGCAAGAACCAGGTGGCCTCCGCCCAAGCATTTCGAAGATCCGATGGTAAGTACCAGGTGTGTCTGGAGTTAATTGCCACGAAGTTTCGAGGCACTCCCGAGATTGGCGAAGAGGAAGTTCCTGTTGATGACTACATCGACATTGGCGTCAAAGACGCGTCGGGAAGCTATCAGTAGCTCAAGAGGCATCGCGTCACCGCGTCGACACAAGAAATCGTCGTTGTCGTTGATCAAAAGCCAACGCTAGCTGGCATTGATCCGCACGGCATCCTGATGGACCGCGTCGTGGCGGACAACCTGAAGCGAGTTAGGATTCAAGAGACCGGCGGGCGCGTTTCGGCGTCGGGCGCCGATGCGATGTGAAACCAGTAGGTGCGTCCCATGAACCTGTCGTCCGAGTATTTGGGGGGCCTCGGTGGGATTTGCTTGACGTGGGCGGGCCAGCGGTCGAGACTGCTCCGATTCGATCGCTGTCGCGATCTGAAATGCGGTAGCATCAAGATTCGTTTGGACCGTTTCTTTGATTCCATCAGAAGACGAATCTAGTTCTTCTTGACCCCGGAACCCAGGAGTCTGGCAAGTTTGTCGAACGCGGCTGACCATCCGCTGCGAATGATTTCTCGCAAGTCTTGGTTGCCATCCACCCGAATGTTCGGGATGCCTGCCTGTTCAAGCCTCACACAGGTACCATTCAGCGATTCCGTAAAAGTGACCTTGACCGTCATCACGACAGAGTCATCTCCTGGCAAAGGCGTCGTGTAGCTGAGTCGTCTCGGTGGATCGTACTCGGTCAACGTTGCGAAGGTGCATACGTTGCCCACCTTATCGATTGTCATGTGATGGTTGTAGTGACCGCCGACTTTCGGCTCGATCTCGGATCGAACGCTTGTGCACTCCAAGCAACCCCACCACTGCTGAACCTGACTCGTGTTGACCCAAGCTTCGAAGACCAGCTCGCGCGAGGCGTTGTAGGTACGCGTCACGATCAAGACACCATTCTCAACTCGGGTCTCGGTAGTCACTTTGTTTTTCCTTTTCTGCGTGAGGTCTTCTGCTGAACGTAGCTTTCGACCGCGTCGAACTGGCCCGACCAAAACTGTGTGTAGTGGGCGAGCCAATCAGTGGCGGTTCTCGCTGCTTCGGGTTTAACACGAATGATCTGTTCGCGGCCCGAGCGTCGACGCTCAATCAGGCCGGCGCGTTCCAATACACGAAGATGCTTTGAAACGGCCGGCTGCGACATGTCGTACGGCGCGGCAAGTGTCGAAACATTGGCCTCGCCTGCGGACAACTGCACCAGCATCCCACGTCGGGTGGAGTCTGCGAGGGCGCCGAAGGTGAGATCAAGCTGCTGATCATTCATAACTAAATGGTTATATATTGGTTCGTGGTCTGAGTGTCAATGGTCGATCGCAATAAGTGTTTGCCGAACGCAGAATCTCTGACTGACCGCGATCGTCGCATTAGCAGTGTGATCGTGATCACCCCATTGGAATCACGGTTTGGACGCAATCCCAATGTTGTAACCGGGAAGAAGTGTCCCGCTGAGATACCGGACGTAGTTAATCGATTGGTTGTAGTCGCGCAGCGCCCGGTGGTAAGCGATGGCGTCATTGACGTTTTGCTCTGCACACTGCAGCAAGACGTTGACGGGACCCCCACGCTTCTTGTACTCGGACAATCTCGTTTCCAGCTCCCGCTGGGATGCGTCACGGCTTACCGTGCACGTTTGCAAACGCTGGAAGTCAGTCGTCAATTGATTGAGGGCAGCGCTGAGCCGAGCCGCGAACAGGCGTTCCCTCTCCTGCAAAAGAAACCTCTCCCGATCACGACGCAACGATGCGCCCCGAATCTTTGCCAATTCAAGTCTCCTGTTGACGAACGGTGGTTCGGCTTCGAGGGCGGATTGGCCATTTCGTGGTTCACTTGGGTCCGAAGGCACTTGCTCGACGCCGCTAGAGCTTCGTGATGCGTCCGGAAGAACTCCCCCTTCTACCTGTGATCGATCACGCTTGAGTTCGTCCACGTTAGAAGCATCGCCAGATCCAATCCAGTCATACAGCCGACCAAGGATGACCTCTGGCGTGATCCGCTTCTTTGCTGCGTTCAATTCAAGCTGCCGTTGCTCAATCCCGGCCCTCTGTTGACGCAGTTCGGGACTGTGTGCGAGCATGGAAATCGCAGACTCGTTCCAATCGAAGCTGACCCGTTCCATCGATGGCTCCTGAACGGGACGAATCAAACGGCCGTCGGTGTTAGCCAGTCCAAGCAACTCTCGCAACTTCTCCTCGTGAGCATAGATGCCCAACCGTTCTTCACCCAGACGTTTCGATCCTGACAACGCAGCGTCCCAAAGGAGCCGGAACTGTTGGCACAGCTCAACCGCCAGAGTGACGTCATGCCGCTTGCCATCACCGTTTCGCTGCTGTAGACGGGCCATTCGCAGGACGGCGCGGACGTGATCGTGTCCGGTCATGATTGTCGACGCAACTTGGTAGGCGGCGTTCAGGTTCCAGTAACTGACCTCGACGTCTCTCACCAGGTTGCGAATTTGCATTTCAAGCTCGTCAACCGACTGGCTCGCATCGACAAGCAGGATGACTTTCGGCATGGAATGGACATCACCGTTGGGATCCCTTGCTGAAAGCGAAGATTGCTCTAGCCGCGTTTGTCGATCGGCGACGGTCGGATCGCCTAAGGCGTTCATCCGTGACCCATCACGACCTTCCACCGAGATCGGAAGGACAGGTTTTGCGTTCTGCAGCGTGATTCCCAGGCATTCTTCCAACGTGAGGTCCCAGTACTGACGATTCCCTTCAATAGCAGGCAACTGCTTGACCAAGTCGACTTCCTCCGATTCTGGGGCCGCGTTCCCTTCCTGGTCTGCTTGAGTGCTTTCATCGGTTTCCGGCGTCTCAATGGCGTGAAGTGCGGGAGTGCCACTTTCTTGCTCCTGCGTCACAGTTTTCTGCTCCTGGGCGACGGCGAATGGCAACGAACAACTGAGGCTTGAGACCGCCGCTAGACAAACCATGCACGTTGCCACACAAAGCCGCACTGGAACGCATGGTCGCGGTTCCCCGTGGGAAAGTCGGCGAATCCGTTTCAGAAGGTCGCCGTCGGCAGCTGACAAGGACAGCAAGGGTGCCCGCGACCGCTGCTGTTCCAGGATTAAGAGTGCACGCCCAAGATTCAATCGGCTGGATGCGTCCTTCGCTGCCAAGTCATCACAGCAGTGTTCTCTTGTAATGCGAAGTTGTCGCGACACCCACCAGACGGCCGGATGGTAAAAGAAAACGGTCTCCACCAAGATCTGGAGGAGATTGACGAGGCAATCGTTGCGACGCACATGAGCCAACTCGTGCGCCAGCAACAATTCGATCTCGGATGGTGACATGCTGGTCAGTATCGAAGCCGGCAAGATGATCATCGGTCGCAACCAACCGGTGACCATCGGGCTCACCCGTGCGTTCGTGAGACGGAGAGAAACCTCGGCCCGAATTCCAACGCGTTGCGAGGCCCGCGAGAGAATGTTCACGAGGTGATTCGGCGCGCGCAGCTTTGCCCTCCGTTTCCACTGTTGATGCCCCCAAACGCCGACCATCAAACGCAATGAGAACAGCGTGAAGCCGGCCAACCAAGCCAGGGCAAGCCACGAGACTTCGAACAACATCCTTCCTTTCTCAGAGGAAATAATGAGTTCCGTGCCCGCCGCTTGGTCCCCATGATTGAGCATCGCACCGGCCATCACGTGGACGTCCGCCGGATCCGTCCGCATGGCGTGCGGCTCGGGCCATGGCGTTTTAGATGGGTGTACCGGCGTACGTGCCGTTGACGCTGAGGCGCGAGTCGCGACGTTGTCTCTTGACGCGGAGTACCAGGTCGCTATCGGAGACAGCGTCATCAACGCTAGCCCGCAACTCAGCAGGCGATGTTGCCCAATCGCCGAGGCATGGAACCATGTTCGTTTCAAGCCATGGACGGCCACGGCGAGCAATGACAACTGCCAGAAGCTATGTAGGAGGACCCAGCCCAGTTGTTCCATCCAATCGGAATCCAGCCAACCAATCATTCTCTTTGCTCCATCTCTTCGAGAATCTTGCGGATCTTATCGATGTCTTCCTGGCTTGCTTCGCTGGAAGAGAGTGCTTGCAGCACGAGGCTCGAAACGGACCCTTCGTAGACTTTTTTGGTCAATTCCTTCAGCAGATTCTTGCCCGTCCTCGCACGCGTCCAGACCGCGCGATAGATGTGCGGACGCTGACTCTCGTCACGCTTGACCAGGCCCTTGGTCAACATCACGGATAACATCTTGACGGTGGTCGAGTAATTCGTGCCCTTGTCACGGTGAAGTTGATCGTGGATGTCGCCAACACCGCACGGACCGCGATTCCAGAGCACACGAAGAATCTGAAGCTCCACATCGGTGGGAGACGGGCCGGAGGGGCGGGCCATTTGATTTTCCTGGGACCATCGTCTGTAAAGCGAATTCTTTCGCTTTTATATAGCGAAAAGTTTCGCCATGTCAAGCGCGAGTCACGTGGCTGTACGCAAGAGGATTCCAAGGACGCTCGAGCGAGCGCGATCCTGCCCACAGCCCTCGTGGTGCAGCGCGGTACCGTGGCTCCGAGAGACGCTACTGATCTGTTTGCAGCAGCGACCCCAATTTGCGCTTTTGAAGTCTCCGCCAGCTCCCTTCAATAGGTCTGGCCATCACCGCAAAGTGCGTTGATCAAGATCGTCGAGGCGTGTTCGGTGCTCCCTTAGCTTCCGCCGTGTTTCGGCATTGTGCGCATACACCTTTTCCGCATTGACAACCTCCGTTTGTGGGTCGGTCAAGGCGACAACTCCCGGGATCAAGCGAACAATCTGCTTCGCCGGCTGGGTGATGGGGCGAACGATTTCTTCCGCAGACAGTAGCGCCCCTTCGGCCAACAGGCCAACTCGTTTCATCGGGCTAACGCGACCGCGGACCTTGTTCTCGCGGAAATTTTGGAACTCTTCCCACTGCAGCGCGTCGGCCACCCGCGTCGTGATCTTCCTGCCTTTCCGAATCTTGGTTCGCGGCGCCCCCAGGATGGGAAATACGACGTTAATCCCAGTTTCGCCATAGTCGAACTCAATCCCACAGTGCGTGTAGTGGACGATGGGTGAGCCCGGGAGCATTTGCACGGGTACGTAGACGCGTTCTCCCGTTCGCGGATGGTTCGCCACAACAATCGACGGACCACCCGGCAAGTTGGGCCCCCGAAAACTGCGGTCGCCCGTGTAGTAGTAACGATGGACAAGCACGGTCGGCGGGATGTCGACGACCGTACCTCCATCGACATCATGCAGAACCACGGCTGGATTGCCACGCGCGTCCACGCCCGGATCGATGACTTCGATTTCCAAAACGGGCGAGACACGACCGTTGATTGGATCATCGGCGTTTACCAACGAGGAACAGACCGCCAACACGGCAAACAACCATGTGAACGAGCGTGTGCTTGATGCGGTGCCTGGCATGGTAGATGGCACGAAACGACCTCTTATCTTAGGGCCCTTGGAGACGGCGTACCGATTCGCCGGCTGCGCTCAAGGGGTCATGTTCGTATCGGAACTCGAATTCTGCCGACGCGATGCTGGGATAGTACGCTTCGATCTCGGTGCTCACGCCACGGAAGTTCAGATGGCGAGGCGTTGCGCGATGAACAACAAACGGCGTCGGCCTGATCTCGCAGACCAACAAGCGTCCAGGGTTGGGTTCCAAGAACGCGTTGTCGGTTTCTTCCATTTCGGTGATCGGACGATTTCCTGACGCGTACAGGCGGACGGCAAACTGGAACGCATTGCGTTTCAGGTGAATTGTTGATATCGGATTTCGATCCTCATCCGCTTCGACCGGCGGGTTCTGTTCCGCTTTCACGGAGAGCCACCAGTAGCCGTGCGGTGTGAAATCAATCACGATGTCGCTAATCCGGCAGTGGTCCACCATCATGCTGGCCCGATTCGGGCGGAAGCGTTTGCGGCGATGCGACAAATGACGAGCCAGCGTCATCGACGGGGCGGGTTCCTCGAGCGTTTGAGAGAGTGTCGCGCGCACGTCATCCATGGGCGAGGTGAATTCCACAACCGGCAGGCTGGAGACGATGACCGACGGCGACGTGGCTTTGTGTTGGTAGTCATGCCTCGGCAAACATCGACGCAGTCCACCGAAGGTGTAGGAAAAGTGTGGTATCAAAGGATCGATCGCATGAGCGATCTTCGCGAGCGTCCCGCCAACGAGCGCCCCCATGGTGACGGCAAAGAATCGTCGCCGTGTTTTTGCTTTTGATCCCAGTTCATTCATCTTCCCTGTCATTTTCGCGCTCCTACCGGTTGAATTCGAGCATCGGAACGGCCAATGGATCAGCGGGATAGATCAAAGCCGGCTCATCAATCGTCACAGGGGCAGGAAGCTGCTGATTGTTCAGATCGGGTCCCTCCGATTCGTCATCGATCATGGAATCCATGGGATACGACGACCTCGGAAGCATCTCGGTCTGGAGCGAGGGGTCCTGCTGGAACATGGAACCTTCGGACGACCGATTGGGAATGTACTTCTGTTGCGGGTAAGCGCGATCGGTTTGATAACCCTCACGAAGGTCGCTGTTCTGAATGTCGAGACCCTCACCGCGATAGCCGTTGGGATGGACACTCGAGATCGTTGATTGCGACCGGTACAGATCCGCTCTTCGCTCAGCCTCCGGCACACGAAGAAACTCGTCGACACGTGAACTACTGACATCGTAAACTCGATTCTCAAGGAACCGATGTCGTCCTCGAACGATGAACTCACGGTCACTTAATCCCAATGGATCGATGTCGGCCACCGCGGGTGCCCAGCGGAGTCCCATCAAGTCAAACAGGGTCGGGAAGATGGTGGCTTGGGCCATGATGATGTTCTGCTGCAGCGACTTCTCGCGATTGGGCAGGGGGCGCCACAAGACACCAACCAAGGGAATGTCTTCCAGCAGAGGCACACCCTCGGCGGTACGTTCGGCTTTCAAGGCCACCGTGTAACGGCTGACTTCCCGAAGTTCAAAGTTGGCGAGCTGGACGTCCGTATCGATGAAATGCCGTTTCACGCGTCCCAAGTGCTTCTCATCGGCGCGAACGGGCTCGCGCACGTTGGTCGTGTACATGTAATTGAAATCGAAAACGACCGCCTGCCCATCGGGTTCGATCACCGGACGGATTTCAAAGCCGGTCCCGGTTTCGAACTTGTAGATCGCGGGATCGGGTATGAGCTTCTCAACATTGGATTCGAAACGCGGCCGCACCCCGGCGTTTTGAGAAAGAAGTCCTTCTTGCGTATCTCCACTGAGAGTCGGCAAAACGCTACGCACGGCGCCAAAACCGCCGCCTGTACCTGCGCCAATGTCGGATGCCGAATTGCCGCTTTGCCCCGCAGCAAGAGCCATCAAATTCGGGTCATTGACGAGTGCCCCTACGTCGTTGTAGATCGCCAACGCAGCGTCGAGGCCTTCCTTGATCAGAATGTCTCGCTTGGGAAGATCAAACTCCATCGTTGCGCTCGGCGAGACCTTGGCAAATTCACGATTGTTGGCCAGCACGTTGGTGGTTTCGGTTTGCCCGAACTCGACATCCTTCCACTGGCTAGCTACACGAACGTTCCGGAACGTCGGGTTGTAGAACTGCGTGTTGAAATCATCGTCCAACGCTGTGGTCAGGCGTTTGAGATAGTTGTCAATGTTGGCTGTGTGCGCCCGAGTTCCCTCCAGCAGTTCGATGTACTTCTCCTCCAAGTCATCAATGAGCATGTCCAGGAACTTCTTGTGGTCGAGTGGTCGCCGCGCCTCGGATGCTTCCCGCGTGCGGAACTCAGTGCTGACGTCAATGCGAAGCAAATTGTCGAATTGCTGGTCGACGTTATCCAAGAACTGAAAGATCTGATCTTTCTCTGGGTGTGTTTCAAAAACGGTCAAAATCTCATTTCGGTAGCGGACCCAAAGTTCATAGTAGGCCTGGTAGCGGATCGCGGGTTGTCGTAATTGATCCAAGAGTTCCCGTCGTTGCTCAGCGAGTTCGCGTTGTCGCTCGAATGTGATGTCTGCGAGTCTCCTAATTTCGAGCAACTGTTCGGCAATTTGTTCCAATGCGTCGTAGTTCAGCATTGCGTTGAGGCTAGATCGAGGTCGCATCACGATCACCTCCTCACTTAGCTTCTCCAGTTGACCAATGACGGTCTGAACACCCTCCGTACCAGGGAACTTGAAGCGACCGAGTGTTCGAGCGATCTCGACTGAGAGCCGCATCATCTCCTGGACCTCACGTTTCAGTTCGTCGTTCCGTGCCGGGTCGATTACCTCCAAGGCAACAAGCGGTCGGCCATCATCGCCTCGATGTTTCACGATACGAAACTCGACCTTGTCGATTGCAGTGCCGTAGTACTGCACCGTCTGGGGCAGCACACGTGATTGGCTACGTCGAAACTGCCGAATTGCTGTACGTTGTTCGGGTTTTCGAATGTCCTTGATGAACTCTTCAAAGTTGTTAGTAAAGTACTTCAGCGATTCGTTTGCCTCATTGGCAGATCGTCGAATCTCCGCTTGCGTTTGCGTCAACTGGGTAACAACCGATTCGAGGGCTGCGTTCTTTTGCCGCTGGGCCTCGACCAATTGACGATTCGCCGCGTCCTCCAAACGCTGTGCGTTCTTGAGTTCTTGCTGGCGATTCCCCAGACGATCTTCGATCAAGGCACGCTCCATCACTCTTTGCTTGTATTCCAGTTCCGTGACCAGTCGACTCTTGAAAATCTGGGCTAGACGCACGAATTCCCGCTGCAGCGGCGTCATGGTTTGGTCGTGTAAGAGTGACGCGTCGTAGAATCCGTGAAGCGATTGAAAGGCGGCGTTCTGGGCAAGCGAATAGACAGGTGGCGGACCGTGATGCTTTTGCCAGAACCGCCTCAGTTTGCCCGCCAGAGCCCCGTCTCGCTGACAATCACAGTCTCCAACACCGCAGTTGCAATCCTCTTGGTGCATCCCCGCGTCCAGGTAGCGAGCCTCCGCGATTGGTAGTTCCTGCTGCAATTGGCGATCGAACTCGTTGAGGATCATCTCGCGGGTACTGTTATTAGCAAGCGACATCAGCAGCAGTGCCGAAGACAGGCTGGTCACATCCATCGAGTGCAGTGAGATGAGTTTGTTCCCCGTATGGAGAAACTCGGAATCAATCGCGCGCAGTTCGTCGACAAAGTCCTTGCCGAAGAAGGCATACAGATACCGCTGGTCGCGCTCCTGCTGTGAAAAACCAGGATGAAGGGCACGGGCCTCCTCCGCGCGATGAGCGGCAACAGCCACAACAGATTTGCGTAACATCTCGCCCGTCTGAACGCTCATGAAGCGGGCTTGATCGATGTAGGTTTGTATCCGTGAGGAAACCATCTCCAGCTTTTCGGCTTCGTCGCCATTGATTTGTGTTGAATGCACGTTGACGCGAACCTGACCAACCGGCATGTCAATCTGGTTGATCATCATGCGAATTTGGTTGACACCCTTGAGCGGCCCGCGGAGGTGGATCAGTCCCTCTCCGATGACTGAGATACTGGTTTGTTCGATGGGGTCGCCGCTGCCAGGAACCCCGGGTGCGTAGGTGTCTGGGTCGGTGTGAGCTGCGGCGACTTCGCGGCGAAACTGTTCTTGCCGCGCGAGTTGCTCTTCAGATTCTGCTTCCTGAGCACGTTCGCGAGCGTCGAGTTCATCTTGCTGCGCCGCGTCGACCTTGCCTTCCAGTTCTTCAACCTGTTCCGCGAAACGTTGGGCGGCGAGGTCCATCGACGCGATGGAGCGGTTGATGGCGTTCTCTTGTTCGGAACCTGCTTCAGCCTGTTGCAATGACCGAGACTGCCGCTGAATCTCTTTGAGGGTACCGTCGAGTGATTGCCGAGCGTCCGAAAGCTCTCGTTCCAGCTCGCGAGTCTCCTGAGCTTTGCGAATCGCTTCCCGTTCCGCCTGCTGACGAGCGGCCGTGATCTGATCGGCCTTGGTGCGGGATTGGTCAGCGAGTTGTCGGGCTACGGAAACACCTTGACGGTTGTAAGAGCGAACCTTTCGGTTGACGATCTGCGCAACACGATGGGCATCACGAAAAAAGTAGAGACGGGCGACACGCGTTTCGACCTTATCGTTGGGGTTGAATCCATCGGGGACCTCCCTCGGCGGCGTCCACTCTTGAAAAGTCACATAGGGTCCCGTTGAACCCTGGATGCCGGGAAGCACCTGGCCCGGGAGCGCGTTTGCAGAGGAACCGTCGGGATTGGCACCAACAACACGCCGAAACGTTGTTGCGCCATCCTCACCCTCGATCGAGTTGCCATAGATGTCCGAAAGGCCTGTGATCGAGAACTCATACTCTCCCGCGAGAAACTCTTCCGCCTTGTACTCTAGCTCCATCATGTTGCGATCGCGGTCGTAGATGGCTGATGTCAGCGTGATCGGATTAGAGCCTCCCTTCGCCCGGATCAGCATCACATCGGGCTTTAATGCATCGGCTTGGTTGTTCTCCCCGGATCCTGTTGAATCGATTTGGCTCCGAATGTCCCCCCGCGACTTCGTAGGGTCACCGATTTTCAGCTTTTGATACCGCGGGAACGACACGGTGATTGTGTTGGCCCCAGCCACGATACCCACATTGCCAGAGTCGAAATCGATCACCTTCAAAGGTGTATCAAGCAAACCTACCGTCAGCAATTCGCTCCGCGTCAGCTGGTGATCCCCGAGCATGGCCACAACTTCTAGTTCATGTTCGCGAACGGTCTGGGTTCCCAGGATCAGTGGCTCGCCATCGGGACGCTCGATCTCGACCTGGTCTTGCTGGCCATGCGCTATGCCGATCGGGCTACTTGTGATGCCAGTTCCCCTTTCTCTGAGCACGAAGTCGACGTGGCTTTCAGGTGAGACCGTCATGGCTTCGACCGTGGCCGCTACTTGTGTGAGAGCTTGAGCTGTCGCTTGACGCGACGTGCTGGCATCTGACCCGTTCACCGTGACTCCAGAGATCGTCACGACTCCGGTTGGCAACTTCGCGATGGCCGTCTTTAGGTCCCGTGCCAAGACAGCACTCCGACCGTTGTCTTCCGTCGCGAGAATCCTGAGTGACTTGTCTGCGTAGCTAGTGATGATGCTGGGCGGAATGATCGCCGAGGCAGTGAAGAAGTTTTGCTCTCGGTTGCTGTCTTCGCGACGAAGGTTGGTCTGCCCAATGTAAAACAACGTATCCTTGAAATCGGAGTTGGTGGCAATACCCCCTTTTTTCAGTTCATCCTGTTCGGCAAAGAGACTAAAGCCGAGTTCACTCCCGCTGGAAATCGACTGGCCGCGAAGCTTCAGGTACCCGCCCGATTTTGCGATGTAGATCGGGACGCCGTCAGGATCGGTCGGATCACGGTGGCGACTGTGCGTCATGCTATCGATTGCGAGTCCGGGCACCGAAGGCCGGATGATGCGAAAAGCGAATCGTCGGCTGGCTTCCCATGCACCTGAGTCCTTCTGGAGCATCAACGTTGCGAAATGACGATCTGCGTCACTGGCCAAACCTGTGGAACTGAACGTAAACTTGGAAGTGTCTTGGGCGACTGCGTTCTGATCAGGCCCACTTAGTTGCAGCTTCGCGTTGAGCTTCTTGTGTTCATTGAAGGCAATGATCGTGAATTCCCGATTGGCCTGAATCGGAACGAATTCGGGCATCACGAGGCCGGACAGTGTCGCCTGCAATGACCAGGCGACCTTGACGCCATTCATGTTCTGAACCAAGAACCAATCCCATTTAAAGGGATCTGGATCACTACTCCGTACCCAGTTGACTGGTTGAACGTATGGGTCTGTAGAACCCATCCTTTGGCCCGACACGGGGAGCGATGGATGGTTTCTCTGCCCGCGAGGCTTGGGGGCAGGTTGGAGCAGCGGCGAGGCGCCGCGGAGTCTCCGCAGGCCCTTTTCCGTTTCATCCGTGGATCGAATCTTGGCTCGACCTGCGACGCCGCTTTCGACAACACTCCCGCTTTTCTGAACGTAGACGACCGCAAAGGTCGCGCTAGCCAACAGGGTGAGATTCACGATTCCGTTCGTGAGCTTCGACATGGACCGTTCAATCCTTTGAGCAATGACTCTGTTCAGTTTTCAGCGTGAAACTCGTTACCAAGACTCCTGCA
>JBCCYK010000188.1:0-13120 GCA_039189905.1 Planctomycetota bacterium
CCAAACTCAAACATCATCAGCCCTCAAGGAAAAAGGTGGTTGAAGGAAGCTCACCGATGCCCACCCCGGCGGGGGATCGCACCGCAACTCTTCAAGATCTGGCAAAAAAGCTTTCAAATCTGCCAAATCTCTCAATCGAAGAGTAGAGGGTTGTCAATGGCCCTTTGTTGGGATTTAAGGTGGGTTCATCGGTTCATTTTGAGGGCCCTTGGCGTTCGCTGCTGCGGATTTGATGGAATTGGTGGATTTACATTTGCCTAGCAAAACGGTCTGGTTCGCTTCTGGGAGTTAAAACTAGAATCGCGAATGTGAAATTGCTTCAAAACCGCCAGGACCACCGATGCCGAAACTACTTTCGACCTCTGAGTTTGCCGCTGCACTGGGGGTCAGCGAGTCTTCGGTTCGTCGGTTGGCCGATGCGGGGGAGTTGCAGATTCACCGTACGCGCGGCGGACATCGCCGGATCCCGATCCCCGAGGCTGTCCGCTACGTGCGCGCGACCCAGACCCGCATTCTGCGTCCGGATCTCTTGGGCTTGGAGTTCGACCCGTCCGAGGTTGAACCAAAAAGCGCCGATGAAAAGATGCTCGAGGTGCTAAAGGCAGGTCACGCCTCCGCCGTTATCAGCCTCATGCAATCGCTCTATGCGGGAGGGATGGGGATTGCAGAACTCTGCGATGGCCCAGTCTCGCATGCGATGGGCGAGATTGGAGCCGCTTGGCCGCACGACAAGAGGGCAATTTTCATTGAACACCGTGCCGTCATTCTTTGTTGTCGTGCCCTCAATCAGCTGAGGCTGTCGATCGCAGAGCCCGAAACGGATGCTCCTCAAGCCATTGGCGGCGCGATGTCGGGCGATCGCTATCTGCTACCGACCTTGATGGCATCGCTCGTGATCCATGAGTTGGGTTTCAATGAAACAAACCTTGGCCCAGATCTTCCACTCGATGTGCTGATGGACTGCGTGGTGGACGAGAAGCCTGCATTGGTGTGGCTGGCCTTGGCCGAGCCGGTACGCAGCCGCACCCAATTCAACGAGATACTGAAATTGGCTGGCGTCGCAGCTGAATGCCACACCTATTTTGTCGTTGGCGGACGACACGCCAGTGAGCTGGATCGCATGATTGGGCCCTCGGCTACCATCAGTTGGGACTATTGCGAAACCATGAAGTGTCTTGAGGCCAAAGCATCTCGCACGAAGTTCAATTCAAAATGAGTTGATCCAGCAGGCACAACTTGCCAGTTCTAAAAGGTATTGACCATGCGTTTCCCGCGACACCGAGATTTTGGCTTGAGATTAGTCTGCTGGCATATTCGGAATGCAACTTCTTGCCCAAAATTGTCGATGCTGTCGAAGCTTACTCCATGGCGGCAGTTCGGAATTAGCTGGTTCTAGAAGCGGCCGGGCTCTCCGCATTCGCATTTCGCTGCCACTGGGCACATCGTGCCGCCCGAAACGCGTCAAAGTTGCCTTGTTCAATGGCGGTTCGTGTCCTTGCCATCAACCGGCTGTAGTACGTCAGGTTGTGGTGTGACAAGAGAATGGGACCGAGCATCTCGCCGGCCACGAACAGATGCCTCAAGTAGCCCCGCGAATGACGGCACGCAAGGCAAGGGCAGCCGTCTTCGATGGGATTCGTGTCGTGGCGGTACTTGGCATTGCGGAGTCGAAGCGGTCCTTCGTCCGTGAATGCCAGGGCGTTGCGACCATTGCGTGTTGGCATCACACAGTCAAAGAGATCGATGCCACGCGCGACGTTTTCGAGCAAGTCGATCGGTGTGCCCACGCCCATCAAGTACCGGGGTTTCTCGGCAGGAAGCTCGGGCGTGGTGATTTCGGTGATGGCGTACATCTCAGCGGGCGTTTCACCGACGCTCAAACCGCCGACGGCGTAACCTTCGAAAGGCATCGACGCGAGTTCCCGCGCGCATTGACGTCGAAGCGTGGGGTCGAGCCCACCTTGCACGATGGCAAACAAGGCCTGCTGGTCGCCGCTTGCGGCCTCGCGACAGCGTTTTGCCCAACGGACAGATCTCGCGAGCGCATCCTCCACCTGACCAGTAGGGGCCGGGAGCCCGATCACGTGGTCCAAGACCATCATGACGTCGCTGCCGAGTGCCTGCTGGATCTCAATCGAATGCTCAGGCGTCAGCACGACCTTGCTGCCATCGATGTGAGACTGGAAGGTCGCGGCTTCCTCCGTGACCACATTCAGCTTGCCCAGCGAAAAGACTTGGAAGCCTCCCGAGTCGGTTAGGATCGGGCCTTCCCAACCGCTCATCGCATGCAAGCCACCCAAACGCTTCACCGTTTCGTGGCCCGGGCGCAGCCGAAGATGATAGGTGTTGCCCAGAATCATGTCCGCGCCCGTGGACGCGACTTGATCGATTGTCAGGCCCTTGACCGTGCCAAGGGTCCCAACGGGCATGAAGCCGGGGGTCTGGACGGGTCCGTGCGGCGTGTGGAACACGCCGCGTCGGGGCCCGACTGCCGGAGGAGTGGACCTCCGATCGACCTCCGGTGCATGCAGCAGCTCGAACCGAAACAAGGCGATCAATCGCCCCGCATTTTCAGTCCCAAGTCGGCCAGCTTCTCACGCACTTCATTCAGGCTCGTCACGCCAAAGTTTTTGCACTCCAGCATGTCATCCCCCGTCTTGCGAATCAGCTCGCCAATCGTGGTGATGTTCAATCGGTTCATGCACTTGCGAGCACGAACGGACAGGTTCAGCTCCGAGATCGGGCGTTCCAGCAAGGCCTGCTCATCCGGCGACATGTGGGACGTGTCGATCGGCGGATCGCTGGTCTTCTTCTCGTTGGCGAATTGCCCTAGCGACAAGCCCTTCTGCGTCAGCATCTCGCGGATTTCGACCAAGCTGGTTTCACCAAAGTTTTTGCTCGCAAGCAACTCCTGCTCGGTGTGACGCGTCAGGTCCCCGATGGTTTCGATGCCCATCTTGTTTAGGCAGTTGCGACTTCGAACACTGAGTTCGAAATTGCTGACGGGCATGTTGAGCAACTGAGCCAGACGATCATTGCGACGCTGGGTTTCCTCGTCATACAGCATGTTGCCGTTGGCCGAGGCGTCTTTCATGTACAGCGATGCTTGCGGGTGCGTTGGGTAGCAATCCAAGATCCGCTTGTAGCACTGCTGGGCTTTGTCAAAGTCGTTGTTGTCTTCGTAATACAAGCCCAGGTTGATCAAGGCCCCGACGCCGGTGGGGAATGCTTTGGCGGCGCGCTCGTAAAGATGAAACGCCTCGTCGTCGTGTCCCTGACGATCTTTTTCCATCGCCAGGCCAAAAAGGGCGCCGGCGTGGTTCTCGTCCGTGTTGACCGCGCGTTGATAGAGGTTCAGCGCTTCTTCCCAGCGCCCGCTGATTTGGGCGGCGGTCGCGGCACGCTGGTACATGTATTCGGCCGTCTGTTCCGCCGGTCCAAAAATGTCGTCCAGCAAGGCCATCGCGCCTTCGATATCGCCGGCATAGCGGCGCGACTCAGCGATGTAAATCTTGCACTCGTCTTCGTTGTAGCCAGAGGTCTTGGCCTGCTCGTAGCTGCCGATGGATTCTTCGTACTGGCCCAACTCGAACTGGCAGCGTGCCGAATAGAACAGGGCCATCGCACTGCCATCGGCCGACGCCAAGGTGGCAGTGGCGTCTTTGAAGCGACCCAGCAAGAACTGACAAACGCCCATCTTGGTTTTGCCGGCTGGTGTCATCGCGGTGTCTTGCTCCATTTCACCGACGGCGTCCCGTAATTCGGCGAAGTGACCGTAGTTTTCAGATACGGCCTGACGGATTTCCAGCACATCGTTCGGTCCAAACGACGTGCTGTTAATGACCATCTGTTTTAAGTCGAGAACTTCGAGTTCGACTTCGTTCATGATCTCAGTGTCCCACGCGGAAGAGAGTTGCCAAGCCAGCGGCGGGATTCGAACCCGCAACCCTCGCATTACGAATGCGATGCTCTGCCAATTGAAGCTACGCTGGCAGCGTGCGACAAGTTACGGCGACGGGGGGCCGAACGTCAAGACGCGCTCTTTTCAGATTGATGTCGATTGGCCTGAAGATTGCACACCAAAAGCCCCGTCCAGACGGTGTCTTCACTTGCGTGCGATCCTCGTGATCCGCAGGTCGCTCCCTGGGGGGGCACCGGAAAGCAGGCTTTCGAGCTTCATTTGCGGCGGGTTTTCACCGGGTGCCTCTGCGCCTGGGCTGCTACCCCAAAACCAGCGATTTCCCTTCGCGTCCGCCACCTCGAGTTGGACCACCGGGTTTGTTCGACGATCGCCATGAACTCCAATGCTCACGATTTCCAGCTTCTCACGGTGGGGACGGAGCAGGCTTGCCAGCAAGGCCGAGGCCGCCACACGGTCATCGCCGAAGGGTTTCCCGTACGTCCCAGTGAAATAGGCCCCCGGAACCACGATGTGGGCGTACTCCATCGCGTCCGCGGTGGAGAAGTCCTGTGTTGGCAAACAGACACTTTCACCGTCGATCGCAATGAAGCCCGTTTCGCCCTCTTGGCTACTGACGTAAACCATGCCCACAGGTTGCCGGTAATCCACCCGAATGTCCAAGTGCCCATTGGAGAGCTTGCGCACACCCACCACGTTACGAATCCACGGGTGAGCTGCGAAGGCATCGGCAACACGAGCGGTTGCCTGCGGATTTAGCAGTGAGAGTGAACCGAGATCGGCATCCTGAAAGACGGTGCTGACGATTTCGGAACGGATGTAGGCTGGCCGAGGGCTGATTTGGACCGCTGCCGGGTCGATTCCGTAAAGCTGACGCCCCACGTGATGAACGCCCCAGCTATGCCAAGCGACGTATCCCAATAGCAACAGCAACGCCGGCCACAGGAATGAGAGCACGGTCGGCGCAATGACGAGTCTTCGGATCAAGCTCGGTCGCTGGTCTTCTGCGTCCTTTCCCGATCGCGATCGTCGCTCATTCTTCGAGCCGCCGTTGGTCACTGGGGCCTCGTCGCTTCCTGCGGCAATACTGGCATCCAACCCCGCCACGACTCGATGACGCGGGTCCCTTTGCTTTCGTAGCTACCAAATCCGCAGGTTGAGTTGCAAGTCGATCCCCGACTGCATGGCGACCTGTTCGCGAACGCGTTGGATCAAAGTCACGCACTGCTCACTGGTCGCGCCATCGTGCAGCAGCAAATAGTTCGGACGCGTGCTGTCCAGGGAAACATCGCCCTCACGGATCCCAGCCAGCCCCGTCTGCTGTATCAACTCCGTGGCCGAAATCGTGTCAGGGTCGACGAACGGCATCGCGAGCCGCGAGGTGGACGTGGGACGCTGGTTGTTACGATGGATCCACAGTTTTTGCATCCGTTTGGTCAATGCTCTCGCATCCTTGGGTTCCAATTGGCAGGTCACACGAAGCACCACCAAACCCACGAGAGTGCTGCTGCGGTGACCGAAGCCGGCTTCTTCGCCTGAGAGCGTGATTTCCTGGCCATTTTCATCGAGTGCGTCGATGGAGTGGACCGTCGAACCGATGTCGCGGCCTTCCGCTGAAATGTTGCCAACGATCGCGCCGCCGATGCTGCCCGGCAGTCCCACCAGGTGTTCGAGTCCGCCTAAACCTTCTCCCGCCGTTTTGATAACCGCATGGGTCAGACGAGCGCCTGCTCCTGCGATCAACCGGTCGCCCACGATTTCCAGCGAGCTGGTCGCCGCCGAAGCAAGCGAGATCACCAAGCCATCAAATCCGGCTTCGCGAACCAGGACATTGCTGCCTTCGCCCAAGACGCGGACTGCGAGTCCGTTCCCACGCGCGAAGGTGACGAGCTCGATGACCTGATTCCAGTCAACCGGCTCGGCCAGGTACCGTGCAGGTCCACCGATCCCAACCCAGAGCATCGGCGCAAGGGGTTCATTCTCACGCACGATGTGCTGCAGCGACTCCGGGAAATCAATGGGCTTCAAGTCGGTTTCGTCCTGATTTTCGGCGGGGCTGACGTCGGAAGTGGTTTGGGGATCCATCAGGCTGCACGTTGACGGTGATCGAATTGACAGAGGAGTTGTCCGCACGCGAACAGGATTGCGGTTGCGGATCGGGGATGCGCGGTTGGGGATCGCATGAGGCGAGCATAGCATCTCAGCGTTGTGCTCAGCGAGCGGTGGCGAAGATAGACTATTAGGGAATGAACTCCGAACCCAACTTATCGCATTCACGCCAGCCGGAAGAGTCAGATTCCAGCGAAACATCGCCCATCGGAGCGACGCTGGAATCCGTCTTGGCATGGATTCTCACGCGACGCGAGTCCGGACAGGGCGTCGATCCGCTCGACGTGATCGAGCAGAATCCGGAGCATGCCGGCGAGTTGCGGAGCTTTTTTGCGAATGATCAATGGCTTGCCGGTGGCTCCGCGATACCTGCCGATAAGGCGTCAGCGAATGCACGGGATGTGACGCAATCCGAGCACGTTTCGCTGGCCTCACCCACGGATTCCGTTGGCAGTCAAACCGCGACTACTGCACGTCACCCCCTTGAGCAGGAGGCAATGGCCTTGCAGGGCCGGCAAATCGACGACTTTCTGCTGCAGGAGCCGATCGCTCAGGGTGGGATGGGCATCGTTTACCGGGCGACGCAAGTTTCCCTGCAACGCGAGGTGGCCATCAAGATGATCGGCCAGGGGATCTTGGCGGATCCTGAGTTGCGACAGCGTTTCCGAACCGAGGCCGAGGCCGCCGCAGCGATCTCACATCCGAACATCCTGCCCATTCATACGATCGGTTGTTGGAACGGGCTTGACTACTTCGTCATGCCCCTCTTGCTGGCCGATGATGCACAGGCGGCCGCTCCCAGTCTGAGCCACTGGGTCAACCGGACGTCCAAGGTCAGTCCACGACGCTGTGTTGCGGTCGTTCGCGACCTGGCTCGTGCCGTCGCCTACGCACACGGGCACGGCATCATTCACCGCGATCTTAAGCCCGACAATGTGCTGCTGGACTCCGATGGGATTGCCAAGATCGTCGATTTTGGATTGGCCAAGTGGCAGCGCGATGACGCGTCACTCACACAAGATGGACAGATTCTTGGCACACCGCATTACATGAGCCCGGAACAGGCGCGTGGGTCACGTCACGTCACAGAGGCGACCGACACCTATGCGCTGGGTGCCATCCTTCTGGCACTCCTGACAGGTCGACCGCCCCATCCAGGCAACTCGGCTGCGGAAGTCATCCAGCTTGTGTTGACCGCGGACCCACCGCGGCTCCGTGATGTTTGGCCGCGTGACTCGCCCTGGCCGCCTCACGTCGATGACATGGACGCGATCTTGCAGTCGGCAATGGCATACCGGGCAAAGGATCGCTATGCATCGGCAGATGCATTCGCGGACGACTTGGAGCGTTATCTGGATGGCCAGCCACCGACCGTGCAAAGCGACGGGCTCATACAACTCGTCAGCCGCGAACTAAAACGCGACCAACACGAAACCGCGTTCGCAAACTGGTGGAAGACGCTCCTGCTGATGGGTGCCATTGTCTTCACGGCTCACGCGGTGATTCAGTGGTTCACCCTCACGGCGACCGAGGTGCCCGTGTCCGGACGGGCTTCGGATGCGACGGTCAGTTCGGAATCAGTGGCATGGCATCTGGGTGACACCTTGCAGATGATGCTGCCGCGGGCGTTGATGCTGGTGGGCATCGGTCTGGTAGTGCATCGCTCTCGGGAGGGCGTTTGGAAGCCTCGCAACACCGTGGAACGTCCCGTTTGGTCCACTTGGATGGGATACCTCCTCGCGCTGGCGTGTGTCAATCTTCTGTGGCTGCTGGGATACCTGGATCATTCCTTGGTGATGCTGATCGCGTGCCTCATGAGTGGGTTTGGCTTCTTCGCGATGGCCGGTCACGTATGGGGCGGGAGCGCTTTGTTGGGTCTGATGTTCTTTCTGGTTGCGATCGCAGTGTCTGCGTTGCCGCGATGGGGTCCCCTGATGTTTGGGTTCGCATGGTTGGTGGCCATGACGACGCTATCGCAGCACTATCGAAGGCGTACCGGCAACTTCAGTTGACGCCGGTCTGTCGCTTGGAGTTTGGCGCCGACGCGTCGTGATCGCTTAAATCGCATGGGCGACGAGCGCCAATCCTACGTGGGCGATTGGAACACTAGGCGACGCAATCGCTACAACCGGAGCAACCGCGATCTTCCTGATGATCGGTCGATCGTGGCTTCACGTGTAACGCTTACGACTCGCACGACGATACGCTTGCTAACGCGTGCTCCTGCATGCGTATCGCTGACACGATCGCCATGCTTCGGAAAGGAATCCGGATGGGACAGTTCTACGATGGCCTATGCAGGCGAGTTGTCGCCGCGTGTCCTGATCAGATGCGGATCGGATTGTTGGCCGCGCTGGTCACCGGCACTGCAGGGCATTCACTTGCTGGGCAGCCCAAACCCTATCTGCCGGTCACGCCTCGCGTGGACGTGATCGGACCGATCGGCAATCGTCTCCCTCCATCTCACCGAAGGAAGCACAAGCGACCGACTTACTTGGGTGGCAAAATGGCCGACGTGATCGCGCCGAGCAGCCAGGAAGCCATGGCATGGCGACGGGGCGTTGCGCTGGGCTGGTACAAACACAGTGGCATCACAAGCGTGCTCACGCATCAGCGTCAGCCACCCCAACGCTACGAGCAGCACTTTTTCTATCCGAAACCCTGGGAAGCATTGAAGACGGGACCGCGTGTTTCGGTCGCAACGGAAACCGCGTCCAGCTCCATGACATCGAGCGAGATGGAACTGGTGCAACCCGGTTCCGTTGAGGAGGAATTTCCCAGCATCTTGGAACCGGCTCCCCTTCCGGCTCCATCCGACCAATTGGATTTCCCGCAAGACGAGGTGCTTCGAGCTCCCGTCACGGTCGAGCCCTTCTAGGTAACACGCCGGCGAAGCCCGCTCAAGTTTTAACGCTGACCGTACGCAACTGCAGCTCGTTGAGCTGGTCCTGATCCACTTCGCCAGGAGCGCCGGTCATCAGGTCGGCCGCTCGCTGCGTCTTCGGGAACGCGATCACCTCGCGAATGTTGTCGAGAGCTGCGAACAACATCACCCAGCGGTCGATGCCCAAGGCAATACCGCCATGGGGTGGCGCCCCGAAACGAAGCGCGTCCAGGAGGAAGCCGAAACGGTCTTTCGCCGTTTCCTCGTCGATGTCCATCAGTTCAAACACCTGCGACTGGACATCCGGATGATGAATTCGGATGGTCCCGCCACCGGCCTCGGAGCCATTAATAACCAAGTCATACGCTTGAGCACGACATGACTCCGGTGCATCCTTCAGCTTATCCATGTCTTCCGCCAACGGCGCGGTGAATGGATGATGCATCGCGACCAAGCGGCCACTCGCATCGTCCCGTTCAAACATCGGGAATGCGGTGACCCAACTGCAATGCAGGTCCGAAGCATCGAAGAGCTCCAGCTCGGTCGCCAACCGTTTCCGGAGCCCGGAGAGACCCTTGCAGGTCACGTCCCAAGTGTCGGCAAGGAACATCAACAGGTCGCCAGGCTCGCCATCCAGGTTGCAACGGATTTCTTCCAGATGCGTCGGATCAAAATTCTTGGCGATGGGGCTCCACAGCGTCTTGTCATCTTCCACTCGGAACCATGCCAATCCTTTGGCGCCAAAGTCATGCTGAACGTAGGTTGTCAATTCGTCGATCTGACGACGGGAGTACTTGCTGGCCGCGCCTTTGACGTTGATCCCTCTGACAAAGTTACCTGCATCCGCAGTGCCCCGGAAAACGCGAAACTCGGTCTTCTTCGCGATGTCCGTCACGTCCACAATCTCCATGCCGAAGCGAAGATCCGGCGCGTCACTGCCATAGCGTTGCATGGCTTCCTGGTAGGTCATTCGCGGCAACGGTGTCGGGACGTCTTTGCCCAAGACGGCTTTGGCCGTTCGTGCGACCAGCCCATCAATCAGCCCCATGATGTCCTCCGCGTCGACGAACGACATTTCCAGGTCAAGCTGCGTGAACTCGGGTTGCCGGTCCGCTCGCAGGTCTTCATCGCGGAAACACTTCGCGACCTGGACGTAGCGGTCAAAGCCGGCCACCATCAGGATCTGCTTGTAAAGCTGCGGTGACTGCGGCAAGGCATAAAAGTTGCTTGGGTGGACTCGGCTGGGAACGAGGTAGTCGCGTGCACCCTCAGGGGTGCTGCGGCCCAAGATGGGTGTTTCCACATCGATGAAATCGTGCTCTGCGAAATAGTCGCGCATGATCTTGATGATTTGACTGCGGAGGATCAGGCCCCGCTGCATTTCTTTTCGCCGCAGGTCCAAGAATCGGTACTTCAAACGCAAGTCTTCGCCTGGCAACTCGGCTTGGCCCGGCGTGAACGGGGGCGTTTGGGCTGGCGACAGCACTTCAAAGTGTTCGCTACGGACCTCAATCTCTCCTGTCGCCAGTTTCGCGTTGGTTTTGCCCTCCAACCGGTCGGCAACCTTGCCGCGAATCAAAATCACACTTTCGGCGGGCACGTGGCCTGCCTGGTCGATCAACTGTGAATCTGCCTCCGGCGGTCCCACGACGACTTGCGTGATCCCATAGCGATCGCGCAGGTCAATGAAGACTGCCCCGCCATGATCGCGTTTACTTTCCACCCACCCGCAAAGCGTGACAGCGGTGCCGACATCGGATTGGCGGAGATCGCCGCAGGTGTGAGTTCTTAGCACAGTGAAATCAAAAGATAGGGGGAACGATGCAAGGGCAACGTGGATTGAAGGCGGCGTCCCAAACCATCGGGACCCGCAAACCGGGGAGGTTACGCGACGGGACTGTGGTTGCAAAGGCACGAGGCAGCGCTCAGGTTGCCAGGTCTCCCGGCCGCATCTCGCCCCAACCGCGTGCGACCCGCGTTTTGAAGGCACAAAAGACGCGGCTGCCCACGATTCCCAGTCGTGTTCCAGCCGGCTTCCGCATCCGAAAGCCGTGCCTGACCATGGAAACGTCTGTCCCATCGCCCGCCGTACCCACCTCAAATCCCATCAGAGCCCTACAACGTGTCGAACTCACGCCGAAGCTTGCCCGACGCACGCAACCGAAGAATCGAAGCTTTCACCCTCCCACGGCCTTGCCGCAGGAGGGTCGGCCCGCGTCAGCGTGGCCGGGGAGGGCATGTCGCAAGAAAGCAATTGCGCACAGGAAAAACAAACCCGCTCCTCACGCCGCGTTTCATTGCATCGAGTTTTGTCGCGGCCAAATCGTGCTACGCACCACCGCCGGCCAACGCCTCGTCGGTGATCAGTTCAGTTGCCAGGGGATGATCCAACTGAAAACGCTCGACTTCGCTTCTCGGTTGCGTCGGATCGCTCTGACGCTGTCGATCTTGAGGAGTCATCGTGATCCCAGCAATGACAAACGCGATCCCCAACAGCATAGGACCCACGGTAAAGACCCAACGATTCGACCAAGTCAGGTGCTCGGCGGTACCCGCATGCAGGTCAAGTACGACGATCGCGTTATCACCGACCTGCATGGTGGAACTGCCACCGTACGCTGAAACGAACTTCCGTTCGACGTTCGCATGCTCATATTCAATTTTCCACCGGGTCGTGATATCGTTTTCGTCTTCAATTTCATCAACGATGCGTCCAACAAGCCGAATGCAGTGCCGCTGACGTCGGTACCAAGCCCATTCGTGCCACCCCGCGACGCAAATCGCGATAAAACCTACGCCAATGGGTATTGAATTCACGGTGGCAGCCAACCTTTATTGCCAATAAGAACGGTTGCAATCGCCTGGCCACGGACGAAACGCCCTCCGTTGATACACCATGCCATGCTCAGCTCCGGGTCAATCGCTCTGTTCTCGGTCGTCTGGATCAGTGGCAAACACGCTGCGACTAGCGGACGTCCCCCACGTCCTTTCATTGTGTGACGTGGATTCACCGGGAGCAACCGTCAACCAATTCCACTCACCCTGATGGACCATGCGAGCAATGATCAAGATCTGGCCAACATGATAGGTGAAGTGCGTCAACGAACGTGTTAAGGCTTGAGTAATCGTGTGAGCCTCACCGCGAATGAAGATGGTTTGCGTTACGTTCTGCTGGTCAATCGTTTCAAAGGCATGGTTGAGCGCGACCCAACCAAGGTCAAAGTGATTCATCAGCGATTGACGATCTCCGACCCACTCCATGAACTCGAGGTCGCGATCACGATCAGGCTTCTCGCCATCTGTCGTCAGAAAGTCTGTCCATCGGCTACGCAGATTGCCTCCAAGGTGACGAAGAATGATCGCAACGGAATTAGTCCCTGGAGCTGGGCGTGCAAACAGCTCCGTGTCCGAAAGCTGCGAGACCGTTGCATCGACCATCCTGCGATAGCCGCGTGCAGACTCCCACATCGCTGAGAGCCAAAACATTGAATCGGGTTGGTCCATAAATCAGCCCATTAACTGATCGATAAGCGAGCGGACTCGATACCTCAGCGACTTGCGAAACAAACCTAATGTAACCTTGTTGCGTGGACTCGTCTCGGACATCACGTTGCCTGACGTCACCCGGGGGCACCGATTGGTTCCCCGAAACACTCATTGACCACGAAGGTTTGGAGATCAGCCGTCCGGCCCGTGGGTTTCCCGTGGGCATGCATGAAACTGGTACCAAATCCCAACACCGCAAACGACAAGCCGCACAGGCGACAGGAAGAACAGAAATGAAAATCGAACTGTTGGTCGATCTTCGAATGCTTGCCCGGGATTTTGGCGATGGCGATTCGTAAAGATTCCACGATTTGTGAGAACCTTCCTCTCAGCCGGCACGGTGCTGATCAGTGAGGGCCCGAGTTTGAATCTCCATTGTCAAAACGCGATGTCCGGTCCTTCAGTGCATCGAGAGCTTGGACACCGTCTGGAGTAGTCGGATCTTCCGAGCCATCTTCCCGCAATGCATCCACAAAATCGCCAAAAGGAAAGTCCTCGAACAGCTCCGGTTCGGTCTCGTTAAGTTCTTCGAGTTTGATGGCCATCGTGGCGGGATCAACAAATTGGACATAGATCGCCATGTACGAATCTTCCTCGTCGTCATCGCTGAGTTGGATCGTAAAACCAGCGTCATCCATTCGCCAAATTCCCATCGTTGGATC
>JBCCYK010000189.1:0-13083 GCA_039189905.1 Planctomycetota bacterium
AGGGGGGAGGTCATCGGTTTGAATACGGCGATCGCTTCCAGCAGTGGTGGCAGCGAGGGCATCGGATTCGCCATTCCAATCAACATGGCGATCCGGGTGGCTGAACAGCTGATCCGGCACGGCAAGCTGCAACGCGGGTACCTGGGCGTCACGCTGGATCCCAACTTCTCGGCGGCGGACCTGTCGGCCAGCGACAAGCTCTACGCCTCGATGCGCGTCCCAACATCCGGGACCGCGTTGCCTACCGAATCGGTTTCCAATCCCTTGGGCGGCGCTCGTGTCAAAGAGGTTCGACGTGGGTCCCCGGCGGAGTCGGCTCGTCTGCAACGCGGCGACATCGTCCTGAGGTTCGGACAAACCGATATCGAAGACGACGATCACTTGGTCGCCTGCGTCGGTTTGGCACCCCTGGACGAGCCGATCGATATGGTGATCCTGCGGCAAGGCCAACGCTATCGCACGACGGTCACGCTCACGCGGATGCCGTAGCCGCAAAAGGCCGTCGAGCGTGTCCTAATTGGAAACGGCTCCAGAGCCGCGTCTGAGCTTCCACATCCGCCACCGTCCCATAACCTCGTCAAACAAGACGCTGGCAAGCAAGGCGGCGCCGATGATGACCATCTCCCACTGCTGTTCAATGCCAAGCACCACGATGGCTTTGTAGAGACAACGCATCACTGCGGCGCCGGCGATGACGCCGAAGACCGCACCACGGCCTCCACGTAGCGAGCAGCCACCCAAAACCGCAGCCGCGATCGCGTACAGCTCGTAGAAGTTGCCGCTGCTGCCCGGTTGCACGGAGTTCCATTCCAACAGAAATAGAACACCCGCTAACGCCGCCAGCGTGCCGCTGATC
Organism: Planctomycetota bacterium; assembly: GCA_039189905.1. GTDB lineage: Bacteria > Planctomycetota > Planctomycetia > Pirellulales > Pirellulaceae > Rhodopirellula. Next base: position 857 of record JBCCYK010000189.1, read on the forward strand.
ACATACGCCAAGATGATCAGCCGATCCGTGCGAACGCCGCTGAATCGCGCTGCCTGCTCGTTTTCGCCGACGGCCAACAGATGCCGCCCGGCCACCATGTGCTGCAAGAAAAACCAAGCCGCCGCAGCAACCAGGAGCAACAAAACGCCCGTCACCGGAAATTCGATCCAGGTCCATTGCGTCCATGATTCCGAGGTCCCGGACAAACGCGCCACCAGCGGCAAAGGAAATTCAAACGCCGCGCCGGTCGCCAGCGTTTTGAATCCCGCGAGCGCCGAACCCAAACCGACTTGATCATCGCCGGTCCACACCCGAGCCAGTCCGCGGTAAATCAAGAGTCCGCACAAGGTCACCACAAACGGCTGCAGGTGAGCACGCGTGATCAAAACACCGTGGAGAGCGCCGATCAGAGCCCCCATCAGCAACACCGCGGCAACAACAAGGAAAGGCGAGTTGTACGCGATGCGGTCGACCCGCACGGACAACTTTTCGGTCAATCGGCGAGCTGGGTCCGAGGTTGCGAACCGGCCTTGGCTCTCGTCCTCTGCCCCCAACAGATAGACCGTCGTTTCGCCAAGCACGCCTTCGTAAACCAAGCGGTCGCCACCACGGATCCCAAGCGGAGGGGGTCGCAGTTCGATCAACGTTGCCGCCGCAGGAAAACGCTCGCTCAGCGTCTGGTCCCCCTCAGCACGTGTGAGAGCAACGACCTCGTGTTCTTGCTGATCACGGACATAGTGCACGTTGATCATCGACACCATCATCACGCCGCATAACGCGATCAACGAACCGATTGAGAGGTCAATCCCACCCGTGATGATGACCGCGGCGACACCAATGGAAATCAGGCCATACAGACTCGTGTCGCGAATCAAGGTTTTTAGATTGGCGGCTGCAACAAAGTTTCCTTCCATCATCGTGGCGACCAAAACGATCACCGCCAGCAACGCAAAAATGCCAATGTTCTTTCGATGCATCGTGATTCCAAGGAGACCTTCTCGATCCATGCCGACCAGACGACTCGCTGACCGGTTCCGAGCAAAGGTCGGGTTCTGCCGCGAGCAGACACAGAATAGCCACGCGCATCACGCTTGTGCCGCGCGGATCGGTCCAGCGGAACCGGATTTTGGTCGCTCGCTCCTCACCGACTGCCTCGTCCGGCGTCCCGCAGATTCCATGCGGGAAGATGCGAGAACCCTGTTGGGGCCTACCACGTCATCGACGGATCTTCAGAATCCGAAGTGATAGTGGTAGCGCGGTCGGGCTTGATAAACCCGTCTCGGCTGAACGTAGATGGGCCTCGGTTGGATGACCTGATGATGTTCCACGATCACGGGGGGCTGTGTCACGACAGGCGCTGATGGAACAACCGCCGGACCCCCGACAGGCGCCACTTGCATCGCCGTGATCACGGTTTCACTGACGCCTTGCTGATGCATGGAGATGATGTCACCAACGACCGGCGTTCGCTGGACGCCTCGCGTCTGAATTTGATTCAAAATCACGCCGTCACCCACGCCACTCCGACTGAGGTTCACCACATCGGTGATCGTCACGGCACCCGTTGCGACGGGCACGGGTGTCGCCACAGGTGCAGCCGGGTACGCACGCTTCGCCTGCTGCTGCCGGTAGTAGTACTGACGTCGCGCCAGATCTTGATCATTCGCGTCGCCCAAAACGCCACCGGCCACCGCGCCGAGCACGCCGCCGATCGCGGCCCCCGCCCCAGCTTCATCGTTGTTCTCACCGATGATCGCCCCGGCGATAGCACCTGTGATACCGCCCCAGGTCGCACCGCGTTGGCGACCTGTTTGCGCTTGAACATCGGAGGAAGTCGAGAGTCCCGCCAGCAGGGCGGCTAGAGTTGCGGCGACACAGCGTTGAAACGACATGCGATTCGTCCGATCGAGAACCAAGATTCTAAATTCCACTTGGTTCTTAAATCGGCCAAACCACCCGTCGCAATGCGGGTTTCCAGTTTCACACGTTTCGCAACGCGGCAGCCAAAGGACAACCCACCATCGCGTCCGATTCGCCGTCCCGATACTTCTGCAAGAGACGTCGTGACTGCGCAGCCAGCTCACGTCGCACCTCGCGCCGTTTCCCTCGAATGCGGGCGATCTTCATATCGTCGTAGGCGGTCGTTTGATGACGCATCCAAGCGATCACGGCCGACTCCGCACGCTGACCGACGGGAATGCGTTTGGTGCGTGCCACCGTCCCACTTCCAACGGGCGTGGCGTGTGCCGCGACGGCTGTTGCAAAACGCTCCGCAATCGCCGCGTACTCCGGTGCAAAGGCAAGAAAAACCACCACCGCCGCATGAAACTCATCCACGTACTCGGACTGGACCTTGTCGCGACGCTGCTTCGCGGCGACACGTTGTTTTGCGTATTGAGGCGTCGATCGGGTCGCCTCCATGCCCCGTTTGGCCTCCGCGATTTGCTTTCCATCCGCCCACACTCCCAGCGAAACCACCCGTCGCCCCCGTTTTTGTTTCACGGTCCACGTCGGTCCCGCCGCTTTCACCCGCCGCGTGACGCCCGCGTCTCCTGGCGGCAACAGCGTCCATGACTGCGGGACATCCAACACGGTGCCGTCTTCCAAGCAAACGCTCCGATCACGCGGCCCGGGTCTAACAACCAGCGTTTCCTTGCACCGATCCTTTGTCTTGTTCGTCATCAGTCACCGAACAAATCTGTCTCAACGAAGCGACCAACCCAAGGCTTGTAGACAAAGGATCGGCACTTTGGTCAAGAACCAATATAGAAATGCTCCTAGACAACTGATCCCCATCCACTTGAAGAACCCATCGGGCGACCAGACCTCAAAACCAAGCTCTCCGTACAGAATCAGCATCATGCAGAGGGTGGCTGCCAATGTCCCAAGCGCTCGACCGGCCCAAACCATTTTCCGATTTATGTGCAACGTTAAGAGACGTATGCAGCAAACCAATACACACATCATGCCGATTAGAAAACCGGTGCCCAGCATCGTAACATCAAAGGTGCCGAGGGCTCGAATGAGGGCAAATCCAAGCGCACCCACTACGGTCCATTGCGCCAGGTCGCTGATACGCGGTTGAAACGAGCGGGGCTTTGCGTTGCGGTCCGTACTCAACGCCATTCTGGTTATCAACTGAAATGCAAACGCAACCGTCCCGGCCGCTAGGACGCTGATGACCAACATGGTGACCAAGTCCCGATCAAATACCATAAAGTCACCGTCCGCAAACCACGCTCCCACAGAGACGCCTGTGATCATGATGCCGGTTAAGAAAGACGACGTGAGCAAGCGGAACATAATCGGAGCGGCGGTGAAGAGGGGCGCCGCATAGTTCACAACAAACAATCCATACAACGGCAGAACCAAGGCCAAGGCGACCTCTTCGATCCCCGTTCGCACCAACAGGTCAGATTCGAAGAGTGGCACCAAGGCAGAACCCGAACCCAGGTTTAGGACACCGAGCACAAGGCATCCAAGTAGATAAGCACGCAAGGGTTGGTTTTGGTGCCGTTGCGGCTCTGCTTCAACCTCTGTCGTCTCCGAAACCTCATCAGGACCGTTCATATGCGTTGCCTCCGACGACCCAGGTTTCATCCGATATGCGATGGCCCGACGTGCCAATCCGCCACCGGCGCGGACCAAGAGATAAGTTGCTTCACATTCCATGTTCGCTTCTCCGCTTCGGGCTGCAGCAACCCAATCAGCACCTCGCGAAGTTCATCGGAGATGTCAACATCGGGCCAACGGCCACTGGGGACCTGCGTCCGCTTGCGCATCATCAACCCAACAGGATCCCTCGCATCAAAGAGTCTTTCGCCGGTCAATAACTCGACCACAAGACAACCGAGTGCATACCAATCACCACGTTGGTCCACGGCCTCGCCCGCCAATTGCTCGGGTGGCATGTAAGCGAAGGTTCCCTTGATGAATTCGTTGCCATCTTCCTGCCCCAAGATCTGGCACAAACCAAAGTCTGCCAAGGCGATCCGCCCGTTTCGGTCAAGCAACACGTTTTCAGGTTTGATGTCGAGGTGAATGATTCCCTCGCCGTGCGCGTGCGCGAGCCCGGAAACAATCTGCCCCAACACGGCGCGGACGGTCGCTTCGTCCATCGGCCCATGTTCGACCAAGACATTTCGCAAGTCCGTCCCATCGCAGAGTTCCAAGACCAAGAACCGGGTCCGATAGTCGACGAATGAGTCGTGCACCGCGATGATGTTGGGATGCCGCAAGCGCTGTAGGACCGTCGCCTCGCGTTGGAAATTCTCGACCGCTTGGGGCTCATGCACGAAGCGATGACGCAGCATCTTCAGCGCCAATGCCTCGCCATGGCCTCCAACGCGATGGCACTCATAAAGCACCCCCATGCCACCGCGACTGATGCAGCGCACCAGGCGATAGCCACCCAGTTCTCGACCGCATAAGGCGTCTTGTTCCCGGCGTCCCAGCCGATCACTGACCAATTGGCTCAATGCGATCTCCAGCTCCGGGAAACCCGCCAACAAACCTTGGTACTGATCATGGACCAAACGCAGCGCCACCACCGGACTGCGTGCGACCACCGATGCCGTGCACGTCTGCCCCGTCAACAGGGACATCTCACCGAGCACGCTGCCGGCCCCGCACTGGTCGATTTTGTCTTGCCCGCCGCGCTCGGTGGCTTTCAGGATGTCGAGTTGTCCGCGCAGGATCACAAACAGGCCTTCGCCATCCTGCCCTTCTCGCATCAGAGGATCACCCGCAGCGACCTCGACCTCTTCAAACGCATCTTGCAACGCCACGGAAGCCGCGGGCGAGAGACCTGCGAACGTGGGGCAGGCAAAGAGGCTGCGGCGCGCCACCGTGACGGAGCCGGGTGGTTCCGATGTTGCACGCTTGATCGAATCGGATAGCGCCACATCAAACGGGCACATCTCCGTCAAAGACATCCAAGACGATTCGTCCTGACGTTGCTGTCGGAGTTGCCCATCCAGCGCCAGCAGCTCGGTGAACAGACGCCCCCGAAGCCGGGGTGGCGCGGCATCCACAAAGTCACCCAGCGAATTCAGTCCCACCGCCTCGCGCCACTCGGATTCATAGCGATCGCAAAGCGCGTCAATCTCCGCGACCTCCTCCAACGTCAGTTCTGACTCGACCGACAAAACAGGCACCTCAAACAGGAAACCAAATCGATACCGCAACCCAGGCGATTCGTTCTCGCTAGCCTCATGGTATCCACTTTGTCCCCCGATCGAACCCACGCACGGGCTTTCATCGGCATGTCGGAGAGATGCCGCTACCGTAGCGACGCATCTCGGAGGCGTCGGTGCACATTCGCACGCGTTTGCCTACACCGCGTATTGCAATCGGGGATCATCCAGTCCGAGACGTTTCATCTTTTTGTAAAGCGTCGTTCGGTTGATATCCAGTTCATCCGCGGTGGCGGCGCGATTCCACGCGTGTCGCCGCAGCGATTGCAGGATGATCTCACGCTCGGGACCTTCCAGGGCATCCTTCAATGACTGCCCCGCAGGATGGGTGATCATGTTCTGGACGGTTTTTGCCTCACCCGTCGGCGTGAACGCGTTGTCGGCAACCTCCGTGAAAAAACTGGGCTCCATCCCCAAAACCTCGGGCGGGAGGTCCTCGACCCCCAACACACGGTCCTGTGAGAGCAGCACCGCTCTTTCCACCACGTTCTCAAGCTGTCGCACGTTTCCAGGCCAAGCGTACGCTTGCAGCTTTTCGATGGCCGCTCGATCAAACCCGTCAATCTCGCGGTCGCAGGACTCGGACACTTCCCGGATAAAGTGATCCACCAAGAGCGGGATATCGCCCGCTCGCTCGCGCAGTGCCGGCAATTCGATGTTCACCACGTTCACGCGGTAGTACAGATCCTGACGAAAGGTGCCATTGGCCACCGCCTTCTTGAGATCTTCGTTGGTCGCCAAGATGACCCGCGTGTCCACACATTGGGTCTCCGTCCCACCGAGTGGTTCAAATTCGTATGTCTGCAACACGCGCAACAACTTGACCTGCATCGCCTGGGTGGCCGTCGCGATTTCGTCCAAAAACAAAGTGCCGCCGTCCGCGAGCTCAAACTTTCCCGCACGGTCCGTCGTCGCACCCGTGAAAGCGCCCGTGACATGGCCGAAGAGCTCGCTTTCCAACAGATTGTCTGGCAAGGCTCCACAAGCCACTTCCACGAACGGCCCACCGCGACGCCGGCTGCGTTGATGAATGGAACGAGCGATCATGCTCTTGCCCGTCCCGTTTTCGCCCGTGATCAACACCGATGCTTTGGCATCCGCGATGCTGTCCACCACGTCGAAGACCTTGAGCATCCGGTAGTCGTGCGAAAGGATGTGTTCCAACCCCGAACGCCGATCCAGCTCGCGACGCAAGGTCTCGTTTTCTTGCTGCACCTGTTTCTGCGACAAGGCTCGCTCGAGTGCAAGCATGAGTTCGTCGTCAATCAGCGGCTTGGTCAGCAGGTCAAAGGCACCCGCACGCACGGCTTCCACGGCGGTCGACGGAGCCGCGTAGCCCGTCATGACCAGAACACTGGTGTCGGGATGCTTCTTGGCGATGTGGGCGATCAGGTCGAAGCCATCTTCCATCCCAAGACGCAGGTCCGTCAGCACCAAGTCCGCTGGCTCGGCTTTCATGGCCGAGGCTGCCGTCGCGATATCGCTGGCCATCCGGACCATAAAGCCTTCGCTGGCCAACCAGGCGGCCATGCTTTGCAACAGATGTTGATCGTCGTCAACGAGCAACAAGGATGCTTCTTCAGTCATGATGCGTCTTCGATGCGGTGGGTGACAAAAAGCCACTCAACACATAGGTCGCATTCCCTCATGCGTCAAAAACGCATCATCGCGGCGTATGACCCGCATCAAGCCCCAATCACCCTCCTAGCAGGAGGGTCGAGCGGAGCGAGGGGAGGTAGAACGGCAACGCTGTCTTGGATTGGAACCATGGAACGGGCCTCCACCACGGGGCGATAAATCCATCAAAACATCCCAAACGATCGAAAACTCTCCGAATCCCTACACCACCACACCACCGGTGACGGGCACGGTCACGCGACCGGCATAAAGGGCCAGCGGCCCCCGACTCCGGTTCGTCTCACTTAAAGCCGCTGATCCGTTGGTGGTGACGGTCGTATCGATTCGAACGGGCTCCAAACGGTTGACGCCCGACGGGGTCTTGCGGCCCGGATCGGGCGCGGCCGCCAGGCGGTTGCCCCGCAGCTGGGGTCGTTTTTCTGGCTTGGGCTCGAGTTCGCCTCGCATCACACGCACTTCGTCGGGGGCGTTGATACCGATGCGAACTTGGTTGCCACGCACCTTCACGATCGTGATTTGGATGTCGTCACCGATCAGGATTTTTTCGTCAGGCTTGCGTGTCAAAACCAACATGGCAGTCTCCTTGGCCCAGCGTTGGGCAGATTAGATGCGTCTTTTGGGGGTGGATCGCTCAATTCTGATCTCAGACTCTCAGACCCACGCGATTGCGTTTCGGTTCACTCTCAAGCGATCGGTGTGCCAAAACCACTGAACAGAACGAAAGAATCCTCACAAGTCCAATGAATGGAGCACCTTACAAAGGGGCATTCATTCTCAAGCCGCGCCACTCGGGATTGCGGTTTTGCCGGTCTTACAAACCGGCGGCAGACCTTGCAAAATGCACGCGCGTGCTCCCTCGCCTCTCATCTGCTCCGTTTCCACCCTGCCCAGCTGTTCTCCATGGCCGTGACGTACAAAGACGCGGGTGTTGATCTCGACGTCTACGCCGAATCGATGAGCCGATTGCCGAAGCTGATGAAACGCACGTTCTCGCCGCGTGTGATGCCGGCGGAGGGAGGTTTTGCGGGTCTGTTTCAACTGGATTTCGCGGGTCAACTCTTCGCCCGCAATTACAACAACCCGGTCCTTGTCGCTGGTAGCGATGGCGTCGGCACCAAGCTGGCGATCGCGCAAGCAACCCACCGTCACGAAACCGTGGGCATCGACCTGGTTGCCATGTGTGTCAACGACATCGTCTGCACGGGCGCCGAACCGCTGTTTTTCCTGGACTATGTCGCGATGGGACACGACGATCCCGCTCGTTTGGAACAGATCGTGGCTGGCATCAGTGAGGGCTGCGTCCAAGGCGATCTGGCGCTCCTGGGTGGCGAGACGGCCATCATGCCCGACCTTTACGACGAACACACCTATGATCTGGCCGGGTTTGCTGTCGGTGTCGTCGAGCGCAAACGACTGATCGACGGCAAACAAATCGCCGTCGATGACTTGGTGATCGGCATCGGTTCCTCCGGCCTCCACAGCAACGGGTTTTCGTTGGTTCGCAAGCTCATCGCCGACGCCGCCATTGCCTGGACGGACCGGCCCGATGCCTTGGACGGTCAAAGCGTGGCAGACGCTTGCCTGCGTCCCACCCAGATCTACGTCCCCGCGATTCGATCCATTCAATCGCACTATCGCGTCAAGCAAGTGCTGCACGGGATCGCGCACATCACCGGTGGCGGCATCGAAGAAAACCTCGATCGCATTTTGCCAGCCGGGACCACCGCGGAGATCGATCCCGCGGCATGGACTGTGCCATCCGTCTTCCATTGGCTCCAGGAGCTCGGCGGCGTGGCAATCGAGGAAATGCGCCGCGTCTTTAACCTGGGCATCGGGATGACGTTGGTGGTCAATCCGTTCTACGCCAACCGCATCGTCGAACTGTTGCACGCGCAGGGATTGTCTGCGTCCGTCATCGGCAAGATCGTGGCGGGTGACGGTAGCGTACGGTACCTCGACTAGGCGCGCTTCATCGTTGGAGTCCAGGCTTCAGCCGTCTTCGGACGCGTTTAGGATCGCCTAAAGGCTAGACTCCAACGAGCGATTGGCCCGTGACATTTGGACCTGACCGCTTTGCGCCGATCCACCGGATAGACTCTCCCACACCTGCGTTCAAACAATCGTTCAAGTCAGACTGCCCTATGCCCGAAGGCCACAAGACACATCACCTTGCCAATCAACATCGATCGCTTTTGACCGACACCGCGCCCGTCATCACTAGCCCTCAGGGCCGCTTTGCATCCGATGCCCGCAAGGTCAGTCGGCGGACCATCGAATCGATCGAAGCCGTCGGCAAACAACTCTTCTACCACTTCGAAGGGAACCGAATCGTCCAAGTCCATCTCGGACGTTACGGGAGTTTTCAACAACAGACGTCGCCTCCGGCAAAACCCGTGGGGCAGGTCCGCATGCGGGTTCGCACGGACGACGTGACCATCGACCTTCGAGGACCGACACGTTGTCGGGTGATCCACCCGGATCTGCATCAGGAAATCATCGACAGCCTTGGGCCGGACCCGCTGGCCGGCGGCCAACCCAAGCCTGTGTTTCAAGCCTTGTCGGCAAGTCCCAAGCCGATTGCCGCGCTGCTGCTGGACCAAAGCATCATCGCGGGTATCGGCAACATCCTTCGCGCGGAAATTCTCTTCGAGATTGGGATGGCGCCATCGCTTCCCGGATGTGACCTCACCCCGACGCAGCTTCGCCAGCTCTGGAAAAGCACGGTCGCCATGATGAAGAAGAGCCTTCGTTACGGCCAAATCATCTCGGTCACCGCGAAAGAAGCGGGGAAGCCCCTCACGAAGTTAGGTCGCAAAGAGCGATTTCGCGTTTACGGCTGTGAGCACTGCCCCCGCTGTGGTCACACAATCGCGACCGAGAACTTCGCCTCACGAAAACTCTATTACTGCCCCAGCTGCCAAGCCAACTGATCAACCCACCACCCGCGACCCGCGACCTTCCACCTTCCACCTTCCACCTTCCACCTTCCACCTTCCACCTTCCACCTCCCGTGCGTCTCCTCCAGTTCTTCTTGATCGTCGTCGGCGGCGCGGCACTGCTCGCGTTCGCCGCCGCCTTCATGCCATCGAAGTGGATGGTGGAGATTGCGGAGGAGCTTGGCATCGTCCCGTTCCCCGATGCCCCGTTGACCTTTTACCTGGCACGAAACCTTTCTTTGCTCTACGGATTTGTGGGTTTGGCCATGCTGGCGATGGCTTCGGACATGTCGCGTTATTGGCCCCTGATTCGGCTCGCGGGGTTCGGAACTCTGGCGTTCGGTCTGATGCAAATCGCGGCGGACACGATGGCCGGTCTGCCGTCGTGGTGGACCTGGGGGGAAGGACTGTCAACGTTTATCGGGGGACTCATCCTGTTGGCCCTGCACCGCCGAGCCGAGTTGCAACTAGCAGGGAACGACCAACCGAACGTTCCATGAGGTCGCCTCGGCTTTTCCAACCCGACTTCACGCGGTAGTTTTGACTCTTCTTGCTGATTGCCACCATGGAGCCATGGCGGAACCCGTGTCACCCTCCCGCGGCGTTGCCGTGGGAGGGTCGGCCCGCGTAAGCGTGGCCGGGGAGGGCAAGTCGCAAGAAAACAACCGCGTTCACAGGTCATCGCACCCGCGCCCTCCCCGAAATCTCGCTTGAGGCTCGATTTCGACCCTCCCTTCGCTGCGCGTGGGAGGGTGAGTCTGCTGGCGATGGGCGAGAAGCGTCGTCCTTGTCCTGCGAACGCCCCTGAACCACGACACCCGAACCCGAATGCAGACCCATCATGCAGCGCACCCTTGTCCTCCTGAAACCCGACTGTGTCCAGCGACGTCTTTGCGGCGAGATCATCTCGCGTTTCGAAGCCAAGGGACTGACAATCGTCGCGATGAAGCTGATCCAGGTCACTCCGGAGTTATCCAAGCAACACTACGCGGAACACGTTGAAAAACCCTTCTACCCCTCCCTCGAAGCCTTCATCACCTCCGCGCCCGTCGTGGCGATGGCACTCGAGGGGCTGGAAGCCATCTCCGTTGTCCGCGACATGCTGGGCGCCACCAGCGGTCTGAAAGCATCCCCCGGCACCATTCGCGGTGACTTCAGCAGCAGCCGCCAAATGAATTTGGTCCACGCCAGTGACGGCGAAGACGCCGCGTGCCGCGAACTGGGCCTCTACTTCGATGAAGAAGACTTCGTTGAAATCACCCCGGTCCTCACCCCCTTCCTGCGCGCGGCTGACGAGTAGTTTCGATCTTCGTCGCAACGCGAGCATGCTGGACCATCGAGCTTGCCTTAGAATGACGGGGTTGAACGTCCGTCATTCTCTCCAAGCAGCGGTCCCGTCCATGCCACGCTCCCGGGTTGTCTTCCTCGTCGCGATGGTCGTCGTCAGCTGCGTAGTCCACCGCATCGCCTCGCATGCCCAAGCACCCGGTGCTGGCAATTATCAAGCGAACGCGAATGAGGTCACCGAGTTCAAGGGAACGCTGAGCGGCGTGCGAGGCAACGTGCTCATGATCACGCGCGAGGATGGCACGGAGGTCCAGGTTCAGTTCCCGGATCGCCTTGAGAGCCTCCGTTACGTCGCGAAAGCTTCCCCTTCGGCCGCCCGATCGGGCGCCTTGGTGCGGTTTCAGACAACGCTTGGCCCCACGGGCGCGCCCCTCTCACCGGTGGAAAAGCTCACGTTCTTTGCGCCCGTCAACCCGCGTCAGATCAAAGGGCTTGCAGCACAGCAGTTCATCCCGGGTGTTCACACGGCAAACCGCCAGCGGCCGCGGCCCGGTCAACCCGTCACGGGCAAGGTCACGGTGGTCGGGCAGCTGGCCATGGCGTCGCCCCAGGGAATCATGGTCCGCGCCGGTCAGTCTCCGGTGCAAGCCCGAGTCTCACCCAACATTCAGCTCGAAGCCGTCTTCAACAACCTTTCGCTGGCACAGCCAGGTGATGCCGTTACGGTCGCCGGGTTCTACAACCCACCCAACGACACCCTGGTCAAAGGAGACCGAGTCACCATCACCAGTGAACGGGTCTACGGCGAAGCGGCGCCCAAGGCGGAACGCAACCCACGCGGTGCTAAGCAGGTGGAGGAGGCGACGACGCCTGCCGAGGAAGAACCCGAAGAAGCGAAGGACGCCGAGTAGCGGAGACTCAGGTGCCTCCGCAAAAACAGGTCCGTCTTTTTTTGCCGTGGGTCGCTTGGGCTGATGGATTTTCGGAGGCATGCCGGTGGTGTCCGAGTGATTTGTCCGTGAGAGAGCCTTGCGATAAATTTCCACCGCCGGGAGAAACGGAAGCAGGCTCTGCGGGGACGCGGGCCTGCCAGGGATATCGCGGTCGGGGTGCGCCGAGAGGTGTCTCTGGCCGGTGGTGGGCTTTGTCCGCCACCGGTATCTCCGATAGA
>JBCCYK010000190.1:0-13023 GCA_039189905.1 Planctomycetota bacterium
AAAGCGGGATTGTTCCGAATCGATAGGTAGCCGGGGGTCTCGGACCTCCGTTGACGGTCGTTTTGTGCGGATTCGGTTGACAACCCGAATTCTTGATTTGCGCCATCCAGGGTGTTCGCCACCTCCATTTTGTCCGCTGGCTAACCTGTTAGGGAGTCAATCCGCCATGCCGCTTCGCAAGATCTGGAATTCGTTGTGCGGCAGACGCGTCCCGAATGCTTCCTCGTCGACCGTGTCTTCGGAGAATCAGGCGTCGCCGCCGCAAACCTCCCAAGCCGGGAAGTCGGTGAAGGCGAACAGCGACACGACGCCTGGTCGCGGTGTGTTGTCGATGGCCCGCCGGGCCGTGGGACGGCAACGTGGGCCTTACGCAGCGCTCCTCCGCCACATCTCAGACCGCCGTCCCGCCCAGATCCTGGAGCTAGGAGTGGGTGATGGGAGCCGCGCGGCGGCGATCCTGGCCGATGCCGCTTCGGAAGCCGAATTCACGTACATCGTCGTGGACCAGTTCGAGATGGCAGGCGGCGCGGTCAGTCTCAGGGATTTCCACGCCAAAGTGGCTGCGGAGAGTGCTCAACGCCGACCGGTCGTGATCCCCCAAAGCATCATGGTCGGTTTGGAATCTGTTGCGAATCGGTTCGGCTATATCGATCTGATCCTGGTTTCCGATCCTGATGACTTGGAGGAGGCAGCGGGCGTGCTGCCACGGATCGTCGGCGAAAACACGGCTGTTCTGATCTGGCGTGGTGAGGACTGGGATTCACTCGATGAGATTGCGACGTCTCGTCGAGCGGCCTAAGCCCTCCTTTTCGAGCGGCACCAAGGCGGCGCTCCAAAGGTTGTCAGGTTTTCAATCGAGTGAGCCGTTCCACGCGAAGCACGGCTTTTTTCAGGGATTCCGTCCAAATGCCGAGGTTTCGAAGGACCGCTTTGAAGCAAACAGGCAGAATTTGATGGTTGACGTGTCCGGTTTCCGGGGAAGAATTGGATAGGGTTGGTGTTGCATTTTCGCTGACCCAACCGACCCAAACTCTTGAACCAGGAACTTCCCATGATTCGTCGTATCGCCACTGTCAGTGCCGTCTTGGCGGCGATCACCTTCGGCTACGCGTTCGCAGGTTCGTCCGAAGCGGATGCCGGCTACGGTTACTACAGCTATCGCGTGGCGGCACCCGCCGTTGTCGCACCACGCGTGGTCTATCGCCCCGCGATCGCACCCATTCGACGCGTGGTTGTGCCGCGTCGTGTGTATCGCCCCGCTGTGGTCGTTCCTCCCCCGTTTTACGCCCCAGCACCCGTTGTGCCGGCGCCCATCGCCCCCGTTTCAACTTACTACCGAGGACCCGGTGTCAGCTTCGGGGTTGGATTCGGTTATGGCCCCAGCATCAGCATCGGTTACTAAGGCGGCAGTGGAATTGCGGCTGTTCTGACAGCCGCCCAAGCCGGATTCAAAGGCACATCGCAAACCATTTCGATCAGGTTATCTTGGTCGAGGTGGTTTTTTTGTTGCCCCTCGCTCAATGATCTTGATCGGTTCGAATGAACGCTTCCCCATCGCACCTTGAAACTTCCCTTCCGGTGATCGTGGTGGGTGCTGGTCCGATCGGGATCGAGACGGCGGTGCACTTATCGCAATCGGGCTTCCAAGTCAGGATGGTCGATGCCGGTTGCGTGGGTGCCACGATCGATTGGTGGGCCCGCGGCACGCGATGGTTCAGCAGCAACGATCGCATCTCCATCGCCGGGATCCCTCTGGACACCGTTGATCAAGCCAAGGCCAGTCGCGAGGAGTACCTGACCTATCTGCGAGGCATCGTTCGTCAATTCAAGCTGCCCGTCCAAACTTTCACGCGAGTGGTCGACGTGCAACCCAACGGGGACGCGTCCGTGAATGTCCTTGGGCAAGACTCCCGTCATGACAATTCAGAGGGTGCCTGGAAGACGTCTGCCCGCGCAGTCGTGCTCGCGACTGGCGGAACAGATCACGCCAACAGGCTTGGAGTGCCCGGTGAAGACTTGTCCCACGTCGATGGTTACCTGCGCGACGTGCATCGGTATTTTGGACGCAAGGTTGTCATTGTCGGCGGACGAAACAGCGCGGTGGAGGCTGCGATCCGACTTCATCGCGTTGGTGCCGACGTGTCCCTGGTTTACCACGGCCCTTCTTTGCCCAATGACAGTATCAAGTACTGGCTTCGCCCTGAGATGGAAGGGCTCATCCAAAGCGGTGCGATCGCGACCTACTTCGACTCTCGCGTCATCGCGATTGACGAATCTCAGGTGCAGATTGAAGTTTCGCGAGGAGACGACAGCAAGACCTTGTGTGTGGCAGCGGACGATGTTCTGAAACTGATCGGCTACTATCAAGACACCCGGCTCTGGGAATCGCTGGGCATTGAGTTGTCCGGCGATAATCGGGCGCCCGTGTTTGATCCTGAAACGATGTTGACGAACCGTCCCAGGATTTATGTGGCTGGAACGGCGGTCGGTGGCACACAGAGCAGCCATTACCGGATTTTTGTTGAGAACTGCCACGTACACGCAACTCGCATCACACAGCATCTGTTGCGGTGTGATCCGCCCAAAGCGGTGCGACCCGATGAGGGCAAGCCTGAGCGTTCGAGTGCCGTTATGCCTGCACATCGTTCATCGCACGATCCAGCCGCTGAGCTAGCACGGCGTGTGGGAATGATGCCCGAGTCTTGAAATCGGGTTCTAGGTGCTGGATTCCGCGGGGGCCCGGTCTGGTTCCAGGGAGACATCAAACTCGGATAGCGCGGGCACCATCATGGCTGCCGTCGTGAATCCGTAGCCCATGCTGAGTGCAAACAGCACGAACAAATGGTCTGTCTGCAGCAGAAACTGCGTGATGGTGTAGAAGGTGAACAGCGGCAACGCGAATGCTGCCGCGAAGATGGCTGACGACGGGTTTCGCCAACCCAACGCCGCGAACAAGGCGGCGCCTCCGCCCAGCACCATCACCAAGAACGGTGCCAATTGCAATTGGAACGCGCCGCGGAAGCTAACCATGATCGTCATGCAAGTTGCGATGCCAACGCAAAGGAAAAAGATCGTGCCCAAACTGGCCAGCGTGGCCGTGCGTCCCGCCACATAATTCAACCCAGAGTGAATTCCCAGGACGATCGCAAACACGACCAAGACCAAGAACCCGATCACCGCGAAGACCATGCTCTCCAGCGTCAATACGCGCGACACACCCATGAAGAGGACCAAGGCGATTGGGAGGGCGATCATTTCCTTCGCCGCGTACATGACGCCCCAAAGCTTTCCGAAAACAAACTCCTTCGGGCTCAAATCGGTCACCAACAACAGGTCCAGGGCCAGGCCGTCACGTTCGCCGGTGATCGAGTTGACCGCCAAGGCGTTGATCAGGACGAGTGACACGACGCCGAGCACGGCCACCGGGATCGTGGACGCGGGCAGGGCTCGACCGATTCGTCCCGCCGCCTCGAAAGCAATCCCCGTCTGCATCTGATACCAGACAACCGCCGCGATCGTCGCGAACACCAACGCGAATGCGAGCCGGATCAAGATGATCTTGCGCCCGTAAGCCCACGTCCGGATCTCCCGCCACATCACCGGGTTGTCCCACACACGACGAGGCTTGCGAACTTTCCATGAGGCCGGGGTCTCGCTGGTTTCGGCATCTTCGCTGGTTTCCGGTTCGGGGGCCCGCAATCGCACCTCGCGGGATGGGTTCCAAACGCGAACGCGGGCGATGCCCCATGCGATCAACCCGGCCGCCGTGGTACCGCCGATCACCAAGAAAACCGCGACTCCCGACGTCAGCCACGCCGCGCCCCCACCCGTCATCCCAGCCGCCGCGGCGACAGCCCGCCAGGGACTCAAGCCCGTGAGGATGGTTGCCGGCACCCACTGCGTTGCTGCCAATATTTCGACAAGCCCCACGAGTGAAAGCAGGACCAGGACGGTCAAAGCAATCGCCTGGAACGTCTTTTCTCGCCACAGGGCGATCACGGTCCCGATGGCCGCGGAAATCACGACGCTGATCGCGGTGACCGCGAACACCGCCAGCACCTGGGCGGGTGAGACGCCTCCAAGCAGCGGCAGGCAAAGAAACAGCGGTAAGGCACACATCAGCAAGGAAAGCGGGGAAAGCAAAGTCGCAGCAGCCTTGCCCGCCACGACTTCGAAGCCGCTCAGTCGTGTCATCAGCAGCAACAAAAGTGTGCGCCGGTCTTTTTCCTGTGCGACGCTGCTTGCAGCGCCCACGGCCGCGAGCGCTGTTAGCACCACCAGTTGAAGCGGTGACAGCAAGCGAAAAACCCAAACACCAAACCGGGCGGCGTCGCCATCGGCGATCAATGACCGGGAACCGTCCAGAACGAGGTAACCCGTGCAGAGCAGAAGGAACAGGGTGCCGACATAGAGGCCACGTGCCAGATACGTGGCCGGTCGCTTGGGGAGGACAAGAGCTTCTCGATTGAAAACCGGACCGAGCATTAGCTTGCGTTCAAAGGAATGCGGGACTCGCCAAGAGTATCGGCCAAGTGCGATTCGCCGACTTTCGCCACCTCACCGTTGGAGTACAGGCTTTAGCCGCCCGCAGCTCTCCCGCGCGATCGGCTCATGGCTGACACTCCAACCGTTAGCTGCATCGCGACAAGCGCCAGTCAGACCAAAAAAGCCATAGCCCGTTAGGGCACTACGCAACTCGCCAGCGAATCGCCCACGCGAAAACGCAAAACGGTCGGAAGAAATTCAATTCCTCCGACCGTGAAAGCGAGTGAGCGATCGAGAACCAACCGAGGCCACGTCAGGCCTGGAAAGAACTCCCGCAGCCGCAGGATTTCACCGCGTTCGGATTGTTGAAGGTGAAGCCCTGCTTCTCCAGGCTGTCGTACCAGTCCACCTCAGTCCCATCGAGATACAGTGCTGATTTCTTGTCCACGATGACGTCCACCCCGTGACAGTCGTACTTGCTGTCGGCTTTGTCGTCGAAGCTGTCGTCGAAGTTCAGCGTGTAGCTGAACCCGCTGCAGCCGCCACCGGCAACGCCGATCCGGAGCAGCATGGTGTCATCAAAATTATGCTCTTTTCGGAACCGCTGGACTTCTTCCGCAGCTCGTTCAGTCAACTTGATAGCCATCTTGAGATCGTTACCTCCAAGGGCAAGATGCGTGTTCTGTCGCTTTTAGTGTAGGCAACGAATCAACCGGAGACCAGCCGAAACGGGGAATCCGCCAAGACCGGGAATCCGCTACAGAGACGATCATGGCATCCCGATGCCCCGATTCGCGGAGGCATAGGTCCAAGGATTGCCGCGAAAAGCCCGACCATTCCAGATTGTCCCCGCGTGACGGACTGCGGTGACTCACCTAGTATTCCGCCACGGCTTGGCAGTCGGATGCCGAAAGACTTGACGTCTTTCGCTACGGCTGCAAGCGAACCCATTGCTTAAGAGCAGGAATTTCTCCCATGACGCCGACCACTGCCGCGCAAGCCGGTCCTCGTAGCGTGGCCGCTTTCGAGCGTGCCGTCCAACTGATGCCCGGTGGCGTCAACTCGCCAGCCCGTGCTTTCGGGGCGGTCGGTGGCACGCCGCTGTTCATCGATCGAGCCGAGGGACCGTTCTTGTTTGATTTGGATGGCCATCGCTATATCGACTACATCGGTTCCTGGGGGCCCATGATTCTGGGGCACGCGCAGGAAGAGGTTGTGTCTGCGATCCATCAGGCCGTCGTCAAGGGCACCAGCTACGGGGCGCCGACGGAGGCCGAATCCGAGTTGGCTGAACGCATCATTGATGCGGTTCCCAGCGTGGAAAAGGTCCGCTTGGTCAACAGTGGGACCGAGGCGACGATGAGCGCCATTCGTGTGGCTCGGGGGGCGACGGGGCGTGCGAAGGTCATCAAGTTTGCAGGCAACTATCACGGCCACGTTGATTCCTTGCTCGTGTCCGCAGGAAGCGCGGCCGCCACGTTGGGAGTGCCGGATTCTCCAGGCGTGACCGCAGGAGCCGGCGCGGACACAATCGTCTTGTCCTACAACGACGTCGCCGGTGTCGAGAACGCGTTTCAGCAACACGGACCCGACATTGCGGCCGTGATCCTGGAACCCGTCGTTGGCAACATGGGCTGCGTGATTCCTGAACGCCCTTTCTTGAACGCGCTCCGCGACCAAACCACCCGGCACGGCGCGATCTTGATCTTCGACGAAGTCATGACGGGTTTTCGCCTCGCGCTGGGAGGGGCCCAGGAGCGTTTTGGCATCACGCCCGACATGACCACCTTGGGTAAGATTGTGGGCGGCGGGATGCCATTGGGTGCCTATGGCGGTCGCGCGGATATCATGGACCAAGTCCTGCCTGCGGGGAAGGTTTTTCAAGCGGGCACGCTCAGCGGAAACCCGGTCGCCGTTGCCGCGGGCAATGCGACGCTGCGGATTCTGAAGGAGCAACCACCCTACGAACTTCTCGAACGCATGGGGGACCGTCTCGCCCAAGGGTTGGACGCTGCTGCTAGGAAGGCTGGCATCCCACATACGGTTTCGAGAGTCGGGAGCATGATGACGCCGTTCTTCAACCCCGATCCTGTGCGGTGCTGGGACGACGCGGATCGCTGCGATCGAGACGCCTTTGGACGCTACTTCTGGGGCCTGATTGCGAAGGGCATCTACATGCCTTGTAGCCAATTCGAGGCCCTCTTTTTCTCGCGACTGCACGACGAAGCCCTGATCGACGAAACCATCGCTGCCGCCGAGGACGTCCTGGCTGGCTTTTAGCGTTTTCCCCTGGCGGCGGCAACCGAAGCCAGAGAGCCCAACGAAAGTCGCCGCGTTCGCCGAACGCGGATCGCACTGCCTTTTTCCGAAAACCGTCGGGATGGTACTACCGACCGCCACCTCAATTCACCCCGCCCCACACACGGGATTCGATGGCGAGGGCAGACGCTTCATTGGCTATACTGGGGCGTCGGGCGTGTTGTCTGACGCTGGGACCGCGGCACCAATGCCGCCAAAATTTTTGACATGGTTCTCCGAGGCCTTCTATGACCGACTCCAGTCCCCACGTGCTTCGCCGCCGGGCGCTGTCACGCCGCACGGTTTTGCGGGGCGTTGGAACCACCATTGCCTTGCCGCTGCTGGATGCGATGGTGCCTGCTGCAACAGTGCAAGCCAACACCGTCGCGTCCGCGGAATCGCTCAAACGCATCGGATACGTCTACATCCCGATGGGTTTCCATCCCGACGAGTGGACGCCCAAGAATCCTGGGACACTCCAGGATTTGCCCAGCAGCCTCCAGCCCTTGTCACCGGTACAGGAGCAAGTGACGGTCCTTTCGGGGATGGATCTGCAAAACGCTTACCCCGGGTCGCACGCAACATCCAATTCCGCGTTCCTGAGCGCCGCCCAAGCCAAACTGACGGAAAGCAGCGACTACTACCTGGGCACGACGGTCGATCAAATCGCGGCCAAACGCATCGGCCAGTCCACGCAGTTGCCCAGCTTGGAAATGTCGATGGACTTGTTGTCGACCGTGGGGCAATGCGACAACGGTTATGCGTGCGTCTACCAGAACAACCTTTCCTGGTCTTCGCCGACGACACCCCTGCCCTCCGAAGCCCATCCGAGATTGGTCTTTGAACAACTCTTTGGCGAAGGCGGGACGCCACAACAACGGGCGACCGCCCTGCGTCGACGTTCGAGTCTGCTTGATGGCGTTGCCGAGGAAATCAAGCGTTTGCAACGGAGCCTCGGTGGATCCGACCGCAATCGCGTGGACGATTACTTGACGAGCATTCGGGAAGTCGAACGTCGCATCGAACAGGCAATGAAAACGTTTCGAGACAACCCGCTTCCGGATCTTGATCGTCCGGTGGGGGTGCCCGCCTCGTATGCCGAACATGCCCGCTTGATGTTTGACCTCCAGGTGCTGGCGTTCCGTGGCGACATCACGCGCATCACGACGTTTCAATTGGCACGTGAAGCCAGCACGCGAACGTATCCCGAGATCGGGGTGCCCGAGCCGCATCACCCGGTAACGCATCACGGGGGCAACCCTCAAAAACTGGCGAAGGTTGCCAAGATCAATCGCTTTCATGTTTCCTTGTTCGCGGAGTTTTTGCAAAAGCTCAGTGCCATCCGTGAAGGCAACGGTACCCTGCTCGATCACTCGCTCTTCATGTACGGCAGTGGGATGGGGGATCCCGACGCGCACGACCATACCAATCTGCCGATCCTGGTGGCGGGCGGTGCGGCGGGTGAAATGCGGGGTGGACGACACATTCGTTTTGAGGAGCCGGAGCCCCTGTCCAACTTGCATCTCACCTTGTTGAACAAGGTCGGTGTGCCTTTGGAAACCTTCGCCGATAGCACCGGGCGCATTGACCGGCTCTTTGAGCCTGTGAATCTTTGAGCACCGATCACCCGACCCATGCTCGATCGCCCGACGGCGGCACTCCAACGAGAAACCCATGAGCAAAACCATCCTCGGTGTTTTCCTTCTGTGCTTGTGCATGACTCCGGTGCAAGCCTCGGATCTCGCCGATGCGGTGCAGCGTGGCGATGAGAGCCAGCTGCCGGAAAAGCTTGGCGAAGCCGATGGGAATCAAGCCCAAGCCGATGGCATGACGCCCTTGCATTGGGCTGTCAGGCATCGAAAGCCAGCGGTGGTGGCGCGTTTGTTGGCTGCCAAAGCAGACCCAAACGCCCGCACGCACTACGGCGTCACACCACTCGCCATCGCGGCCGAAACGGGCGATGAAACCCTTGTGAGCGCGCTTTGCGAGGCGGGCGCGGACCCCAATGCTTCGGGTGCTGGGAAAGTCACCCCCCTGATTCTTGCGTCGCATGCCGGGCATGTGGACGTGGTTAGGTCGCTGGTCGACGCCGGTGCCAACGTCAACGCGACGCAACGCAAGGGACAAACGGCGCTCATGTTTGCCGCCGACGCGGGGCATGTCCCCGTGATGGAAGTGCTGCTGGAAGCCGGTGCGGAACGAGATGTGACTTTGTCCTCGGGATTCAATGCCTTGCTCTTCGCGGTGCGACGCGGTCATCGTGAAGCGGCCAAGCACCTGATTGCAGCGGGAGCCGATGTCAATCAAGTCATGCGGCCCAAGAATTCGTCGGGACGCAATCCCAGATCGGGAATGACCCCGATCATGATTGCCGTTGAGAGTGCGCATTACCGCATGGCATTGGACTTGGTGGAACTTGGAGCTGATCCCAACGATGAAACGAGCGAGTTCGCTCCGCTTCACGCGCTGACGTGGGTCCGAAGACCGCAAAAGGGAGACAACCCCGAAGGAGATCCTCCGCCAAGTGGTTCCGGCACGATGACGGCACTGCAGTTCGCTCGCGAGCTTGTGAGCGCAGGCGCGGATGTGAACTTGCAACTCCGGCGCGGCAAGCGTCCGCGGGGACGATTGAACTCACGGGGAGCGACGCCTTTCTTGATGGCTTGCCAGACCGTGGATCTGCCTTACATGGAGACCTTGTTGGATTTGGGCGCGAACCCCAACATCGCGAACATCGATGGATGCACCGCGCTGATGGCGGCGGCGGGCGTCGGGAATCACCACGTGGGCGAACATCCCGGGACACCAGAGGAGGTGGAGGTCGCGGTTCGCATGCTCGTCGACATGGGGCTGGACATCAACGCGGTCGACAAACACGGAGAGACGGCCATGCATGGGGCGGCGTATCGCTGCTTCCCGCAGACGGTGCGTTTGGTCGCTCTGTTAGGTGCAGATCCGAATGTTTGGGACCACAAGAACAGCTATGGATGGACGCCATTGATCATTGCCAAGGGATATCGGCCGGGGTCCTTTAAGCCTGACCCTCCCACGATTGCCGCCGTGGAAGAACTGCTGGGCGAGCGTCTGGCGACAACCGCTCAGGATGGTAAACGTTTGGATTGGCAGGCGCCGGAACCGGAATCAGCCGCTGCCGCGAAGACGCCGCGCGATGCTGCCAAAAACGCGGATTCGAAATAGATCGCACGGCCCAATCAGTCCTTCAACTGGTCCAGGGCTGGCTGGGCCCAAGGTTTGTCCCCGTAGAGTGTCCGCAGACCTCGAAGCAAGCGATCTTGCTTTGCTGGCGTCAATTCGTTCGAGTGCTCGATGCGTTGCAACAGGCTTTCCAATCGCGGGTCAATTTGATCGTCGGGGGCCGCGAGCATGAGACGATCGATTTCATGATTTGCCAGTGTTGCCAGCTGATCCACTTCACGTCGTGTGAACCGCTCTTGGAGGCTGTTTCCGTCATCGATTTCACCCGTCGCGAAGACGTCCAACCAAGCTTGCAGGTGTTCAATCGCTTTGTCACCAGACGTTTCGCGATACTGCATCGCTTCCAGGAAGGAGGACAGGTGGGGGTCCAGTCGTGAGGCACCGCCCCGCGCGCGGGCTCGCCCGCGGAGGCGATTGAGTGTGCGTTGAAGTTCTGCTTGCGAAAGCCACTCGTCCACTTCGTTCGCGCGACGGTCTGCAGGATAAGTGCGAATGAACAAACGCATGGTGGCATCGGCCATGGTCAGTTCATCGTCATCGGCGGCCTGACGAATCCGCGTATACAATTCGTCTGCCGACGGCGTGGAGGCGGAGCGAACGAACAGCCACACGCCGCCCGCCAGGACGGCCACCATGCCAACGATTGAAAGCCATTGCGTCCATGAGGTGCGCGACGTGAGTGGCTCACCTTCCTTCCACGACTGGCTCGCGGGTTGATCGTCAACCGACTGGAAGTGCGTGTTGGAATTTCTTTTGGGATCGCCTTCTTCGTCGGCAGTTTCCAGCAACTCGGATGCGACGGTGACTTCATCGCTTCCCGGAAACGCTTCCTTGCGAAGGGCCTGGTTGCGATCACCCGCTGTTCTTGATCGTTGTGGGTTGAGCGCGCTTCCTTTGGCTTTTTCGGCGACGGCACCATCGGTGCGCCCGACACCCGTTTTGTCGGTCGGGCGATCGGCGGCACGGCCGCCCGGCACGTCTGTCGCCTTCGTCTGCTGGGTGTCCCTTCCGTGATCCTGAAACACCGACGCCTCGTCAACCTCCGGGCCCGCTTGCGTTTTCAGTTCCTCCATTGCCACGGTCTTGCTGCGTTGCAATCCATGCTGCGTTGCCTTCAGCCGATTCATCACCGCCAGCGCGGTGGGAGGACGATCTTGGGGCTCCTTTTCGAGGAGATCACTCACGATGCTGACGATTTCCATCGGGACATCGGGATTGATCAAGTCCAAGGGGACTGGGCGTTCGCGTTTGAGCGAATCAATGACTTCTGTGATCCGTTTGCCTGAGAACGGACTGCGTCCTGCCAGCATCGCGTACATCACACTGCCGAGGGCGTACAAGTCCGTGCGCGTGGTGATCGCGCCCGTGCCCGCCTGTTCGGGGGCCATGTAGTCGGCGGTCCCAAGCACGCTGCCCGCCATGGTTTGTTCGCCAAAACCAAAAAGCTTGGCGATTCCAAAGTCAACCAGCTTGATTTTGCCTGAGTCGGTGATGATCAGGTTCGCTGGCTTGAGGTCACGGTGAATCACCCCGATATCGTGGGCGTGTTTCAACGCCAGGCAGATTTGAACTGTGATGTCCGTTGCGGGTAGCCAGCCCATGCGTTTGACTTCGCGAATCCGTTGTTGCAGTGTCTGTCCGTGAACCAACTCCATCGAGTAGAACAGCTGTCCATGCTCTTCGCCGTAGCCAATGAGGCGAACAATGCCAGGATGCCGCAATCGCTTGAGTGTTTCGACTTCCGCATCAAAGCGCCGGCGAAACCGTTGGTCATCCGCGACGTGTTCGGCAATCAGTTTGATCGCCACTTCCTCTTGCGTGTTCGAATGCACGGCTTGGAAGACCGTGCCCATGCCGCCGCGTCCCAGGGTCCTGCGGATTTCATAAGGCCCCAAGTAACGCGGTTTATCCATCGATGTGGCTCCAAGACGGCACCGGATCGGCGTGAAGGGTGGTTGCGCCACCGGAAGTGACGAGGGCGTCAATATCGGCGCGGTACTTGGCGACGGCTGTCGCATCCGTCATGGGGTTCAACTCGAGTCGGTACGAAACCGATTGCCCACCGTCCAGTCGCACACAGCGATCGGATGCGACCTCCTTGTCGCGGCCATTTGGGAAATTGCTGGCGGGTTCCAATCCTGTCACATAGCCATCACTGATTTCTGCGGTGTTCTTCCAAAGGATGAAGTACGGCAGGGTGGATACTTTGAAGCGAACACCAAGGGCATTCTCCGCATTTGCGTCGGTTAGCATGGCGGAGCAGAAACCACTGTCGTCTGCCCGGGGCTTGCCAAAGTAAACCCGCTCTGAGTAACCCGATGTCGGACGGTCGTACACGTCCCACCGTTCGATCTCTTCGGCTGCGTGTGCATCTCGGGGTGCAATCTCATCGAGGGGCACGTGCACCTTCGCGCCCTCACCCAGCAAGGGCGCGCCGACGTTGATGTGGTACAGCATCTGGGTGACAGCCGGGGTTGAGAGTTCATTGGTCACATCGTCCAACAACTCAACACTGGGGCGATCTGCGTGAAGTCGGATGCGGCTACGCAGGCGAAGGCGTTTGAAGAAGAGCCGGGCCTCGATCATCTCCCCGATCAATTCCAATCGTCCCGATGCCTGGTCGTATTCGATTCGGAGGCTGTCAGCGGGGAGATTGCCGATGTGGCCATGCAGTGGGAATTGAAGACGGCCCGCGGCGTCGTGAACCGGCGCGCCGTTGCTTTCCAGGCCGCAGCGGACGACCAGTTCGTCGAAACCGTCCAGCCAGCCGAGCCCCGACGGATCCCATCGATTCACGCGGTCGGGATGAACAGGACCGACGACGGGTGATTGCCAACCGAACCGTTTACCGGACGCCGATAGCTGCCAGAGAGACATGCCACGCGTCGGCAGGACGTCGACGGTGATCAAACTATTTTGCATGCGAACAATCTCGACGCCCTCGCTCACCCCTCCTGCAAACGTTCCGTGCCGGACTTCGAAGTCACCGCTCCGAGTCTCCAGGTTGACACTCAGTGGGCTATC
>JBCCYK010000191.1:0-12973 GCA_039189905.1 Planctomycetota bacterium
GATGCACTCGGAAGGCCTTCCAAGCCTCCTGACGAGCTGTTTCGTTGTCGTAGACGGTCAAGTACGTCAGGCTCGGCATTTGGGGGCCCACCACGCACTGCCCAATGAAAATGGGAAGGATCTGGCAATCCAAAAAAATCGGAACCTCCCCTTGGTTGAACATCTCCACCTTCAGATCGCCCAAGCGTTCGTTGGAGCTCTCGTACAGTCGCAACTCGAAAACGCGATCGCCGTTGCTGGTCGCGCCCTCGGGAACCTTGACCTGCGGCCAGCAATCCATCGCCGAAAGGAGTTCACTGCGAAAGCGGGCGTAAGGGGCCTCCTTGCGTCCGCGGCTCAAGTATTCCTTGGCTGCTTCTTGATACTCGCTGTCCCCCGCCAAAGCCAACTTGGATGCCTGGACTTGATCGAACGACTCAAAAGGGATCACCAAGAAAATCGCTTGGATGTCCGTTTCGTCCGCCTCCGTCGGCTCCAAAACACCGACGGGTCCGATGCCTTGGCGTGCCAAGGCGGG
Organism: Planctomycetota bacterium; assembly: GCA_039189905.1. GTDB lineage: Bacteria > Planctomycetota > Planctomycetia > Pirellulales > Pirellulaceae > Rhodopirellula. Next base: position 518 of record JBCCYK010000191.1, read on the forward strand.
GATCAAGGCCGTGCTCAGATAGTCGTCGATCAAGGCAACATCGCTCGTCTCATTGAGAAGAATGGTTCTCACTTCCACTAACTCGGCGGCGTTTCCGACAGACATCATGCTCACAACAAAGGCCAACAGGACGGCAAGGTATCTTGAACGATTCATGGTGCTCATTCGGTATTACAAGTGTTCTTCAGAATCCAAAACGCGACTGCGAATCTGACCGTCCACCAAACGGGTGACGATCACATCGTCGGCCGAAACTTCTTTGGCACCGCCGATAACGATTCCCTCGGTGTCGCAGGTCACAGTGTAACCCCGCGCCAAGACGCCCAGGGGGGACAAGGCTTCCAAGGCCGCACTGTGTTCTGAAAGCTTTGATCGCGACTGCCGCCACGTGTTCCATATGGCGATCCGCCCCCGTAGATCCAGATCGTCAACGTCACGACTTCGCTGTTGCACCCACTCGGACGGCCGCGTGAACACCGGTCTTGTTCCCAGCGTTTGTAGGTGTCGCCGCGAGGTTTCAACGCGCTGCTGGACGAGATGTGTCGCGCGGGCACGCAGTTGATCGAGTCGGTGTTGCAACGAATCGCGGTCGGGCAAGACTCGCGAGGCGGCATCCGTGGGTGTCAGGGCACGCACGTCAGCCGCCAAGTCACTCAGCGTCACGTCGACCTCATGGCCCACTGCGGAGACCGTTGGGATTTCTGATCGTGCCAAAGCGCGAACCACCGTCTCTTCATTGAACGACCAGAGGTCTTCCAGCGAACCACCTCCACGCGACACAATGACAACATCGGGACGCGGACTCAAATGATGGGCGGCAGCAACGCCGGCGACAATCTCGTTCGCGCTGCCTTCGCCTTGAACTCGCGACGGGATCACGATGATCTCAACGCCCGCATGGCGTTTGGCGGCCGCGTTCAAGAAATCATGCACCGCAGCTCCGCTGGGACTCGTCACGATCGCAACGCGTTTGGGCACGAGGGGGAGAGCGCGCTTTCGCGTTGGGTCGAACAGTCCCTCGGCTGCCAACCGCTGGCGAAGCTGTTCGAACGCTAACTGCAACGCCCCCATCCCCTGCGGTTGGCATTTCCGGACAACCAGCTGATAGGTGCCACGTGGTCCGTAGACCTCCACGGAACCCAAGCAAAGCACTTGGGCTCCGTCCTCCAATTGAAAGGGCACCCGTGAAGCGGTTGATCGCCACATCACCCCGCGGATCTGAGAATCCGCATCCTTCAACGTGAAATACAGGTGGCCGGAGCGTGGGCGGGACAAATTGGTGACCTCACCGGCAATCCACACGGAGGAAAACTCCGGTTCAAGCGCCTGCTTCACAGCGTTCGTAAGCTCCGTCACGGTTGCCGGCTGCGATTCCGACGCCCCGCACCGCGGCTTGGGGCGGCGTTTGCGACGTGGAGCGGCCTCGGCACTTGACTCGTCATTCAATTCGTCGAAGAGGTAATCCGTCATCAATGCCTATCCCGGGAAGACTGTTGTGAAATGGAATCCTGTTTCTCACGAAGTGACCGACTTCCCGCGACGAGCCTCACCGGCGTCGGAATCTCCGGCAGCACTGGAAATACCATGTGGACTGGTTGCAACGATCTTGCGGGGCGCCGACGGGGTGCAATCCTTCCGATGACAGGAAAAACGGGAGCTCCCGCCGACTTGGTCCCGGTATGGAACGTAACGTTGAGGGTAAAACCCTTAGGGGTCATACGTTGACTTCTTGACGAGTGGATGAAAGTCGTGGCACGGACTGGATACCGTCCGTATCGGCTGCAACCGCAACCTACGCAAACAATCGCATGATCACACGATGGGATCTCAGGAGCAACACACGCCGTTCGACATTGCCAAGCAATCGCTTCAGTTTGTTGGCAAGTTTCAGACACCTCCAACACCGGAGGTCTTTGAGGTCTGGTATCGCTATGTCGAGGGGACAAACGACGCCCTGCTGAAAGCACTGGCTCATGTTGTCGATGATGACGGTGCGGTTTCCTCGGATCATATCGCGGCCATTCATACCCAGTTTTGTCAGGAAGAGTAGATCGGCGGCGAGATCGGTGATTCGCTCGCCAACCAGATCGAACAAATCCAATCGGTTGTTGCGAGCCAAAAATCCGCCGGAGCTCGGTTCGATGCCTCGCTGGGCTCCACCTCTGCCAAGCTTCAGTCCGCCGAGCATTCCAGCGACGAACTGAACCGTTGCGTTGCGGAGCTGTCCAGTGCTTCGACGGCCATGCACGAGCATCTGTCTGAGATGAGTCAGCGGCTGGAAGACTCTGAGAAGGAAATCGAATCGCTGCGACAGCAGTTGCAGGAGTCGCAACGAGGAATGCTGACCGATCACCTGACGGGCATTGGTAACCGCCGCATGTTTGACCGATTTGTGGCCAACTTTGTGTCCCGCAAGTCAAGTCTTTCGGCTCGCATGTTTGTCGTGCTGATTGACCTCGATCGCTTCAAAGCCATCAACGATCAGCACGGCCACGCCGCCGGTGATCAAGTCATTCAGTTTCTGGCTACCAGCCTGACATCGCAGTGGCCCGGAATCGCTTTCGCGAGACTCGGCGGTGATGAGTTCGCCGCCTTCTTCGAGTGCGATGACCGCGAGGATGTCGTCGAATTCGCCAGTGACATCAAATCACACTTCGCGTCACAGGAACTTGTTTTGGGGCGTGACCAAGAAACGATTGGCCACCTTCAATTTTCCATCGGCGTGGCACTCCTCCGGGACAACGACACCGAGCAGTCCTGGGTCAATCGTGCCGACGAGTTGCTGTACGAGGCGAAACGCCTAGGTCGAAATCGATCCGTTGTCGAGCCGGTGCGACACGAGTAGGCCTCGACACTTAAGCTAGGCCCATACCTACACGGGGACCGCGATGGGTTCCACGAGATCTGCAATCTGTTGTTCCACCGCGAGACGATCTGCCCCTTGAAAAATACCTTCGGGCAGCACGCGATGGGCCAACGCGGGAACCGCCAATGACTTGATGTCATCTGGGGTCACGTAGTCGCGTCCCTGAACAATGGCACGCGCTTGCGCGCCCCGGCTGAAACTGAGAGCACCCCGCGTGCTCACGCCAACTTGGAATCCATCGTGCTTTCGAGTGGCGGCGACGATATCGAGCAAGTAGTTCATCAACGAATCGTCGAAACGAACGTCACCCACGGCTCGCTGCGCAGCAACGACCTCAGGCGCCGCCAGCACCGCGCCAAGACCGTCCACGGGTTCACCCGCTCGATGCGTCGTCAAGACACGCTTCTCGTGCTCACGATCCGGATAACCGATTGCCGTACGCAATAAGAATCGATCCAACTGGCTTTCGGGCAAGGCATAAGTCCCTTCAAATTCGAAGGGGTTTTGCGTCGCAACGACCATGAAGGGTTCCGGAAGCGAATGGGTCACGCCATCAATGGAGACCTGGTGTTCCGCCATGGCTTCCAACAGAGCCGACTGTGTCCGTGGGGGCGCACGGTTGATCTCATCCGCCAGCACAATGTTGGCGAAAATGGGACCGGGTGAGAATTCAAACTTCCCGGTGTCCGACCGATAGACCATGCTCCCGGTGATGTCCGCGGGCAACAGGTCCGGCGTGAACTGCAAACGCGAGAAACGGCCTTCGATGCTCGCCGCCAAGGCCTTCGCGGCGAGTGTCTTGCCGACGCCGGGAACGTCTTCCAAGAGGACATGTTCACCTGAAATCAAGGCGATCAGCAGCGACTCCACCAGCTCTTCCTTGCCCAACACCACGCGAGAGATGTTCTCACGCAGTTTTTCGCATCGCTGCGACGCGTCTTCAATGGTCATCGTGATGTAGCGTCAGAGAAGCAGAACAGTCTGGGAAGTCGTTTCAAACCAACAGAATCTACGCACAACGGCCGCAAAAAGCCATCCTGCCGTGGAAGCCGATGGCGGTGTCACTCAGCGGCTCCGAAAGGCGTTCCCGGCGGCAAGGGATGGCCGCGCAAGAATTCCTCGGCGGACATCTCTTTCTTGCCCGACGGCTGCAAACGCGCAATGGCGATCCAACCGTCGCGGCAGCCGATCTCCAGGCCATCGGAGTCGCGTGTGTGGCCGATGGAATTCTCGTTGACATTCAAATCGGGTCTAAATTCGGCACGCCGGATCGCGATCCGGACCGGCGGTTTTCCACCTCGCAAGACAGCCTCCACAAAGGCGACCGGCCAGGGCTGCATCCCTCGAATGTGGCAACTCAGCTGGTGCCCGCTTTGATTCCAATCGATGCGGCCTTCGGCCTTCGACAAGCGAGGCGCCTTCGTCGCGGCTGCCGGATCTTGTTTTCGACCGATTGGCGAGGTGCCGTCCCATTGCTCCAGCAGCTCGACCGCACGTAAGGTTGGCTCGACTCCCAGTTCCGACAGTCGTTCTTCCAACTGACCAGCCGTTTCCGTTGATCCGATGGGGGTTTCCGCTTCTGCCAGGATCGGCCCACCGTCGAGCCGCGGTGTCATGTGGATGACGCTGACTCCGGTGGTCGGCTCCCCAGACAGCAGCGCGCGTTGCACCGGCGCGGCGCCGCGATAGCGAGGCAAAAGAGATCCGTGCAAATTGATCCCGCCCCGCCGCGACGTCGCGAGCGCGTGAGGTTTGAGAATCTGTCCATAATCGCAAACCACCAACAGGTCCGCCCGCGTTTCTGCAAGCCGCCGACAAACCTCATCGTCGTTGATGCTAGGTGGATCCATGATGGAAAAGCCATGTGATTCAGCCCAGTCTCGGACGGGCGCCGGTGGAGGACCGCCACGGCTCTTGACGGGCGGCTGAGGTCGCGTCACCACCATCAAGACCTCGTGACGCTTGTCCGAGGCAATCGCATCGAAGGCGGGGACGGCAAAGGGGCCGGTGCCCATCAAAATCACTTTCAAGAATCAACTCCTGGGTTCGATGAGCGACGACCGTGTTGTCCATTCGGGTATTGGCTGTATCTCATCCGTGACGGGGCCGCCCTGGTCTTTCCGGCCGCCTCCACGAGGGCCTTCACAAATCGTTTGTCGTGCGGGACATCAAATTCACCAACGTTTTCAACGGTTAATTTCGGCATGGCGATCTCAGAGGCTGGTGCGTGGGAGTGGTGGAATGATTCGCTTTTGTGCTCGCTAACGTTGCCGATGCCAACCGAAGCCGGTCGAGCTCAGGGTGGGCTCGCAAAAAGCCTGCCGGAACGATGAACGCCTCCCGAAACGACGCGTTGGGTGGCATCGCGTTTCTTGTGGATCATGTGTACGCTGTTGCGTCCAATTTTGACCGACACCGAGAGTTTGGGAACCTGACTGAAATGGATTGGCTCGCCGAGGATGCCCTCGGTTCCTTGGGGCTTTTGATGGGCGAAGCGATCGAGCGCTTGGTCGACTCGCACTCAGAAGACCTGGACGCACGGGCGGCGATGCTGACGGTGGCCACGCCAACGCTCACGCAGGGCGACCATGGCGTGCGTTTTGATTTTAAAGTCCGCGGCAATCGGCAAAAGCAACATCAAGTCACCTTGTCGCTCGCAGCCGATGGATCGGACGAGGACGGTTCGGCTCTGGCTTCCTTGGTCGCAACCGCGACCTGCACGTGTGTTGTGTTTGCCCGTAACCAGCAATGCGAACATACCTTGGCCGCCGCCTGGTGGTTGCAAGAACAAATTGCCAGGAGACGCGGCAACGAAGATCTTTTCGAGTTTCTGGGCGGATTGAAAGCCGATGCGATCGCCTCGGGGCGGCAGTTCGTCGACGAGCTCTTGCGACTGTCGAAAAACAGTCGGCCCAAGAAAAAAGCAGCGTCCGGATTGCCCGACGACGGCACCGACGAGGATTCGCGTCTGCAATGGAGGTTGCGCATTGCCCCGGGCGCGCACACCACACCCATCGCAATCACGCCCTATGAACAGCGACCCCGCAAGGGCGGTCGCGGTTGGACGAAGGGTCGCGAGGTTCGCAGCTTCGACCTTTTGACCCAAGATGTCTTTGCCAATCCCATTGATGCGCGGGTAGCCTCGTTAACCGCGTCGCCCGTTCACGGCTTGGCGTCTGAAAGCAGCACACCGATGTATGAGGCGCTGCGTCTGTTGGCCGGTCATGAAAACGTAGCCTGGGATGACGGCGAAGCATCCGCCGTGGCGGTTTTCGATGGGCAGCTGGAACTGACCCTCGACGCGCTGTTGCCCGAAGAGCTTGGCGAGGCGGTTGCGGATACCAATTCACCATCGATTTCAAAGGGTCAGCGCACGAAGGCGGACGACGTGCCCGGAACGCCAGGATCCAACGGCGCGACATCGCTTGCAGTGGCTCGACCAAAGTCACTTGCGGCTCCGCCTGGTGAAGATGAAACGATGCACTATCGCCCGCGACTGTGCGTCGATGGCATCGACCTTGAGATCGAGAAGTGCGAGATCCTGGTGGGTGAAATCAGCCCCATCGAACCCGTCGTCGTTCTGGCGGATCGTCGTGGGCACCGGATCGTTGTGTGCACGCTGAGGAATCATCATGCGATCGGTGTCGTACGCTATCTGATGCGATCCGATTTTCGCGATACGCTGCTGGATGCTCGTGCCGCATCCAAGTTGACGTTGTCGGCTGCGCTTGTCGATTCTCTGTTGCCAATCAAGTTGCCCCCGGAGTTGGCGGGCCCGATCGTTCCAGCCGAATCGGAGTTGATCATTCAGCTTCGACCGCGACCGGGAGGAGGCTTGAAGGTTGCGGTTCGCGTTCACGACCCAAGATTCCGTCACGTCCCCGTGCCCGGCATCGGACCCAAGTTGATGCCCTGTCTGACGTCGGAGGGACCCGTCCGCGTGTCGCGAGGCTTGGACGCGGAAACCGAATTGGCCGATGAGGTTGTTGCCAAGTTCGGACTGGATCGCCTGATGAGTGACGGCATCTATTCCTGGATGGCCGCCACCGACCATGCGGCCTTGGAACTACTGGGCCGATTGCATACGGGAGGTTCGGACGCGCCCGCCATCGTTTGGCCTGATGGGGAAACCTTTCGTATTCGCGGCGAGATCACGCCCAAGTCCCTTCGTGTGCAAATCGATGACACACCGGACTGGTTTGGGCTTTCGGGCGTTGTCCAGATCGACGGCATCGATGTCCCCTTGCGTGACCTTTTGGCGGCCGTCCGCGACGACAGGCAGCTGGTACGCGTGGGCGATCGGCAGTTTGCCAAGATCTCGGATGCCTTTCGGAAACGATTGACACAACTGGGCGACGCCGTCACCGAGCAAAGCGGCGCGATGCGTCTGTCGACGGCCGCGCTTCCCACCGCCAAGGAGCTGCTGGGCGAGGACATTGAAATTGACGCGACGGCGGCATGGCACGATGCGATGGAACGCCTGGATGAGCTGCAGTCGTGGAACCCCGATCGTCCGGAGGACTTGGACGCCCAACTGCGCGATTATCAACTCGACGGCTACCGCTGGCTGGCGCGGCTTTCGCGATGGGGTGTCGGTGGCGTGTTGGCCGATGACATGGGATTGGGGAAAACGGTTCAAGCTTTGGGCGTGTTGGTGGAGCGTGCCAAAGGCGGCCCAGCGCTTGTGGTGGCGCCTACCAGCGTCGGTGACAACTGGTTGCGTGAGACCCATCGTTTCGCTCCGTCGCTCAACCCGGTCCTCTACCGGCACGCCGAACGTGAGAAGCTGGTCACGTCAGCCCAGTCCGGCGATGTTGTGATCGTCAGCTATCAGCTCTTGCAGCGCGATGCGGAAGTATTCGCCAAGCGTGCGTGGCACACGCTGGTGCTGGACGAAGCCCAATTCATCAAGAACTCGCAGACGAAAACCGCGCAGGCCATCCGGGGTTTGCAAGCCGATTGGCGACTCGGTTTGTCAGGCACGCCATTGGAAAACCACCTCGGCGAACTGTGGAGTCTCTTTCGCACGCTCAGCCCGGGCTTGCTGGGCTCCTGGCAGCGATTCCGCAGCCGATTCGCGGAACCCATCGAAAGGCACAACGACGAAGAACGGCGTGAGGCGCTTGCCCGGATGGTTCGACCCTTCATCCTGCGACGCACGAAGGACAAGGTTCTCAAGGAGCTTCCACCTCGCACGGAGATCACCTTGCGCGCGGAACTCTCCGAACAAGAACGCCAACTCTATGAAGACACACGGCTGGCCGCATTGGCCGAACTCTCCGGGCCCAGTGACGGCGGTGCCGTCGCGGGAGAGGGCCAGAAACGCATTCAAACGCTGGCTTGGCTGACGCGTCTGCGACAACTTTCCTGCCACCCCTCACTGGTGGAACCAACTTGGACCGGCTCCTCGGCCAAACTAGACCTGTTCCTCACCTTGGTCGACGAGCTTCGCGAAGGGGATCATCGCGCCCTGGTTTTCAGCCAGTTCGTCAAGCACCTCAGCGTCATTCGGCGTGCTTTGGACAAACGAGGGATCGCCTATCAGTACCTTGACGGGTCAACGCCATCCTCGGAGCGTCAAGAACGCGTCGACGCGTTTCAAAAAGGAGAAGCGGATCTCTTCCTCATCTCGTTGAAAGCCGGTGGCACGGGGCTGAACCTGACAGCGGCTGACTACGTGCTGCACCTCGACCCGTGGTGGAACCCGGCCGTCGAGGATCAGGCAACGGACCGCGCCCACCGTATCGGGCAACAACGCCCGGTCACGGTTTATCGCCTGGTCGCCGAAAGCACGATCGAAGAGCAGATCCTGCAACTCCACGCTGATAAACGAGAACTGGTAGCGGGCGTACTGGACGGCACGGACGCGGCTGGACGACTCAAAACCGAAGACCTGATCAACCTGATTCGCCAAGAGGTTTCCTAGACCATGAGTCAGATTCTGTTCGATACACCGGAGCAGCTGGCGCAGGGCGCGACGGACGCTTTCTGCGACCTCGCACAAGCGATCACGCAATCCGGCAAACGCTTTCGAGTTGCCCTGTCCGGTGGTTCGACACCCAAAAGAATGAATCAGATCTTGGCGGACCGCGATCTGCCGTGGGATCAAATCGATTTGTTCTGGGGCGATGAACGCAACGTGCCGCATGACCATGCCGACAGCAACTATCGCATGGTGTGTGACACGCTGCTCGATGCACTGGAGAAACGGGGTATCAAGCCCGGCACCTACCCGGTTCCAGTCGATGTGGAAGACCCCGCCAAGGCTGCGCTGGCATACGAATCGCTTATCAAGCAGTACCTCACCTCAACGCCCGTGCCTCAATTCGACTTGGTCCTACTTGGCATGGGTGATGACGTTCACACTGCCTCGCTGTTTCCAGGCACGAAAGCCCTGGAAGCGGCAGATCGTCTTTGTGTCGAGAACTGGGTGGAGAAGCTTGTGACTTGGCGTTACACCTTGACTGCCGAAGTCATCAACGCGGCCAGCGAGACTTGGTTCGTCATCGCGGGCGCCGGCAAACGGGAGGCGGTACGCATCGCACAGTCCAAGCAGCCTAACGATCCAAGCATGTATCCTTCGCAACTGATCAAACCCACGCGTTGGCTGTTAACGCGTGACGTCGTGGAGTGACGTTGTATCCGCCGGACACGTCCGAGCCACACCTACACGACCCTCCCACGCGCAGCGAAGGGAGGGTCGAAATCGAGCCTTTCGCGAGATTTCGGGGAGGGCATGGCGTTGGCGTTGAACCCGGTGCACGGCCCTCCCCGGCCTCCCTGGCGCGGGCCGAACCTCCCACGGCAAGCCGCGGGAGGGTGAAGACGAAGACGCCACTACCCACGGACTGCAACGCCAAACCAAGCTTGGTTTCAAAGCGATTCGCCATCGATGTGATAGAGCTTGGTTGCGGTTCGCAAAAGAACGCCTTTTTCAACGGGCACCATCGACGCCAGGGTGCGTTCCTCAATCGCATTGCTGGCGATTTCCTCAAACTGATCGCTTGCCCGAATCACGGTGCATTCACCCTCCTCGGAGAGAAAGTAAATTTTTCCCTCGGCAACAAAAGGCGACGCCGAGTAGTTGCCGCCCAAACGCTGTTTCCAAATCAGCTCTCCGTTTGACAGATCCAGGCAACTTGCGATCCCGTCGTCGCTCACGTTGAACACACGGTCGTCCACAACCACGGGGGAAGGGTTGTACGGCACGAAACGACTCGTTCGCCATGCAACATGGGATTCACTCACATCCCCGGAACCACCGGGACGAATGGCCAATAACTCGGGGTTTCCTTCGTAGCCGGTGCATACCAAGATCAATCCGCCCGCAAACACGGGGCGAGGGACGATCGACCACTTTTCCGGGTAACGAACGAACCACTTTTCGTTTCCTGTGCGGGGGTCGTAACCATAGACCGCGTCGCTGGCGGGACTCACCAAGGTGGGCCCCGTTTCCGTCTCGATCACCAAGGGGGTCGCAAAAGAGAACTTCCGTTTTGCGTCCACGGATCGTTCTCGACGCCAGCGTTGCTCCCCCGTCGCTGCATCCAAGGCAATCACGAAGGCTTGGTCCCCGCCGTCGCAGTGAAAGATCAACCGATCCTTGTACAAGACCGGTGAGCCACCGCAGCCATGCACGGGCTTGAACTGGATGGCTCGCTTCCAAATGACATTGCCGTCCAAGTCCAACGCCGCTGTCGCGTAGATTCCGAAGTGAACGTAAATGCGGTCACCATCGACAATGGGTGTCCCGCTCGCATGTGAGTTCTTGGGGTGAATCGAGACGCGAGCGGGAACTTCGCCCACGCTTGTCTGCCACAAGGTCTGCCCGGACCCCGCATCCAAGCAGTGAACCTGTAGCTCATACGGCGTTTCGACACGCAACGAGAACTTCTTGGCACTTGCAATGGTTTCTTCACCGACAGGCTTTGCGGTCGTGAGGTAAATACGGCCTTTCGAGACGACTGGGGACGACCAACCTTTGCCCGGAACCTCCACTTGCCACCCAATGCCGGAAGTCGGGCTCCACCGCGTGGGAACTCCGGTCGCATCCGAATGCCCTTGCCCGGTTGGACCGCGAAACTGTCGCCACTCGGTCGCGAGCGTGTTTCTTTTCCCAGCCGCCGCCATTACGACCATCAGGACCAGGACCATGGAGCATCGAAACGACATGACAACCCATTGCATCAGTTGGAGGTAAGCTTCGCGTGAGGAAGGCTGTATCCCCACCGCCTGGCGAGAATAGTCGAATCGGAAGAGTTTGTGGCGTGCCCAACGCAAGCGATCGCGTCTCCCACCGCCTGTTTCGACCCTCAGCTAGAATACGGGAATCGATGACGCAATCCTCTTGATCAGGTTTCATTCATGCAAGCACACCGCCGGACACTCCTGAAAGGGCTGGGAGGCGCGATTGCCCTGCCGGCTTTGGAATCGCAGGCAGTTGGAGCCGACGCGAAGCCAGCTCCGCTGCGATTCCTGATCGTTGGCAATCCCTTTGGCATGCACCCTGATCATTTCTTCCCGAAAACATTTGGGAAAGAGTACGACATGCCGCGGACGCTACGAGCGCTCGGTTGGGTCCGAGACAGACTCACGATCGTCTCCCACACGGACCATGGCATGGTGAGTGGCCACGGACGGGAGATCTCGTTTCTCAGCGGCGTGTTGCCGGAAGACGCAGCGGCGTTTCCCGAGAAGAATCTTTCGATCGATCAAGTCATTGCACGGCAACTGAGCACGGACGTTCGTTTCCCATCTGTCAACGCGGCCCTGCAGTCCGGGATTCGGATGAACTGGGACGCCAACGGAGTCGAACTGGAACCCATCACGGATCCAAAGGCCTTGTTCGACCATTTGTTTCAGAATCTGACCGAAGCTGAAAGGACAATGCGTCGGGAAGTCATCGGACGAAACCAGAGTCTGCTGGACGCGGTGCGAGGCCAACTGCATCAGGTCGAACGCTCGGCGTCCTCCAAGGATCGTCATCGCTTGGAACAATTTGCCACTTCGATCCGGTCCCTCGAGACGCGTTTGAGCGACCGTCTGGCTTGGGTCGGCCGTGACAAACCCCGATTTGATCTGTCGCCGTACTACTCCGGCGTTTCGCCCACCGTCGAGAACCATTACGCCGCGATCTTTGACATGATCGCTTATGCCTTTGAAACCGACCTCACACGCGTCGCGACGATCGCGTTCCCATCCGAAATCGCTTACCGGGAACTGGATGGCGTGAACCGGAGTTATCATGGCTGCACCCACAATGGCAAGAAAGAAGACGTGACCGATGAGCTCGTTGCTATCGAATCGTTTCAGATTGCCATGCTTGGACGATTGATGAGAAAACTGGATGAGGTCCAAGAACCCAACGCGTCCGGATCGATGTTGGATCACACGGTCATCCTGTTCGGCAGTGGCATGGGCTACGGGGGCACGCACTCCAACCGCAATCTACCCATCCTGGTCGCCGGCGGCGGTTTTGAACATCGCGGACACGTCGACGGGCGCGGCCATGCTGGGCAAAACATGCCACTGTGCAACCTGTTCGTCACTCTCATGAACCGATTCGGCATCGAACGCGATGATTTCAACAC
>JBCCYK010000192.1:0-12954 GCA_039189905.1 Planctomycetota bacterium
CTGCAGAAGGTCGGCTTGCGACATGGGATGGAAGCACCGGCAATTTCGTCAAGCTCTTGTTGCAGTGTTCCGCATCGTCAAAAGGAAAGATGACGATTGCGTCTTCGGTTTAGCGGCGGCGTCTCCTTGCAATGGTCGCTATGCCGAGCGACAGCACCATAGCGAAGGTCGACGGTTCGGGAACGGCAGAGGGTCCAATTGCAACACCCCAGGGACGCCCCGATGGGTCCGTATCCGCGATGAGCGTGCTGAGCGCTCCGCCGTTCGTCGGTATTGTTTGCACAACATCGGATGTAAAGTTGGCAACATAAAGATTGTCATCGAGGACAGCCAATTCGAATAAGCTGTTATTAGCTGAACCGGGACCGTCATAGAGCACTTGCAGATCGCCGCCCAACAAATCAACCGATGCCAGTGCGTCGCCAACACGGTCAGAAAGGTAGATGCGACCGCCATCCACCTCGACATCGAGGAGCTCAACTCCAAATGATGTCAGGGATGACAGATTGCTTCCATCAAGGTCGACCCGGAACAGGGTATCCCTCCTTGCGAAATAAATCGCTGAGTCGGTCACCGTTAAGCCGTTGTTGTTATCCCATCCAGCGATCAGCGTCTCATTGGTGCCATCCAAATCGTAGCGGTATAGTCCGGAGAAACCCCGCTGTGCGTAGAGATACGATCCGTGAACCTCAACATGCTGGAAAAGACTTTGGGAATTGAGCTGATTGACGTTTGACCCATCAAGATCGGCTCGAAAAAGTCCATTCGACGAGTCAGCCCAGTAGATAAACTGCTCGGTGACATCGATGCCCCGTGGCGTGCTGAGACCGCTGATCAGAGTTTGCACGTTGGAGCCATCAAGATTGGCACTCAAAACCGATTGCTGATTTGTGTAGTACAAAAGGTCCGCGCCGAGCGACCGCACGCCGTGGGTGGCACAGATCACCGAAATCGTGACCAAAACTCTTACGTAGCTCATCAAACCCCTCATCAAGATCATGGTGTTCGCTGAGCGAAAGCTAATGAATTGAGAGGCAGAGAGCAACCTCCAGCTCGGCTGGGAGCCTTGTCGGATTTCGCACCCGCTCACGTTCCGACGTGAAATGGAGCCGGAACAGGCAAGGGTCAGATTCAGCGGTCCTGCAGTTTTTCCTCGGCGCGGGCGGCGCGGAGGGCTGCGGCTTCGCGTGGCAGCTTGAATTCAGGTCCTGAAGGGTAGTACTGGACGTCATCTTCCAGGTAATAAGGGCTCGGCAGGGTTTGGCCGTTCAAAGAGACCTGGCAGCCAGTCGAGGAGCCGAAGATGGCCGTGCCAAGGACGATTCCCATGGAAAGCGAGGCGATGCGGTGTCCTCGGTTGGCAGTCGTTGTGCTCGCAACAGCCGTTGAAGATTTCATGGTTGCCTGACCCAGGTGACAGTTGTGACTCGTACGGCGGGCACCGCCCGTCTTGGGGTGAATCTCGGGGGACCAGCCCAATGGACGGGTCGTCGGCGAGTGCATTCCATTGCATTCGACGCTTGTTCTTCGATTCGTCAGGATCGTTATCGGCGTTAGAATCGTTGTACCTTGACACGATTCGAGATTTTTCCAACTCAGTTTCATGGCGATTTGGCGTTACCATGGGTGGCCGCCGGTCATTCGAACGGATGGTTCGGGTCTTCTTTCAAGGAGCTTACAAGAGATGACAGGCCGCGAACCAAGCATGCGATCCCAACCCGATTTCAACGGTGACCTCCATCGGCGCCGCCAACAGCGGCAGCCCGATGCGATCGAGCGAAGAGGCTTTCTGAGGGCCATCACGGGTGCGGCCGCCGCGTCTTCTTCGGGCGCTTTGCTGGCCCGATCAACGATGGCAGCGTCCGATGACTTCGACGGTGGGATTCGAAACACGGCAAAATGGCAGCCCGTCATTGAGAAGGGTTTGGAGTGGTTGGTCAAAGGGCAGTCGTCTCGCGGCCAGTGGAACACTCAGGTTTACCCGACGGCGATGGCGGCGTTGGCCGGGACGGCTTTGATCGCTAGCGGGAGTACCACGACGCAGGGACCCTTCGCGCGTGAGATCGCCCGTACCGCTGACTTTCTGATCTCCAAGTCGCGCGATAACGGCTTGATCGGCGATCCCCAAACAGACGCCCGTTACACGTATGGGCATGGATTTTCCATGTTGTTTCTTTCGCAGGTCTTGGGTGAGGAGGGGTTGATTGATCGACGTGAGGAATTGGTCGATGTGCTGAGTCGCGCGGTCGCGTTTAGCGGGAGTGCTCAAACACCAGCTGGCGGCTGGGGATATGTTTCCGCCAAAGAAGGCAATGACTTTGACGAGGGAAGCACGACGATCACACAGGTGCAAGGTTTACGAGGGTGTCGCAATGCTGGCATCCCAGTGGACTCGGAGGTGATTGAGAAGGCAAAGGACTACATCTATCGGTGTAAGAATCCCGATGGCGGGATCAGCTATTCGAGTCGCCAAACGGGAAGCAGTCGCCCAGCCATCACGGCCGCCGCACTCGCAGCGCTTTACAACGCGGGGGATTATGACAGCGAGCACGTCCCGGAGATGTGGCAGTATTCGAAGGATGAACTGCACGACGTCGTCGATTCGGGGCGGGGATTCGGCCACTGGCACTACACTTATCTGTATTACAGCCAAGTCGTGTACCGGAAGGGTGACGAATTGTGGTTGCCGTTTCGAGATCAGCTGTACGATCGGATCGAATCGGAGCAGCGGTCGGACGGGAACTGGGAAGGCCAGATTCACCCGGTTTATGTCACGGCGTGCAATCTGATCATGCTGCAACTCGACCTGGGGTATTTGCCGATTTATCAGAGGTGAGGTCGGGATGAGGGAAAAGGTGAAAGAAGACAGGTGAAAGGTAACCGGATGAAGGTCACAGGGAGTTGGCGGTCCCGTCACCTGTAACCTTGGCCCATTCACCGGTACCCTTCTGGCTTTCACCTGTTTCCTGCGAACCTTTCGCCTCTTACGCCTTCCGTTCCATGAATGCTCGTAGCCCGTCGTACTCCATCACGATTCGTCTGCGTTATCCGGACCGACCGGGTTTGATGGGCCAGATCACCACCGCGATTGGCGAGGCCGACGGCGCGATTGGTGCGGTCGACATCGTCAACATCGGTCGAGGCCAGATCGCGCGCGACTTCACGGTCAACGCGAGTGGGGTCGATCATGGCAAAGAAATTGTCGACATCCTTCGCGCCATCGAGGGCGTGGAAGTCGTCCATGTTTCCGACCGCGTCTTCTTGATGCATCTCGGTGGCAAGGTAGAGGTGTTGCCAAAGAGCCCCTTGAAGACGCGCGACGACCTGTCGATGGCGTACACGCCCGGAGTCGCCCGCGTTTGCAAGAGCATCGCGTCCGACCCCGATTCCTCGTTTGCGTTGACCATTCGGCAGAACACCGTTGCCGTGGTCAGTGACGGTTCCGCCGTGTTGGGACTGGGTAACATCGGACCGCGTGCCGCGATGCCTGTCATGGAGGGCAAGGCAATGCTCTTTAAGGAGTTCGCCGGCGTCGATGCGTTCCCGATTTGCTTGGATACCCAGGACACCGATGAGATCATCGAAACGGTGCGCCGATTGGCACCCAGTTTTGGGGGTGTCAACTTAGAAGACATCTCGGCCCCGCGGTGCATCGAAATTGAGGAGCGACTCGACGCTGAGTTGGAGATTCCCGTCTTTCACGATGATCAGCACGGGACGGCGATTGTGGTGTTGGCTGGATTGAAGAACGCGTTGCGTGTGGTCAATAAAGCTCTCAGCACTTGTCGAATCATTGTCAACGGGGCCGGAGCAGCGGGCACCGCCATCACGAAGCTTCTGCTGAGATCAGGGGCGTCCAACATCATCGTGTGCGATCGGGACGGCGCGATTGTCTCGGGTGCGACCGATGGCATGGATTCGAACAAGACTTGGTTGGCGTCGCAAACAAACCACGGCAAGGTCGCGGGTAGTTTGTCGGATGTGATTCAAGATGCGGACGTCTTCATCGGCGTCAGCGTGGGAGGCGTTTTGAAGAAATCCGATGTGGCGGCGATGGCGACCGACCCGATCGTGTTCGCCTTGGCGAACCCGGACCCTGAGATCGACCCCTACGAAGCGGCTGATCACGTGAAGATCATGGCGACCGGGCGAAGTGATTACCCGAACCAGATCAACAACGTGCTTTGTTTCCCGGGCCTTTTTCGAGGGGTGCTGGACGTGCGCGCGTCAACCATCAACGACGAGATGAAGTTGGCGGCCGCCGAAGCCATCGCGCAGGTGATTCCAGAATCGGATCTCTTGACGGATTACATCATCCCGAGTGTGTTTGACCGACGCGTTGGAAAAGTCGTTGCCAAGGCGGTGCGAGAGGCAGCCGTGGAATCGGGTGTCGCACGGCGAAAGTCGAAGACTTCGTATGCGATCTCGTGAGGGAAGGTGGAAGGGAGATTTCGGGTAGGGCGCATGTACGACGTCTTGCGAACGCGATTATCTTCTTGCAACTTGCCCTCCCCGGCCACGCTGACGCGGGCCGACCCTCCAACGGCAAGCCGCGGGAGGGTGAACTGGGTTCGGCTACTTCTCAGTGGTGGCAACCAGCCAGGAGTGTCAAGTTTGTCAGGGAACATGAAACGAAGAGTTGAGAGTTGAAATCGATGAGTTTAGAAGGCAAGGTGGTGGCGATCACGGGCGGTGGAACCGGCATTGGTGCTGGGATCGCCAAGGTTTTGGCCGAGTCGGGTGCCAAGGTCACGATCGGCGGGCGTCGCGCTGAAACGCTGCAGGCCGTTGCGGAGGCGGTTGCGTCGCCGACGCCCATCCGAACGCAAACGATCGACGTCGCGGACAATGAATCGATCCAATCGTTCTTCGACGGTGTTCAATCCGACGTGGGGCCGGTTGACATTCTGGTCAACAGTGCCGGGATCAACATTGTCAAACGCACGATGGCGGAGATGGACCCGGACGAATGGGACCGTGTGTTGCGTATCAACGCGACGGGAGCGTACCGCTGCATGACCCATGTGTTGCCCGGGATGCGAGAGCGAGGTGACGGGCTGATCATCAACATTTCTTCGGTCGCGGGAAAACGCGCGATTACGTTGGGCGGTGTGGCGTACTGCGCCAGTAAGTTCGCGATGACAGCGCTGGGGACGGCCGCCGCGAACGAAGTGAAGGACGAGGGTGTGCGGATCACGAGTGTTTATCCGGGGGAAGTCAACACGCCGATCCTGGAGAACCGTCCCTCGCCGGTCAGCGATGATCACAAAGCGTCGATTCTGCAGCCCGAGGACATCGCAGGCGTGGTGTTGTCGATTTGCCAACTACCACCGCGGGCTTGTGTCCCCGAGATTGTGATCAAGCCAACCAAGCAAGATTGGGTTTGAGGCGTTCATGGAATCACGAATCGATCGTCTTCGCGACCGTTTGTTGGCCGAGAAGGATTCCGAAGCCGACGCCATCTTGGTGACCGATGAAGTCAATGTCCGCTACCTCTCCGGATTCACGGGTGATAGTTCGTGGCTGTTGGTGCAACGGGATGGGAAGGCCACCCTTCTCTCCGACCGCCGCTACGAAACGCAGATTGCGTCGGAGTGCCCGACACTGAATGCCGCGGTTCGCCCGCCAACACAGAAAATGCCGGAACTGCTCCAAGAGGTGGTGACGGACGCAAGGCTGGGAGAGGTGGCATTTGAAGCGGAACACGTGACAGTCGCTCAGTTGGCAGGTTGGCGTGACTTGCTGAAGGACATGGCTTGGACGCAGACGGCAGGCTGGGTGGAAACGCTTCGACTGGTGAAGGACGCGTCGGAGCTTGAGATCATCCAGCGATCGATTGATGTTGCCCAGCGTACGTTTCGGAGCGTTGTGCCGAAGATCACGCGTCGGATGACGGAACGTGACATCGCACACGAGTTCGAAGCCACCATGCGGCATCTGGGAGCGGAAGGGTTTAGCTTCGACGCCATCATCGCGGTGCAGCCTTCGGGCGCTTTGCCGCACTATCGTCCCGCCGACACAAGCCTGGACCGCTGCCAGGGTCTCCTGATTGATTGGGGGGCGTCTGTGGATGGGTATTGTAGTGACTTGACGCGGACGCTTCACGTGGCAGATGGAAATCTCGCATCGTCCGATCGCTACCGTCGCGCTTACGAGACAGTGTTGTCAGCCCAGTTGGCGGCGATCGATTGCATTGCTGGGGGAGCGAAGGCCCGCGACGTCGACACCGCCGCACGCAGCGTCATCGATGCCGCTGGTCTGGGTGACGCTTTCAAACATGGATTGGGCCATGGTTTCGGGTTGCAGATTCACGAGTCGCCACGGATGGGACCCTTGGCAGAGGAGACGCTTTTGCCCGGGATGGTGGTGACGGTGGAGCCGGGGGTTTACTTCGAAGGCGAATTTGGGATCCGACTTGAGGACGATGTGTTGGTGACCGAAACCGGGTGCCGGGTTTTGAGCGATTTGCCCAAGGGCCTGTCTGATTCCGCGGTGTTCCTGTAGAAATTGGCTCCGGAACGATTCCGCATTCCTTTGAACCATCCCCCCCTTCCACGAATCCTCCACAAGGAACCAGCATGGCATCCGAGACGCCGAGTGGCGGCGACGTGTTTGATATCGATCGGATTCGGCAGATCGTCGAGCTGATGGAGCAGCATGAGTTGAGCGAAGTCGACCTTCAGCAGGCGGACGATCGGATTCGATTGATGCGCGGATCCACTCCAACACCGGTCCCCGTTCCGGCAGC
The DNA here is from genome assembly GCA_039189905.1 of Planctomycetota bacterium. Taxonomy (GTDB): domain Bacteria; phylum Planctomycetota; class Planctomycetia; order Pirellulales; family Pirellulaceae; genus Rhodopirellula. Next base: position 6,749 of record JBCCYK010000192.1, read on the forward strand.
ACCACCAGCGCCCGCGGCCGCCGCTCCCCCAGCCCCGACGGCGCCGGCACCTGCATCGGAGCCGGAAGCAGCGACCAAATCAGCGGGGACGATCACGATCAATTCACCCATGGTCGGGACGTTCTACGCGCGTCCTAAGCCAGATTCCGATGCATTCGTTTCCGTTGGTTCGATGGTGACCGAGGACACCGTCGTTTGCATCGTAGAGGCCATGAAGGTGTTCAACGAGATCCCAGCGGAGTGCAAGGGCAAGATTGTGGAGGTTTTGGCGAGTGACCAAGAGCCAGTGGACTTTGGCAAGCCACTGTTCCGCGTGCAGGTTGACGGTTAAGCGATGTTTCAACGCGTATTGATTGCCAACAGGGGCGAAATCGCGCTCCGGGTGATTCGGGCTTGTCGCGAAATGGGCATCGAATCAGTGGCCGTTTACAGCCAAGCCGATGCGGAATCCATGCATGTGAGGCTGTCCGATCAGGCCTTTTGCGTTGGCAAACCCCGAAGCGCCGATAGCTATTTGAAGATCGATCAGATCATCGCCGCAGCGGAAGCCTCCGGTGCCGATGCGATTCATCCGGGTTATGGCTTCTTGGCAGAGAACGCTCAGTTCAATGAGATGTGTCGAAGCAGCGGCTTTGAGTTCATCGGTCCGTCGCCCGCCGCGATGGAGGCTTTGGGCGATAAGAACACCGCGCGATCCATGGCGATCAAGCAAGACGTGCCCGTCGTGCCGGGAAGCGATGGTTTGGTGCAAGACGCCGGGCGCGCCTTGGAGTACGCGAAAGACATTGGATTTCCAATTTTGATCAAGGCCACGGCGGGTGGTGGCGGCAAAGGGATGCGGATCGCCGAGTCGGAAGATGTCTTGGAAACGCAAATCGAAGCGGCACGCAACGAGGCGATGGCGGCCTTTGGCAACGGCGGGGTTTATCTTGAGAAGCTGATTGAGAAGCCGCGTCACATTGAGGTTCAGGTGATCGCCGATTCGCACGGGAACGTCTGTCATCTCTTCGAGCGAGACTGTAGCGTTCAGAGGCGACATCAAAAGCTCGTCGAGGAAGCCCCGTCACCGGATTTGCCCGAGGATCGTCGGCAGGCGATCTGTGATGCCGCTGTGAGGATGATCGCGGGCGCGAATTACTCGGGGGCGGGAACCGTCGAGTTCATCGTTGATAAGAGCTACGATTTCTACTTCATCGAAGTCAACGCGCGGATTCAGGTGGAGCATCCCGTATCCGAGATGGTCACCGGGGTCGATCTGATCCGCGAACAAATCCGGGTTGCCGCCGGTGAGCCGCTTTCCTTCAAGCAATCGGATCTGACGCTCGGTGGGCACGCGATCGAGTGTCGCATCAACGCCGAAGATCCTGAGCTGGGATTCCGTCCAAGCCCAGGACGTCTGGAATCGTTCTTCGCGCCCGGTGGTCTGGGTGTGCGATTCGATTCGCATGTCTATAGCGGTTACAGCGTGCCACCCTATTACGATTCGATGATTGGCAAGCTGATCGTCCATCGGCCGACTCGCGCCGAAGCGGTCGCCACGATGCGCCGCGCGCTGGATGAACTGCAGGTCCAAGGCATCAAGACGACCGTGCCGTTTCATCACTGGATCCTCAGCGATGAAGCCTTCTTGAGCGGATCGGTCGACACAAAGTATGTCGATCGCGAATACGGCAGCGCTTGACGCCCACGTTCTATTCGCGACCCTTGTGCACCCTGTGACGAGGGGCCCATTGCGACCAACGGGTCAATCTGGGCAAGCAGCCTTTCGATTTTCGATACCCAGGCCGTATTGGTTGTTCAACCGGCAGCCGCAGGCGTACGTGGTGTCTGGCACAAGACGCTCTCCGAGCGGGACTATCGTACCCAATTCGAGATGTCGAAGATTCTGACACACGTTCCAAGAAAGCTCTTGCGGTTTATGAAACAGCCTCTGAGGGCGTGCCTGAGCCTCAATTGGATGTCAAATCGAGGCTCCCACCGGTTGATTGATGATCTGGCGTTGGAGCCTGGTGATAGCGATTGACGGCGTGGCGGCTGCCTTCCGTTCGCGTCATCTTTTCGTTCAGGGCATCGCGAGACGCTTCCAATGAAGTCTGGGAATTCGCTTCCAAGCGCAGCAAGTCGGCATGCATTTCTTCGCAACGGCGATGCCGTGCTCGATGACTGGGCGACACCGAATCGGATGCGGGTGTTGCCTCGCGGGCTGAGGTGAGTTCCTTGGATTTCTCCACCAGCGATTGAATCAGCCGCTGCTTGCGTCCCAAAACACGCATCAGCTCATTCATGTGCCCTTCCTGAATCGCCGAATGCTGCCCGCTTGTCAGCGTCATCAGCTCGCTCAGCAACTCAAACCGATCGTCAATCAACTGCTCCATCAACTCGATCGATGTCATGATCTCATCCGTGCTTATTCAGTTCAAAAAAGGGGTCAGTTCAAAAAAGGGGTCAGGCCTCTTTTTCAGGCCCTCCCAAGTGCTTTGTCTAATTCTGTTCTTAGGATTAGCCGAGGGCGTTAGCCCCGGTTCTTACCTCGATAACCGGGGCTAACGCCCTTCAGCTAATCTAGGGAACCCCAACATTAAATGTGGACAAAGCACTAGGGGTTGTTTGCATTTGTATTCGTCAGTCGCGTCGCGGAGGCATCCAAACGTTGGATCATCCAATCCAAATACCGTCGCCAACCGGCGCGGTCATAGCGAGTGACTTCGGAGAAACGGCTGTCCCACTGCGGCCCAATTCGGTCAAGCACCATCGATGCCTGGCGAATCAAGAGGTCTGCTTCGCGTTGGCGGCCCAGCGTTCGCGCCATGCGTGACTGTCCGAGCAGCGCTTCCAGAGCAGGGGGCTCGTTCATGAAGCGAACACCCAAGGCACGATAGGCTGCCTCGGCCTCCGCGATGCGTCCCAGTTCCTTCAGCAAGTCAGCACGGTCCAGCATCGCGTTTCGCAGGATGGCCGTTTGCCGATCGCTCAATTCTTCGTCACGGGCCAGTTCCGAAAGGAAATTGACCAGAGTCTCGAACCGGCGCAGGGCTTCCGCTTTGTGGCTGGCGACGCGTCGCCGAAGATCGCGTTGGATCGATTCGACGTTTTCTTCTTGATTGAGAGTCAACTCGGGACCTCGTGTCGCCAGCAAGTGCGCGTGCGCTAACTGGTATGCCGCCATCTGAGCACGCTGTGTGGTGTCGTAACGTTGAACCGCTTCTCCCAGCCGGCGGATCGATTCGTTGAGATTGTCGCGCACTTCCACCAGCGTTTGAGCATAAACCTCGGGTGACTGCTTCTCTGCTTCTAGGATCTTGGTTTCACTGCTTTGGAACAGCATTTCCGCCAGTGTGAATAGGGAATCACGCCAGGTCGGGCTCTGAGGCGTCAACTCACCATCGTTCAAATTGTCGATCAGCCAAAGCCTCGCTTGTTCCACGCGGTCGTCATCGATGGCCGCTTGGGCTGCCAACAGACGCGCGTCGTATCGAAGTGGATCACGTTCGAATTCGACAATGCAGGTTTGCAAGGCGTCCATGGCTTCGTCCGGTCGCCCCTCCGCCAAGAGTGCTCGACCGTATGCGACAAGGCCTCGGGGCTGGCGCCCGCGTTCCTCGTACTGCAGGTATGACTTCAGCAATGAGATGCTTTGCGCAAAATCCCGGCCTCTCTGAAAGGCGTCGATCGCCGACCAGAGTGTCGGCAGATACTGGTCGGTTGTGAATCGTTCGTTGGCAGCAACCTTGTACGCGTCCCCCGCCTGTCGGTAATGTCGGCGTGCCAGGGCAGCGGCCTCACGCGAGATCTCCTGTCCTGCGCCCCTTCCATTCGCGAGCGTGGCATCCCCCCAATCACGAAACGCGCGGGCCTCTTGCAATGACGATTCGGCCACCCCGAAAATCGGACTGAGTGCCCGCGCCGTTTCAACCGCGTGTTCAAATGCTTCCAAGCGGCGCAGCTGCAGGAGTGATTCCGTCAGGATGGTCGTGAATCGAGATTGCATTGCCGGTGAAAAACTCAAGTTGGGACTCTGCTTGGTTTCTCGAACGAGGTACCGTGTCGCCGAAACCACCTCGGGACCTTGACCAAACATCGCCAGCAATTCGATCTCACCGAGGCCCCCTTCGAATCCCTGGCTCCCAAGCGGCCTTTGACTTCGCACGGTGGTGAGTTGACTCAAGGCCGAGCGATAGCGCTTCTGCAAGCGGAAGGCCCGCGCGGATAGGAGACGGGCTTCTAGGGCGATATCGGGCGGAGATTCTCTTTGAAGCGCGTCCAAACGTTCGATTTCGCGATCCAGCTGTGGCAACTCATGAGGCTGGGAGTCAGCAATATCAGCCGAGGTGGCATCGTTCCCACTCGATGCAAGTCCTTCGTTCCGTCGACGCGCGATGTCGTTTTCTGCCAAGGCGATCGCAACCTCCGATCCGATCAATGCCAACTGGTCCTGTACATCCAACGCCCACTGCTGGTGAGCATCCACTTGCGGTTGAACACGCCCACGCAAATCCTTGATCGCTTCAGAGGTTTCCTCATAGCGACCCTGCTCCAACCATAGACGTATCCGCAGCAATTCCGCGTTGGCCATTTCGATCGGATGCAGGTTCGGCTCCTTAAAGTACTGCGTCAGCGTTGTCAAAGCTTCACGGGGAACAACCAACGCGGAGGCCGCCTGGGCTTCTGCAAGAATGGGTAGCAATTCACGGCGATATGTGACGTCGTCTTGAACGGCCGTCTTGAGATGTGTGATCGCATCGTCGACGAAACCGTTGACAAAGAGAGCTTCACCCAGAAGGCGATGCCCTTCGGCCGAGCGACCCTCGGGAAACCCCGCTTTGGAAGAACGCTGCAAATGCGGGATCGCCTCCTGCAGGGCGTCCCGCCGCTCGCGAGCCGAGCCAGCCAGGTCAGCTCGCGCGCTTTGCCCAGCTCCGATCAGAAAGTCCTTGAGTGATTGCCATTCTTGCTCGTCATTCGGCTTCTCTTGTTCAGCTTCAGGTTCGGAGTCCTCGAGCGGCGCTTCGTCTTCCGTCTCGGAATCCGACCCACCTGCGCTCAGCATGGCTTGTTTTGCCAGGTCAGCGGCCACGATTCGATTGCCGGCAACATACTGCGACGATGCGAGCCGCAGGATTCGTTTGGAATCGATGTCACCCCCACCAAGCCAGATCGAGAACATCGTTGCGAAGCCAAGAAGGCTCGTCAGTGTCACCACACCAACGCCCGCTAACATCACGCGCCGACCCGGCGTTGTCGGCGGTTTGGCTTGTTGATCGACCTCGACCTTGGCTTTGTCGGCCACGTTTGTCCCATCCGAGTCGAGTAAATTGGATTTCGTCGCCGCGCCGCAGGGACGTTCGTGTCAACTTGGAACGGGAGACGGCACGATCTTCCTCCAGCATGATCGCTTAGCAGAAAACCGGCCCAAACCACAAGAAGAATCAGCTAGGACCCGCAGGACCACGCACGCGAGCGGGCAGCCAATTCACGCTGATCGTCGCGTGGCCAACGAGGTCGGGTTGGAATCGGCGACCACGTAGCGGATTCCATTCCGGTCACGCCCGACGGGGGCAAGAGCGCCGGCATGCCGCAAGACGTAGGCCGCCCGCTGAGCCACCCAGCGAGGACAATCAGACGCTGCTGCGATTTGCGCCGTGTTAAACACACCGGCAGGCAACGCGCCTGGCAGCAATCCAATCAGATCCCAAGCTGTTTTGAACTCGCGAGTTTCACAAATGCTCAACAAAGCCGAATCCAACACGCGGTAATCCACACCCCGTCGGCGACGACGGGGACAACGATGTTCAGCCACGTCGATCACCGGGACATCCAACACCAAGTTGGGGTGCGGGAACACGCCCGTGAAGTAGATCAACTCTTCAAAGAGCTCCCACGCCGCCCCTCGACGCGGTGACCAGCGTTTGCTGACCACGGGGCCGCGACGTGTGCGGTGGCGGTGGATCTGGGTGCGACGAACCAACGGTTTCACCACGCGAACCGGATGCTTCTCCAGCAAGACCCGTATCTTTCGACGGATTGCCGACAAAGACGCGCATTGGATTTCAATTAGCTCCTCGCCGTGGACCACATCGATGCGGTAGGCACCCAAGGCGACTTCGGTGAAAGCATCCGACGGGGCGTAGTGCCGTTTCAAATCGCGATGCAACGTTGTTTCAGTCAAGGCATTCCTGCTCGCCCACAGTGTCTTTCACACAGCAACC
>JBCCYK010000193.1:0-12902 GCA_039189905.1 Planctomycetota bacterium
GATCGATCAGTTTTGCCCCCCAGGCCGCTTCGATGGCGGCACGCGTGCTTGCAACGCTTCCACCCGGTTCGCCCGCAACGATGATTCGCTCAACGCTGCCCGCGTCCAGGTCGAGCCGGTTTTCTCGGGCGACATTGGCCAGGTGCAAGGCGTAAGTGGGTGTGCAGCACAGGACTGTGCACTCATAGCGATCGATCATCTGCAGCCGACCAAGGCTGGAGAGCCCCCCGCCGGCAACCACCAGCGCCCCCCGCTGCACCAGAGCGTCATTCGCGGACCAAAAACCGATGAACGGGCCAAAAGAGAAGGCCATCATGGCCACGTCACTCGACGTCACGTCGGCAGCATCCAGGACATGTTGCCAGCAATGCATCCACCAATCCCAGTCCTGTGGCGTGTCATAGACCGGCATGGGAAACCCGCGCGACCCACTGGTCTGGTGCAAGCGCGTGTAAGCGCTCGCCGGAAGTACGAACAAACGCGACGGATCCTGAGGGTGTTCAGGGACCAAATCGGACTTGGAGACAAAATCAAAGGCTGTGATGCTATCGAGGGATTTGAGTGGCAACGAGAGCTGTTGGATCGTGTCCCGATAGAGCGGATGATCAGACGCGGACGTCAACACCTCGTTGAGTTTGGCCAGCTGATGACGTGACAAGGCAGCGTGGTCGAGTCGGCGTTGACGTGCGCGGGTCTCGCTCTGAGCGTTCTTGGCGGGCGAATCGAGGGATGACACGGGACGTGGCTACAAGAGCAAAGGGAAGTACGAGCAGCAAGCTTTGTAACGCCAACATAGCGATTGCCACGGTCCCATAGGAATGCACCAACCCTGAGAATCCATCACCCGCGTTGCCTTCCATGCGAGCCTGCAAACCCGATGCGGTTGCTACCCAGGTCACGTGTGAGATCAATCCGCCGAGTAAGAGCCAAGCAGCGCGAGTGTGTTCCATCGTGCGGTTCGCAGATGGACGATGGACCCAAACGCTGAGGCCAGATGATGTGAGGGCACCCGCGATGCCCACCAAGACAGGTAGACAGAACTGGCCGCACCAGAACGCAATGAACACAAGCTGGCCAACGAACGCTTCGGAATTGATCTGGGAGATCGGGGTTGGTAAGGGGAGCCTTTGAGCCAGCGCGATCCAAAGGCCGCTGCAGCAGGTGATCAACAAGAGGTGGCCGATCGAAAATCGGAAGAAGGCGATTCTTGTGGGCAGGAACACACGGCTCGTCAACCACGTTGCCGTGGCAACGAGACTGCAAACCAAAAGGTTGTCTGCCCAATGACGAGCGGTCGGCGTCCCGTGGGTGCCCAAGAAGTTGGTGCCCAAGAAGTTGGTGCCCAAGAGCACGTGGAGCAGTTCAAGGCGAAACGTCAGCAAGGCGGCCATGACAAGTGCAGAGGCGCCCAACGCGAGCAACTGGCGTTGGGTTCGGATCCCACGCGCCTGTGTCGCGGTGACGCAGCTGACCTGAAGGGCAAAGACACAGCCCACGTACACCAGCGATTGGCTCATCGGAGACATGATTGTCCTCGACGGGGACGGTTTTCCATTTGTCGAACAATGCTAGGCTATTTGGTCGTGTCGAATCGGCGATTGAATAGGCAGGTGGATGAGGATCATGAGCGAGCGGGTGACGCCGGTCGAAACGATTGTCGCGGTTTTAGGGCATCCCGTCGCCGGAAACCCCATGCAATTCGCGATGGAGACGGCAGCGTCGGCGGCTCACGTGAACCTGCGAGTGTTTTCGTTTGATGTGCCGCAAGATCAACAGCAAGCGGCCTTGGATGCTTTGGCGGTTCTGGGCGTCACGGGGGTCGTGCTGCAGGGGGACCCAGGCAGTCCCGCCCGGATACTCCATCGGCCTTCGAATGCCTGGGCGGACACCGGTCTGGTGGCGTCAACGGGGCGTCTGTTGCTCACGGCATTTGGTCGCGATGAATGTGCGGCTGCGCTCGCATTGGGAGACCACGCGGTCGCGGGGCGCGCGATTGACCTGGATGCCGAATCGTCCAATTCAAAACTGGCGTCAGCAGCGAGCGGAGATGTTGGACGTGACCAAGGGGCGGTTGCCGCGAGCGCGGGCGAAGGTTTGACTCGAGACGATGACGCCGCTGCCGACAAGCCGTCCATGGGGGAAGAAGCCGCGTCCGAAACCTCAAACGAATCCACCCCAGTCGAATCCGCCGAAATGCCGGACGAGGATGCGCCCGAAGATTCACGCGGCGCGGCCAATGCTGCTAAGGCTTGGCCGCATGACTTGATCGTGTGCCCAGACTGGTCTTCCGTCACGTCGTATTCGGACATTGAGTTGGTGTTGCTGTCCAGCGGTGTTGACCACGAAGGCATTCCCAAAGAGGTGATGAATTGGCTTTCCAAGGAAAAGCCGGTATTGCTGAGCTGGAATGGGAACTGGCAGTCGGAGTCGTTCTTCTCGATTCGTCGCTTAGCCGACTCCGCCGGTTGTCCCTTCGTCTCGCGAATCGGCTGGCACGCGGCACTGTTGGCAGCCGCGATCGATTCTTGGACGCATCAAGCGGTTTCAGCGGAGGTCTTGAGTGACGCGATGGAAGAGTACCTGGCAGTTTAAGGTGATCCATGAGTGAACCCAAAGTGCCCCACGCCGGGACCCAAGAACCACTCGTCCTGCGTGATGATCGAATCATCGAAACCACGGCTCGTTTGCAGCGCCGGATCTCAGAGCGATTTCCGGAGTCCGGGCTGTGTGATCTTTGCGGCCATCTTCTGGGCATCGCCCGGCAAGCCGCCACGCGTTCCAAGCAGATCGATCAAAAGATTGTCTGGATTCGTGTCTTGGGTTACACGCTCGCAACGGCCATCGTGTTGATCATGCTGACCTTGGTGATCGCACTTGTCTTGCCGTCGCGCAAGAACGCGGATATCCCAACGGATGGCATGCACATTGCCGAGTTCCTGCAGACCATGGAAGCCGGCACCAATGAAGCGATTCTGTTGGGGGCGGGGATCTATTTTTTGGTCTCGTTGGAGACGCGAATCAAGCGACGCAGAGCGTTGGCTGCCGTGCACGAGTTGCGAGCGATGTGCCACATCATCGACATGCACCAGCTGACGAAAGATCCGGAACGCGTGCTGGCCATCTGGAAAGGCACGTCCCATTCGCCCCGTCAACAGATGACACCGCTGGAACTCAATCGGTATTTGGATTACTGCAGCGAGATGTTGTCGCTGACCGGTAAGATCGCAGCGCTCTACGTCAAACGTTTTGACGACGCCGCTTCCGTTGCCGCGGTCAGCGAAGTGGAGCAATTGAGCACCGCCATGAGCCGGAAGATCTGGCAAAAAATCATGATTCTAAGCCAGTCCATCCCTCACGCGAATTGATAACGCCATGCCGTCGAGTGCCAAGCGGTCGCAGCGATCAACGCGTCGCACGACAACAACGAACGTGGATGACGCGACCTTGTCGCGCCCGCTCATTTCGGCGGCTCGGGCCTTGTCCGAATCGGTGGAGCAACTCCGGTTTGAGGCGCCCGTCACCCACGTCTACAACCCACTGCGATACGCGTGGTCCATGCATCGCCAGTACTTGGAGTTCGCGAAGCCAACGGTGCAGCACCTCCTCTTGGGAATGAATCCGGGACCGTGGGGCATGGTCCAATCCGGAATTCCTTTTGGAGAGGTCGCGCTGGTGCGAGAATGGCTGGGAATCGTGGACGGCTACGATTGCGAGGTGCCACAACACGCAAAACGCCCACTAAGTGGATTAATGTGCTCGCGTAGCGAAGTTTCCGGCGTGCGTCTGTGGACTCTGATGAAAGAGCGTTTTGGGACACCCGAGGCGTTTTTCAAAGAACACATGATCTTCAACTATTGTCCCCTGGCGTTTCTGGAGGATTCCGGGCGGAATCGGACACCGGACAAGTTGCCAGCCGCGGAGCGTGAAGCTCTCCAGGCCGTTTGTGACAAACACCTGCAACGCGTCATTCGTTCCCACCCGTGGCGTACCCTGATTGGCGTTGGGGTCTATGCGGAGAATTGCTTGCGCCGCGCGGCAGTCGAATGTGGCTATCATGGTTCCGTTCACCGGATCCTGCATCCCAGTCCGGCATCGCCAGCGGCAAACCGTGGTTGGGCGAAAGCCGCATCCCAACAACTTGTCCGAGCTGGCGTTTGGAAATGATGACCGATCGACTGCGTAGCCGCATTCTGATTCTCATCGTTTGTTCCGCCTTGTCGGTGCTATTGTGGGTGGCAAACCAGCCCATGAAGTACGAGACCGTCGGGAGTTTTTGGTTCGGACGTCACTTTCAAAGCGCAGCCAACACCCAGGCTTTGGGGCCAAGCGAGGTCGTGCATGCGGGCTGGCCCAACCGCTATTACACAAAGATCTCGCTACGCAATCCTGAACGGGACTTGACCGAGCATCACAGGCCGTTGGCCCTCGTCTGGAACGCTTTGGTCGCGCTGGTGCTGGTGGGTGCGGCAGGCGCGTTCGTGCATTACCGGCAGCGACGTATCGCGATCGCGGGGGACCCAGAACGAGTTCAAGCCTGGTTCGATCGGGCTGCCGCAATGGGTGCGATCCTGGCGCCGGTTGCCGCACTGGGCTGGCTCGCCATCGGAAGGGTTCATGAATCCCGAGCGCTTCGGAACATTCATTTGTACGGTGGCGGTTTGATGGTCGCGGAGGTTCCAACATGGGCTGTGGACCGCCTGCCATCGATATTGCTCGACCAGTGTTATCGCGCGCATGATGTCGCCTTGGTCAAGCCGCCGCGAGTCCTACTGAAGGAAATCAACGCGTTGCCGCATATGCGCACTCTGACGCTGCTGGCGCCTAACCTGCCGGTGGAAAGTTATGACAACCTTGCAAGAAATCGACTCCTCTATTCCCTGCACCTGTATCGCGCCAAGCTGGACGATGCGCAGGTGGCAGCCATGGCGGGCATCGACTCGATTCGCTACTTGGAGTTGCCGGGTTGCTTGCTCAGTCGTCGCCAGTGGTCCACCGTGGCGTCGATGCCCCTGCTACATCTCGACATGCGCCGGACGGGCGTGGACCCTGCGAGGCTCGAAGACGCATCATTCTCGGACTCTTTGATGCGATTGTCCCTCACAGCCCAGCCGAGTGATGAACCACAAACCCTGCGTTTAGTGGGCTGGCCCCACCTGCGATCGCTCACCCTGGAGAGCGATCCGCTGCATAGGAACCCTGTTCCCGTTCGGTTGGTTCTTCAAGACCTCGAGGCGTTAAAGGACGTCGCGATCAACCGGATGCAGCGGTACGACTTGATCTTGCACGATGCGCCTTTACTAGCGCGTTTCATGGATTCAAACGAGATGCCCTTTGTGGATTTGTTTTCCACTGAGAGTGTGCCAGGGCACAATTGGTTTGGCAAACTCGACATTCGGAACGCGCCGAGCCTGACCGAACTCGACTGCTATGCAACAGACCTGGAGGAGCTGTCGCTCGTGTCCTTGCCGCAATTGGAAGTGCTCCGGTTGGGAGCCTTCTCATATGATTCTGAAACGGAACCGCGACTCGAAGACGTCAAACACGATTCCACCCAGGATTGGATCACGCAGATTGGGACGCTCTCCAACCTCAGAAACTTGGATCTGTCGGGGCTCCCCGTGACGGGCTGTGACCTACAGCCGCTTGGAAATCTAAAGACTCTCACTCAGTTGGAACTGCGCGACTCTCAGGTTGAACAAACGCAGTTGGCGTTCCTCCGAAGACTGACGATGCTGCAGAATCTTGATTTGGGAGAGTGCGAGTTAACGAATGACTTTCTCGGCCGGGTTCTCAACTCGCATCCGGACATGACCAACATTCGGTGCAATCTGTCTGAATTGGAATCCATCACCATTCGCGACAACTTGCAACTGAGACACGTGCAGTCACCAAGGATGGCGGGTGTTGGTGATGTCACGTTTGTCAATCTGCGTCGCTACGCGGGCCAGATCGAATTGGCAGGCAGTCCTCGTTCGTTACATATTGAGAACATGCCGCGACTGAAACGATTGGTGATCGGTGGTGAGTGGCCACAGAACGCGTTCGTTGGCAAGCTTCCGCAACTGTCGGTGTTTGCCGCTGGTGGCAAGAACGTGGATGATCAGGTACTCGACCAGTTGGAGGCGACTCGTCTGGATCACCTTACGATTGCGTATGGCAATTTGAGCCGCGATTGTTTGCGACGGATCGGCAGATTTGATCGCTTAACGGAATTGAATCTCCCCGGAGCAAATCTGGATGATGATATCACCAAATCATGGCGGCGTCTTTCAAAGCTGCGTTCGCTTTGCCTGGACGACACAACGGTCGACGAGGGAACGCTAAGCTGGCTCCAGCGCATCCCTGTTCTTCGACGGTTGCATTTAGACCGAGTGAAGCTTAGCCAGGCCGCTTTGGAAGCGTTGGCGAGTCTGTCGCAGTTGTCGGAGCTATCGATTGAAAACGTTCCTGTTCCAGTGGCTTCTTTGGAAGGACTGATGGCGGTCAACACCATGGAACGAATTAACCTGACTGGTTGTGATCTGACAGAGGATCACTGGGAGGCGATGATGAGCACAGACGCTATGACCTTGTTGGTCTGTGATCACGAGAGTCTGACAGCAAACATCGCGGCCAAGCTACTCGAGAACAACTCGAAGTTGATGATCGACGCGAGAGATCGCCGAGTCGAATTGCGACGCGAACTCATCCACCTCCATGGCTCGGATCAGTTCGCGAAACGCATCTACCTCCCGGAGATGAAGCTCTTCTCGGAACCATTCACGATCACGCGGGGACGCCAGATGCGGCAGTATCTGGAACGACAAGGATTGCGACATCCGGTCCCTTACGAATTCAACTCCATGCAACCGATCTCGTACGCCGCGTTTCGTTCGCCGAAGCACTGAGCGTTTTCTATCACTTGAATTGTCGAGTCACGTTATGGCGTCGAACGATAAGCCACTCCGAAGTATTCCGTCTCGAATCGTGTTTCGACGCGATCGATTCTTGCTCGCCGCATGCGTCTCGTTGCTCTATGTCGGCCAGAACGATTCGAGTTGGGGGCAGGATCCAAGACGCGTGACACCGACGGTCGAGTTGATCGAACAGATTGGATCCGCCGTCGTGCCGCTGTTCAGCCAAGCTCCAGACGGGAAGCTGGGTTCGGGGTCCGGGGCGGTGATTCACCCGCGCGGTTATATCCTGACCGCGGATCATGTCACCCTCTCGTATCCAGGTGTTGCATTGTTTGGATTGCGGCGCGTCGCCTATCGCGTGGTCGGTCGCCTACCCGAAAAAGACCTGGCCATCATCAAGGTGCCCGAGGAGTCGGTCGATCGCGTCGTCAAACTTGGTCGTAGCCACGACCTGATGGCGGGCGAACCCATCTTGGTCGCAGGCAACCCGAGCGGACGCGGCATTGTCTTTTCCACCGGGATCGTTAACTCACCGTCGATTGACCCGTCTTGGCCAAGTGTGCTGGTGAAGTCTTACTGGCGCAACGATCTGGACGAGGCGAAACGAACCCAAGTGAACAGCACGGGCGGACGTTCGACATTCATTCAATTTGATGCCAGCACCAACCGTGGGAATTCGGGAGGCCCGTTAACAAACCAACTTGGGGAGTTGATCGGCGTTGTCTCGCAAAAAAGCTTCGATGAGGAAGCCATCAACTGGGCCATCCCGGTGGACGCGATTCGTCTGCTGGGCCCCTATCTGTTGCAAGCCGAAGAGACCGGCGGATTCGAGGTTGGACTTGAGTTAGAGCCGCTTTCGAACCATTGCGTCGTGGCATCGGTTCGCCCTGGTAGCTCAGCCGATGAGGCGGGCATCCTGCCGGGCGATCGGATCCTATCGGTCGACTCCATGGCAGTCCATTCGGATCTGGATTATCGGATGCAAATTGCGGGCAAGCGGGTGGGCCAAAGCGTCTCTTGCCGGTTCGCCCGTGGTGACGAATCGAGGGAAGTGGAGCTGGTTTGTCGTAAGTATGATCGCTACGAACCCATCACCGACCTGCCACTCACCGACGGGCTGGACTATTCGCTGTACCGCGGGCGTTTCCCCATGATGCCCGACTTCGCGACACTTGAGCCCGAATCGACTGGCGTGGCGGACACAGTGACGTATGAGGGAATCGTGGATGAGGAAGCAACGGAGTATGCGATCGTCTTCCAGGGCTACCTGGAGTTCCCGACGAGTGGACTTTATCGCGTCGAATTGGGCTCCGATGATGGCAGCAAGTTCTACCTGGAAGGTGACGTCATCATCGACAACGATCTTCCACACCCGTATCAGAAACTGTCACGTTGGGTGCGGGTGCCCGCTGGGCCGATCGCATTCCGCCTGGAATACGCGGAGACTGCCGGGCAAAAGGCATTGGATTTGGTGGTTCGTCGTGACCACGACAGCGAGGATGAGGTGCCAATGCGGTTTCTTCGAGAGAGGATTCAACCCAGTCAACCCGGTGGCACCCCTTTGGACCCCAACAAAAAAGAAGCACCGGCTTCCGAGGAATCGAAAACCGGTGCTTCCACGTGAATCGAGATGATTCTTAAGGTCTAGCAGCCACAGCCGCATCCACCGCAACCGGCGGAAGCACTGTCACCGCATCCGCCGCCGCAGCCATCGGCTGAGACAGCTGCTCCGCCGCAGCCACCACTGACCGGCACTTCGACGGTTTGCTCGACCATGATGGTCTTGGTGACTTCGACTTCTTTTTCCACCTGAACGGGGACACACACCGTGTAGGTTTCCGTCTTCTCTTCGGAGACCTGTTCCATCACGGTGACCGTGTAAGGAACTTCTTCCGAAACGGTGTCGTACTCGGTGACCGTGTACTCACGAGTACGCTCTTCGGGAACCATGACGCATACGGTGCGTTCGCGTTCTTCCGTCGCCATTTCGCACTTGCTGACCATGCGTGTTCGCTCTTCGGGAACCATGACAGTCACGTTGTACTCGCGAGTGCGCTCCTCCGTTTGGCAGCTGACTTGCTTGACCATACGAGTACGCTCTTCGGTGCGGCACTTGGTGACTTCGTACTCTTCCGAGCGTTCTTCTTGGCGACACTTCTTGACAGCGACCTGACGCGTGCGCGTCTCAGTGCGGCTCTTCTGCACCTGGATGTCGCGAGTACGCTCTTCGGTGCGGCACTTGTTGATCGAAACCATTCGAGTGCGCTCTTCGGCACGGTACTTCGTGACGGGAACTTCACGCGTACGCTCTTCGCAGCGAGTCTTCGTCACCTCGTAGGTGTAGGGCTCGTCAACCATTTGCGTTTCGTAAACGGTGTACGGAACTTCTTCCGTCACAACCTTGGGAACCCAAACTTTCTTGGTCACGGTTGTGGTGCAGGCTGGCGCGGGCGCTGCAGCCACTTCGCCACAGCCGGAACCGCAACCGCATGCGTCGCCGCAGCCGCCACAGGATCCGCAACCGCCACAAGCATCACCACATGCGGGCGCAGCAGGAGCGCAACCGCCACAGGAAGAAGCGGGCACTTCCTCGGTGACGCACTGGTAGCTGCCCATGTCCTTGCTAACGGTGCGTGTCTTTTCAATCGCAATTCGCTGGCAAACCTTCTTGGTGCCCGTCATCGTTTCAGTGTAGGGCACGGCAACGGTGTAAGACTCGGTCTTGGTTTCCGTGTAGGGAACTTGAACCGTGTAGCTTTGCTCGACCTGTTCCGTGTAAGGGACATTGACCGAGTACGTCTGTTGAACCGTTTCCGTGTAGGGAACGCACACGTCATACGACTCTTCCACCATCTCGGTGTAGGGAACGTTGACCATGTAGGTGCGCGTCGCGGTCTCGGTATAAGGGACCTGCACCGTGTAGGTTTGTTCCACTTCCGTGGTGACTGGCACTTGAACCGAGTAGGTTTCCGTCTTGGTTTCCGTTGTGGGAACCATGACCGTGTAGGTTTCTTCGACTTCGGTCTTCACGGGAACCTGAACCGTGTAGGTCTCGGTTTTTTCGCTGGGGACCATCACCGTGTAAGTTTCCGTCTTGGCAACTTCACGCGGCACCTGATTGGTCACCGTGCGTGTACGCGTTTCTTCGCGTGGAACACACTTGGTAACGGTGTAGGAACGCTCACGCGTTTCCTGTTGCATCTCAGTAACCGTCACCGTTTGGGTTTCGGTCACTTCTTGGGGGACCATCACCGTTTGGGTGGTCATGACGGGGCCACAACCGCCGTCACCGGCGACAACGGCGCCCTCAGCGACGACGGACGAGCCGCAATCACCGCAGGCGGGCTCTTCGCAACACTGGGCGCTGAGTACCGCGCCGTTGCACAACGCGGCAATCGCGGCCGCTGTGCAGAAGAACAACTTCTTCACGTTTTTTCCTCGTGGAAATCTGGGAATCGAGACAGACGTCTGCTCGTCCTCCGCTGATCGTCAGCAGCCACAAACGAGCTCACAGAACCCTAGTTGCCACACACGCGACTTGGAAACGTAAAGAGACTGAATCTGAAACGTCCCGGCAAATCAGCCCGCTGATATCAGCTATGCGGCCTGTGTGGATTGCGCCGAGGATGGACGCATAAGCCCCCTTTCGCCCTCAGGGATAGCCTGGGGCCCGAACGCCGCCGATTCAGTCCCTTCGGGCGAGCGTCACGGGCTTGAACTCGGGCAAGGTGTCCTCCAGGATTTCTCGGATCGCATGCCGGGTTTTGGGGACAAGGTGAGCGAAATCGCCCGAATCGTCGTTTCCATCCAAGATGGCTCTGAGGCGCGTCAGCACCAATCGACGCACGGCGTCCGGCAAGGCTGCAAAAGCTTCGGAATGAATCAGATAGCTGCAGGGGTACCGGAACATCCGCGATTCCAGCTCGAAATCGCGAAGTGAACGACCTTGCGCATCTCGAATACCACGCGCCGAAAATTCCAACGCGAAGTCGGTGGTCCCGCTGACGCGATCCGAAAGCTGAAACTCGTCGCAAAAGAGAAGGTAGCGGAGCACACGATCCGCCGAGGACGAAATGCGACGCTTCGCGATGTCGCTGACGTGCCCCTGCGGTCGGTCCAGCAGCTCATTCATCTGATAGGACTGGTGAAGCGCCAACCGCGTTTCATAGTTCGCAGCGGCGATGGCGTTGTGCATCTGCGTCTGATGCTCCAGAACCATCAAGGCAACCAGGTCACTGTGCGCGGTGAGGTAGTTTTCGGTGCGAAAGTTGTCACGGAGGTCCAGGTCGTTTGCCCCCGAATCTCGGTCGAAAAGATGCTCTTCCTCCGTGGAGATGGAGTTGCCCATGTGACGCATCGTCCCGTGACTGCCGCTAACGTACCAGCCACCCCAGCGGTTCCGAAACTCGCTGGTGTGGTCGGTCAGAAAGGTGCCGCTGCCAAGCTTGGGCCGTCCTGCGGCGTCCGCAAAGACACTGCGAACCAGATAGCCGGGGACACCCTGCGTTCGATTGGATGCATGGCATGAGAGACACCCGCCCTTGTCACGGACGAAGAGGGGTTGCTCAGACTCGTCCTGCGAAAGCGTGTAGAACGTCGCTCCTTGTTTGGGATCGGTCGCTGCGAACTCGAGCACATCGCCATGCTGGCAATAGCCAACGTAGACATCGTCGTTGAAATACAGCGCACGTGGACGTCGCGGCGAGATCCGATGCAGTTGGAGGCTGGTCTTAGAAAACACCAACGTCTGCGAAGCGATCGACACTTCCAACGCATCCAGGACGGACTTGAGATACCCAAAACGCTCGTCGAATTCGAGCGTGACTTCACCGGAAAGAACCTGGTCAGCCAAGACTGCAACGCGGTCATTGACCTCGGCATCGGCATAATGGATCGGTTCGCGCTCGTACGTCACCCTTTGAGCCGATGCCGTTGGGTCCAACAGGGCGAAAAACCCCAGGAACCGTAGGACGCACGTGACTCGTTTCATCTTGCTGGCTCGTTTGATGGCCGCGTCGCTGTTGAAGGGCGCACGTCGACCGGTTAACCTTCCTTCCTATACCGAAGGGTACAGAACTCTTATCTGCACGTCAAGGTGCAGATCTCAGCGGGTGAATCGAATTGAGTCGCAATCATGCTGTCGAAGACTGCCGAATACGCCTTGAGGGCCGTGGCTTGCATGGGCAGCCGTGAAGGGGTGCCCGTGTCAGCGGACGTGCTAGCTCAACAAACCCGGGTTCCTCGTCGCTATTTGACACGCGTTCTTCAGGACTTGGCCGCCAATGGGCTGGTCACATCCCGTCCCGGTCCTGGCGGCGGATACGAGCTGACACAAGCCTCGGACGAAATCAGCATTCTGGATGTGATCAATACCGTGGATCCTATCGAACGGATCACCAAGTGTCCGCTCGGCCTTGAGTCGCATCACAAACTCTGTCCGCTTCACGCGGAATTGGACAAGGCCTACGCACAAACCGAAGCGGCCTTTTCCCAAGTGTCGATTCGTCAACTTGTGAACTCGACAAGCGAGATCATCCCGCTGTGTGAAAGCACCGGTTAGCTTCCCGTGCTCCAAGCACACCGCATCGGGAGCGGATTCGCATGGAATTGGTCGAACAGGACCGCCCGTTGAAGACTGGGCTTCGTTCGTAGAACGCGGCCATCAAAGGGCTTCGCTGCCTTCGTAGACCGCCACTTCGGCACCATCGAGGAAGCTAACGAGCGACTTAGCACGATACGGCTGTTGCAACTTGCGAACGGCTTTGCTCTCGATCTGACGAACACGTTCGCGGGTGACCTGAAAGATGCGTCCGACCTCTTCCAGGGTGTAGGTGTAGCCGTCACCCAGCCCGTATCGCAATCGGATGATCTCCCGCTCACGATAGGTGAGCGTCTTCAACAGGGAGTCAATCTTTTGCCGCCGGATCCCATTGTTGGCGTTGCGGAGCGGTTTGTCGCTGGCGTGATCTTCGAGGAATTCACCACAGGCGGCATCGTCGTGTTGCC